>NZ_JAUBOR010000003.1:0-41364 GCF_036700305.1 Microcoleus sp. Z1_A1
GAGCCGGATGAGGTGAAAGTCTCAAGTCCGGTTCTGAATGAGAGGTGGGGAAAGTGATTTCCCCATCGACTCTAACTCTGATTGTGGTTACAGATGGGGCAAAGTTGATTTATCGGTGCGTTCTATTCTTTGTTTAGGCTGTGGCAGCGAACATGATAGAGACAAAAACGCATCTATAAATATAGAAAAAGTCGGCACGGGGCATCGGCACGACTCTAAATGTACGTCGAGACAGAGTAAGACTACCGGGCGTAGCGTCCGTCAATGAAGCGTAAAGAATCACCGCTCGTTCACGACGGTGAGTATGTCAAGAGTTCGTTGATTAACAGTTCGCTGATGCCTTTGGCGGCGCCGACTCCCCTGTAGGAAGTGTAATAGCTGTTGGTGGGGCCGTAGTCGAAGTCCATGACGACGAGGCGCTTTTTGGCAGTTGCTTGGGCGAGTTGGGTTGCTGGTTGGGTGCTGGCTGGTGTGGCGATCGCACTTAATGAAACGCCTGCTAGCATTAGGGTAGCGAGGGAAATGCTGGTTAAGCGAGATCTGGTGGTTCTTTTCATAAAGCTTACCTCACAGTTGTGTTGTGCTGACTCTAGAATACTTTACGGAACAGCCCGATTTGACATACCCCTGCCTAAAGGCGAGGGGATTCTTGATTCGCAGGGATTCCAATGAATTTACTTGCAGGCAAGCATCTTGACCGTATGCCCTACGGCTGCAAGTCCTCTAATTAGAACTACTTGAGCGGCTGCAACATCTCTGTCCGTTGTATAGCAACAGTTCGAGCATGAATGAGTACGCTCATCAAGCTGTTTTTTTCCTGTTTCTGCTAGACAATTGGGGCAAATTTGACTCGTTTTATGAGCACTTACCTTCTGAAAGTACACGCCATATTTCAAACAAGTTTGCTCGCTTGATTGTGAAGAATTGACCCCAGCTTGCGTCTAAGCAGTGTTTCCCTAGCATCGCCCTAGACAGCCCAATCAGATTCAGATCCTCAACGAAAATCATTCCCACGTTTTGGCAGATTTGATGAGATAATTTACGATGCCAATCTTTCCGACTGTTAGCAACGTATTCATGCAGTTTGGCGACTTTCTTTTGAGCTTTACGCCAATTGTTAGAACCTAGTTTTTTACGACAGACACGTTGTTGCAGCAATTTAAGCTTGCGTTCTGCGTCTTTAAAAAATCTTTGGCGCTTGACTAAAAGACCGTTAGAAGTTGCTAGAAAATTAGTTAGTCCCACATCAATTCCGATACCTTCACCGTGGGGCATTAGAGTGGGTACTGAAACGTCCCATTGTAGGGCTAACATCACGTACCAACCGCTAACCCTACGGACTATCCTTGCTTGCTTAATCGTTGCACCATCAGGGATAGGACGTGATTGATGAAACTTAACCAAACCAATTTTAGGGAGCTTCACCGCTTGATTTTGGACAGGGTTAACCCCCAATTGCGGGAATACAAACGATCGCATTGTTCCTGCTTTCTTAAAGCGGGGGAAACCGTGTTTTTGTTCCCACATACTCACAAACGCTTTTTCAAGCCTTTTGAGTGTTTGCTGTAGGACGTGTACTTGGACGGCAGCCAAAGTGGGTATGTTTGCCCTAGCCGTAGTTAAACTTTTGCACTGGCTTGCATAAGTTGGTCGCGCAAGTTTCGGCCCGAATGATGAACTCAGATCGGATAGAGCAAGCGTTAATTCGACAACTACGAGACTCAAACCAATGTTTACGCAGGGCCAATGCGTAGTTGTATACGCGACGGCATTGTTCTAGCCAATCTTCAAAGATTGCTATTTGTCCTGCCGTTGGTTTGAGTTTGAATTCGTAGACTAAATGAAACATTTGCTCTATCCTCCTACCTGATTATATCACAACCATGAGCGAACGTAGGAACGCTTTTTCAAGAACTCTAATTAAAGCCGTCCTAAAAGGACTGGGCACAGCACCCAAATTTTCGGTCAGGGTTGGGGGTGAGGAGGTTGGAATTGGCGGGTTTTAGTGTTTTTTGACTTTCAACAGGCTTAATTTTTGTTAATGAACCGCAGAGGACGCAGAGGACACAGACTAAAGGTGGCAAGAACCGCACAGCCATCCAAAATTCCTCTTACACCCCAGATTCCATAAAACCCATCAACCAATTAGCCATCGTCGCCCTGCGAGTCTGTCGGGGCCCGAATTCCCCAATTTTATAGCCTTTAAAGCCTAATTTTTCCTTCAGCAACTGCTTGTTTTCTGGAGGGGTCGATCGAGTCAATTTCACTGTCGCCGGCCTAGAATCGATAAAATCCGGCGGTTCCGGGTACTCTTGCCGCCACTCGGCTGCAACACCTGCACTGTTCCACTTGCCAGTCTCGGCATCCCAGCGGTAGCCCAGATACTGCCAAACTAATCGGTTGACAGCAGCATCGTCGATTTCTTCGTTGAGAATAGCCCAAATAGTTTCGTTATTCAGCGGTGGTAATTCAGACATGAGCGCGATCGAATCGGAAATAAAAAAAGTTTAACTCACATTAGATAACATTATCAGGAACGGGCTCTCCGGCCCGTTCCACAAAAAATCCTAGGAATTTGTTTGTGGGGAGTAGGGGTTGGGCACGCGAACCCCGCCCAAAATGCCACCCCAAAAAAATTAATTATTCAAAATTCCGTCTTTCTGGGCCATAGAAAGCATTAAGTCAATTACGCGGCTAGAATAACCCCACTCGTTGTCGTACCAGGAAACCACTTTAAAAAACTTAGAATTCAGTTCAATTCCCGCACCTGCATCGAAAATGCTCGATCGCGCGTCGCCCTGAAAATCTGTCGAAACTACCGCATCCTCAGTATATCCAAGAATGCCTTTGAGTTCGCCCTCCGAAGCTTTTTTCATTGCCTCGCAAATTTCTTTATAGCTAGTTTCCTTCGCTGTTTTGAAAGTAAGGTCAACTACAGACACGTCGGGAGTTGGCACCCGCAAAGCCATTCCCGTCAATTTTCCTTTCAATTCTGGCAACACCAAAGTAACAGCTTTCGCTGCACCGGTCGAAGATGGAATAATATTTTGAGCCGCACCGCGTCCTCCCCGCCAATCTTTTTGGCTGGGCCCGTCTACAGTTGGTTGAGTAGCTGTCATTGCGTGAACTGTCGTCATTAAACCTTCTTCCAATCCGAAGTTATCGTTAATAACTTTGGCAATTGGTGCTAAACAATTCGTCGTACAGCTAGCATTAGAAACAACCGTATCTTTTGTCGGGTCAAATTTGTGGTGGTTGACGCCTACTAGAAAAGTTGGAACTTTTTCCGGGTCTTTTGTCGGTGCTGAAAGTATTACTCGTTTTGCTCCCGCTGTCAAGTGTTTTGATGCGCCTTCAAAATCTGTAAACAATCCGGTAGATTCTACAACATAATCTGCGCCGGATTTACCCCAGGGCAATTCGGCAGGATTTCTAATCGCTGTACAGGGGATAAAATTTCCGTCAACGACAATCCCGTCTGGTTTGCTTTCAACTTCGCCGTCGTAAATGCCGTGGGTGGAGTCGTATTTGAAAAGATAAGCCAGGTTTTCTGGCGAAACTAAGTCGTTAATGCCGACAAATTCGATGTTGGGGTTTTTGATGCCGGCACGCATGACTAGCCGTCCGATGCGACCAAATCCGTTGATGCCGACTTTTAATGCAGCCATGTTTAAACTCCTATTGAAAATATCGTTAGTCGATCGGGCGTTAGCGTTAGCTTTCGCGATCCGAAGGAAAGCCCGCCTTTACGGGGGCTACGCCAACGAAGAGGATCGCCTGTTGTGGCTTAGAATTTACCACGCTAACGGATTTTTGCAACTGATTCTTTTCTATCTCTTAAGAATTCTGAATTCTCCCCCGGCTGGGAAGGGCAATTCATCCTGAAATGACCGCTGACTAATGGCTAATGGCTGATTTTTGTCAACTTGTAAAAGTGCTATAATAGACAGAAAATATTTTCAAAATTGCATTTTTTAAATCAGCCTAAAGTAATAATAAAAAACTTATCCAAAAGGAGAAACGGATTAGCATTCTCACTAATGGCGATTGTCGGAACCAAAGCCTAGGATTAAAGTCGCAGATACGCGTATGGACACAGCACTGCCGTGTCCATACACTTATGGCGTACAATCTATAGCAATCCTTGCAGGAGTCGTAATTTTTTTACCCCACCCCAACCCTCCCCGAACTCGCAGGGAGGGAGTAAGAAATTTACAAATGATGCGAGGATTGCTATAGGTGTAGCTCAAATTTTCCGAATTGGTATAATCACCAATCACTAATGACTAATGACTACCCGACGCACCTAGTAATTAGCAATTCCACCGCATCTGAAATAAAACAGGACCCACCAAATTTATTGAGTACGGGTCTAATGTTTTCTGCAACTGCTGAAACTTGAGCTGGTGAACAAAAAGCAAGCACATAAATGTTATCCAGCGCCGTCATTGATGAATCACGGGAAACGTGATCCCTAGTGCTTTTTCCAGCGACATCACGAATCACCGCATAATCGGGTACGCCAGCTTTGTCTAAACCGTCTAAAATCTTGCCGAGTTCTACTGAGTGGGCTATGATTTCTACTCTTTTGACTGACTCCATCATCTCACCTCCAAAACATATTGATTCCGTATAGATACAGGGGAATGCCTACAATGATATTAAATGGAAATGTCACTGCTAAGGCCGTTGAAATGTAAAGACTTGGATTCGCTTCGGGAACAGTTAGGCGCATGGCTGCTGGTACTGCTATATAAGAAGCACTCGCGCACAATACGGCAAACAACAAAGTGTCTCCCTGCGGCATTCCGATTAATTTGGCTATTAGCAAAGCAATTACTGCGTTGACTATGGGAATTAGGATTGCAAAGCCGATCAGAAAAACTCCTGCTTCTTGCAAATCTTTAATTCTGCTAGCCGCAACCAGCCCCATATCTAGCAAGAAAAAAGTCAGAACTCCGTAAAACAAGTCTTGAGTAAACGGACTCATAACTTCCCAACCATGTTCTCCTGTCAGTACGCCCATAATTAGGCTGCCAATCAGCAGAAAAACAGAACTGTTTAGGAATGCTTCTTGCAACACTTCTGACCAAACTATTTCGCGTTTTCCTTCTTCCCCGCCAAATACACTGACTAGAATCAGACCGACTATAATTGCTGGGGATTCCATTAATGCTAGCGCGGCTACCATGTAACCGTCAAAGTCGATGCCCTGTGCTGTGAGGAAGGAGGTTGCGGTGATAAATGTGACGGCGCTGATGGAACCGTAGGTGGCTGCGATCGCTGCGGCATTGTAAGAGTCGAGTTTTATCCTCAGTATGAAAAAAGTATAAATTGGTACTAGCATTGACATCAGCATCGCTGCCAAAATTGTCAGGGCAACTTGCTGGTCAATGCCGCTTTTGGATAGTTCGACGCCGCCTTTAAATCCGATCGCAAACAGCAGGTACAGCGAAAACAGTTTGGGGATGGGGGCTGGAATTTCTAAATCAGATTTGAGAAAAATTGCCAGCATTCCCATGAAAAAAGCTAATATTGGGGGATTTAAGATATTTGACGATACTAAACTCAAATCCACGATCGGTCACTCCCATTTCTTGCGTTTTTAATATGACTTCCCCAGTAATTGTTGCACGAGAATGGATCAATAGACCGATCGAACTTTTGACTCAGAAGTTTGCTGAGGCTAAATATCCCCAAATACGGCAAAGGCGCACAGTAGACACCGTACAACGAGTAAGGTGTGCACTGTGAACCTGCAAGCTAAGTATTTTGGTTTAACTAAGCAACACCCAAATAAGACTCTAGGGCTTCGGAACCACCGATCAACTTGCCGTCGATAAATACTTGCGGCACAGTTGTAGCCCCAGTCATAGCCCGGAGCGATCGGGTTGTGATATCCCGACCCAAGACGATTTCTTCATAATCCAAGCCCTTTTGACTCAGCATTCCCTTAGCCTTAGCGCAGAAGGGACAGCCCATTTTTGTAAACAGCGAAACGACCTTCGGCTTGGTTGCTGCGGAGTTGATGTAGTTGAGCATCGTCTCGGCATCGGACACTTTGAAAGGGTCGCCCGGTTCCTCTGGCTCAATAAACATTTTTTCCACCACGCCATCTTTTACCAGCATCGAATAACGCCAAGACCGCTTCCCAAAACCTAAATCTGTTTTGTCTACCAGCATTCCCATGCCTTGAGTAAACTCGCCGTTACCGTCGGGAATTAACGTCACATTGTCTGCTTCTTGGTCTTTTGCCCACTCGTTCATCACAAAGGTGTCATTGACGGAAATGCAAACGATTTCATCTACGCCGTTTTCTTTAAAAACTTTCGCCAATTCGTTGTAACCGGGGAGGTGCGTTGACGAACAAGTGGGAGTAAAAGCTCCCGGCAGCGAGAACACTACTACGGTTTTACCTGCAAATATATCATCGGTGGTGACATCCACCCACTCGTTGTCTTTGCGAGTGCGAAAGGTGACTTTGGGTACTCTTTGACCTTCTTGGTTCGTCAGCATGATTTTAAATTCTTAGGTACTTGGGTTCAATTCCTTTGCTTATTATAGCGTACTCATAACGAGTATGACTTGTCAAGGGGAGGCGAGTTTTTTTTCTCGGACTTGGGCGCGCGCGCGAGTTCAGTTCATTGTCTTTGCGACAGCTAGCAGATTTAAAACTTGCTGTTTAAGTAAGTCGGCAATTCTGTCTCCATTCCTTTGCTGCTGCTAACGGGTGAGGATTTTTGGCTCTTCATTAGCTAGTATGCTAAACTAACAATCAAACTGCCAAGTAAGCAAACATCTAACTCGGAAGTTTTCAAAGTTTATAAATCCGTAAGCCGAACGTTTAATCAACTTGAGTTTATTGTTGATGCCTTCGACAACACCACTGGTAGTCTTATAATCGAAGTAAGCAATAATCTCATCTAGCCAACGAATAATAGTGTTCTGACTATCGGTAAAATATTTTTTAGCTCTTGACAACCATCTTCCCACTTGCCACAAACCGACTAACCAATTATTAGCCCGATCGAAAAATTTTCTAATTTCTTATTTTAATTCAAGCAGAGTTTTGAGAGTAGAAGATACATTTTTAACTTGCATTAGTTTAGCTTTTTGCTCTTCATTTATATCTGATTGGTTCTTCAATAACACATATTTACTTTTCTTCAATGCTTCTAAAACTTTCTCCGGGGCTGCTTTTTGTTCTGACGATTCTGCTTTTTTAATTAAATCTTCTACCTGTCTCTTCTCTCCCTTCCTTTGGGCATCTAATTCCTTATTTATTTGTGCCATTACATGAAATCTGTCGGCGACCACCTGAGCATTTGGCATCAACTCTCTCACTACATTTCTGTAACTTTTCCACAAATCTATACTTACTTCTTCTATTTGCTCTAATACTTCTTTACCCCATCCGAGCATTACTTCCTTAATTTCTTCTTGTTTCCTTCCTGCCAATATCGCGATTAGCTTAGACTTCTCTAAATCTATTAATACTGCACAGTAATTTCCTTTTCCTTTAATTAGAGCTATTTCATCTATCCCTAATCTCTTCAACTCGCTAGGCTGGGCTTTTAAGTATTCTTTCGATGCGTCTTTTAACATCCTTTCTATTTCTTCTGTTGTCACGACCCCTTTTTTCGCTACGCTGTGGATATCATTCTCTAACACTTCTTGGATTATTGCTCTTGCTAGCCGTTTCGTATAGGTTCTTCTTTTTTTGACCAACTCCAACTCTTCACTAAATGGCTTGAGACATTTTTCACACTTAAACTGTCGTCGGTTGATTTCTAAAAATACGAACTTCTCTCCCCAAGGTAAATCTTTGACTAGGTATCTATGATTTTGATGTAATCTATGACTTTTTTTCCACAACGTGGACAGTTACTTTCCTTACCGATTCCTTCCACCTGTAAAATTATTCCAATCCCTTCATACTGGCGATGTGAGATTACTTTTATTTCCTCTATATTCAACAGCTCTGTTAAAAACTTTATCTCCTTGTTCGTTCTCATGGCTGTTCAATCCACCTCACCCCTCTAGCTTTTGCTTATATTTAATAATAAATGAGCTTCCTCTGTCAACCCCGGTAATGACTCTCCCAGCTATTTTCCTAGCTTCATTTGTCTTTCTTTCCTGGCGCCAGCTATTCATTTAGCATATTAACTACTGAAGAGCCAAAAAAAGAGCGATCGCACTTCAACAATAGAAGGGCGATCGCTCTTTCAGCAGCTAAATCAATTTTCACTCGCCTTGGAGTAGGTGATAAGCACCTAAACCAATTGCTATACCTAATACTGCGGGAGCCGCAACAGCAGCAGCAATGGCAACGCTACCACCAACCGTAGCAGCAGCAATACCTCCGCCAACACCTCCAATTGTTGATGCAACTTGTCCTGCTATTCTTCCATTTTTTCGTGCTTCACGTTCGCGTTCAGTCAAAGCTTCATCATCTTCAAGTATCTTGCCAACTATGAAATCAGCAGCTAATCCACTGGCTATGCCACCCACACCTACAATACCAGCAGCCGCTTTACCCGCTACAGCAGGCGCTTGTTTAAGCCCTACATTGATGAGAACTTTAGATATAGGGTCAGCAGATTTAATAGCAGCTTCAGTGGCGATTTTAGTTGCAAACTTGGTTCCTGCGCCAATAGCGCTTCCTTGAACTAAACCAGCAACTCCAGCTTGAGCTTGTGCTACTTGTTCACTCTTATATTTTCCTGTTTTGCACCAATAAGCAAAATGCTCACAATTATTGCTGAAAATGTCATATCCTTTTTCGCCTAACCTGCCCTCTGCTCGTCTGACTACTGAATCATCTGAATAACATTTTCCATACTCCTTTACATTAATTTTGTTTCCTGATGCAAAATCTTTTTTAGAAATACGACAAATTTTTTCACCCCCACGCCTTCCGAAATGAATAACACTATCATCGCCACAGTCGATACCGTGATGAGTGTATCCAACGTGTTGAATGTAGATATGATCGCCTTTTGCCATAGCTTGTAACTACGTGAGGTTCAATAAGTATTGAATATCACAGATAACCAGGCTCAGTCAATACGGGAAAACACTTAGACGCTCTGCAAGAAGTTAAAAATAGTGGCAACAATGATTCAAGATTTATTTAATGGCATTCTAGCGAAATTTTTGAGAGAATCTGCAATTATCTCGATCGCAATTTTTGCAAGTGATGCAATCCTTGGGACGGCGTTCATTTGTTGAAAAAATCCCGGAGGGCGATCGCACATTTTTTACCCTTTGCCCGGTACTAAAAGAGTATGTCCAAACTAACTATTCCCGCCCAAACATAGAAAAAGAAGCCCGATCGCCCTTATAATATCCTTAGTATTGGGAAGCCAAAAACCATGTCACTCACACAAACCCAAGTAACCTATACTGAAGCTGTGGCAAATCTTGATGAACTGTGCGAACAAGTCATCAGCGATCGCGATGCCATCATCATCACCCGCAAAGACGGCGAAAACGTAGCCTTAATTGCCGCTGACGAGTTGGCAAGCTTATTGGAGACATTGCACCTGCTGCGATCGCCCAAAAATGCCGATCGCTTGTTAAGTGCCCTGAAACACGCAAAAGATAGAACAGTCAAAACTCAGACTGTCAGTGAATTATCGGGAACTTAGAAATGTGCGATCGACCTTTTGGTAAAAATTGGGAATGCGCGATCGACCTTTGTTTATTGAATTGACTTTTCAGTCCTCTTTTAGAGGACTTTTGCTATGAGACGGGGGTTTTCAACCCCCGGCGGACTTGCGGGTTAGCGAAGAGATTTTGGCGGCCCAAAAGTGCGATTCCTACGGGATAGCTACGCACGCGCGTACTTTTTCCACATCATTCTCTAATATGGAATCCAATCTAACTTATCGATCCATTCTTCCGCTTCAGTAGTATCCCAAATAAAATGAATTGTTTCTGCCCATCTGCCGATACTTCCACTTGGACGCACCCAAACTAATCCCCAACTTTGTCCCCCAGCCGCCCAATGTTCCTCCAAATGTCCGGGAATACTTTTGCGATTATCCGTCACCAATAATCGTTTCGATGATTCCAAATAAATGAGAATCTCTGGATCTAAAGTTCCGAATGGCGGTGCAGTTGAATCACCCACCCGTAAAATATCTATCTCCGGTTGAAGTTTTAAAACAGCACTTTTGAGCTTAGGTGGCAAATTTTCATCGAGTAAAAAACGAATTTTCACTTCAGGTTAAGTAACTCCTGTTCTCGCTGTGCTTTGATTGCTCTCAAACGCAATGCTAGAGGAGATGGATTAGCCAACCATTCCTGATAGCGTTCTTCCCGCCACTTCGCCAGCCGCAACATATAAGCATCCATCTGCCTCCGATTTTGCAGATAATAAGTTAGCGTCGCGTAAATTTTCTCTAAATTCAAACTTGGTAATTCTTCCAGAATTTGGTCTGGCGAATATCCATCCAAGTAATATTTAATTACATCGTCAATGCCGATCCGATGTCCTTTGATGCGGATGTCATCGGGGTCGAGAAATTCAAAATAGTCTTCTAATTGCATCGGTTAATCTCCGAATACTTAGTTAATCGCATTTTATCATATGGAAAAGGGCGATCGACCTTATATAATAGAAACTTGTTACGATCGCCCTTTATCCCCCTATCATGCTCCAAATCCGTTGCCGTCCCCCCAGCACATCCGTCTCCGTACTCTACTTAGGCCGATCGCACAGCAGCAGATTCAGCAACAATTTCTTCATCTTTCTCACTCAAACCAGTTCCAAATTCAGTGTACTGCCGCACTTGAGGATGCCTAAAACCGAGTACAATATCTTCTTTAGGAACACCGGCGGCAAGTAAATCCGTCGCCACTCCTTCTTCGGTATCATCATATTGAATCCAGATTTTATCGCCGATTAAATTGATGTGGATTGGTGTGGCGTGAAGGTAATTGTCATCATTCCAACCTATATCCAAAACTAAATATCCTCCTCGTTCCTCATCAAATAACAGTTGAGAATGATAGCCGTCAGGTATAGTATTGCGGTATTTAGCGTGTTCCTGAAGTATGCTTTTGATAATTTCTTGGTATCTCAATCGGGTATCCATTGAAGTATTTCCTCACTTTTTACATCAAAAACAATCAGTTTAACAATTTGATTTTTTAATAACACTTGCCCTAGTTATATGGTAAATACGCTCTTAAAAGCAGGCTTAGAAATAGCAAGATAGAGTTTTCTATCGCTCTGCATTTCATTAAGCACTTGGCGGTAAAGAACGTACTGCCCCAAAGCCTGCTCCAAATCTTTTACATCCGATCGTCCTACAAAACTCTTGACCTCAACAACAATTTTTTGGGTTCCTTTTTCGGCATTAATTAGACGCTCTGCACCCAGGTCGGCAGATAAACGCTTGCGACCAATTTGCAGGGGAAAGGGATCGTGAGTAATTATCCAACCATCTTTTTGTAAGGCACGCTTAACTGTATCGTGATAAATATCTTTAGCTGGCACGCATTAGCTCTCAGGCTAGGAGGATTTACTGTAACCATTATATAATAGGTTGAAACTTGTTGCGATCGCGGTAAGGTATAAATCCCCAGCCTAAAAACCTCGCTGTCAACTGTCAACTGTCAACTGTCAACTGTCAACTGTTTATCCCCCTATCATGCTTCAAATCCGCCGCCGTCCCCCCAGCACATCAGTCTCAGTCCTCTACCTCAGCTACCAAATCGCCGTACCCGACGCCGAACCCCAGCACATCCTCGAAGAAATCGTCTGGGAAAAAGAAGCTGAAGTGGCCCAAAAACGCGATCGCACTCCCTTATCCGAACTTCACAAAAAACTCCCCTTTGCACCGCCTACTCGCGACTTTCTTGCCGCCCTTAAAAACGGCAAAACCACACCCGCTATCATCGCCGAAGTCAAAAAAGCTTCCCCCAGCAAAGGCGTAATTCGCGAAGATTTTGACCCAGTGGCGATCGCCCTAGCTTACCAACAAAACGGCGCCAGTTGCATCTCCGTACTCACAGATGAAAAGTTCTTTCAAGGCAGCTTCGACAACCTCGCTAAAATCCGTGCCGCCGTCGATTTGCCCTTACTTTGCAAAGAGTTTATTATCTATCCCTACCAAATTTATCTTGCCCGGATTCACGGCGCAGATGCTGTATTGTTAATCGCAGCCATTCTATCTGACAAAGACTTACAATACTTTGTTAAAATTGTCAAGACATTGGGCATGACAGCTTTAATAGAAGTTCACACTCTCGAAGAACTCGATCGAGTATTAACCCTAGAAGGCGTCAGCCTAATCGGCATCAACAACCGCAACCTAGCAGACTTTTCCGTCAGCCTAGAAACTACCGGTCAACTATTAGCCGATCGACAAACCGAAATCCAAGCAAAAGGCATCCTCATCGTCAGCGAGTCAGGAATCCACACTCCCGACGACCTAGCTAAACTTGCCACCGCAGGCGCCGAAGCCGTCCTCATCGGCGAATCTCTGGTCAAACAGCCCGATCCGGGTGCAGCTTTAGCCTCCCTTGCCGATCGCCCTCCGAGCCTCTGAAAGGCGAGACCGCTTGACAAAGCACCCTTAATTCTGATAAAAAGTGATTAAGTAGGTAAATAATGAGAATTTCTAGCCTGCATCGACTCAAGCGCTACTGTAAAAAAGAAATAGCACTGAAAGCTATATTGCATAGAAATATTTTGCCAGAAAGCAATTAAATCTATTCTGTAAGCCTGTCGATCGCAAGATTTAGCGTGTCCAACGCCCCCAGCCCCGAATATTCGATCGGCAAAGCAGAGGTTATTGGACGGTTAGAAAACAAATAAAAAATCGGGCATCTAATGTTCACCGTGATGCCTCATGCAATTGCAATGGGGTATCGGTTCGCTGAGGTATGTTAGCTTTCATGGAGCCAATCCCCCTTCCTTCGTACATTCATTATGAATTGCTACTTCAATTGTTAGAGCGCAAAACGATGTTTGCTGTCAGTCCACAATCGCCGCAGCAGCAACAAGTTCACCAACTTATTATTACATTGCGTAAAGCCCTTGCCATTCAAAAGCAATTAGAACAAAGCTGCGAGCGATCGAACTTAGCGGTAGAACATCGCTGGGCTCTAAATGAAATTAACCACAAGGGAGTTAAAAGTTAAAAAACTTAGAGTATCGACGCGACGTGACGTATCGTATTTGATTTATTCTATAGAACTCCCACAGAAAAACTTAGGACAATATCATGGACAACAAATTAATGCTGATGATTCCGGGCCCGACGCCGGTGCCTGAAGCGGCATTGTTAGCGATGGCAAAACACCCGATGGGCCACCGCAGCAAGGAATTTGACGCGATTTTTGCAGAATGTACCGAAAACTTGAAATGGCTGCACCAAACTAAAAGTGACGTGCTGAGTTTAACGGTTTCTGGTACCGGCGCGATGGAAGCTGGGATAATTAATTTCTTGAGTGCGGGCGATCGAGTTTTAGTCGGATGCAACGGCAAATTTGGCGAACGTTGGGCTGAAGTCGCCGAAGCTTACGGTTTAAACGCCGAAATTATTAAAGCCGAGTGGGGCCAACCTTTAGACCCCGAAAACTTCCGCGAAAAACTAGAAGCAGATACAGAGAAGCAAATCAAAGCTGTCATCATCACCCACTCGGAAACCTCCACCGGCGTCCTCAACGACCTCGAAACCATCAACCGCCACGTTAAGGCCCACGGTGAAGCTTTAATTATGGTCGATGCTGTCACTAGCTTAGGCGCTGTCAATATTCCGATGGACGCTTGGGGCATCGATGTCATTGCTTCGGGTTCTCAGAAAGCTTACATGATTCCTCCAGGTTTGGGTTTTGTGGCCGTCAGTCCCAAAGCTTGGGAAGCTTACAAAACTGCGAAACTGCCCCGCTATTATTTGGATTTGGGCAAATATAGCAAAGACGCAGCCAAAAATACCACTCCTTTTACTCCTCCTGTCAATATGTTTTTTGCCCTGCAAGCATCGCTGCAGATGATGAAAACAGAAGGGTTGGAAAATGTTTTCGCGCGACACAAACGGTTGATGACAACTACTCGCGCTGCTGTAAAAGCTTTAGGTTTGCCGTTGTTTGCTGCTGACGATGCCGCCAGCCCTGCGATTACTTCGGTGATGCCGCCAGAATCCGTAGATGCTCAAAAAGTGCGGACTTTGATGAGAAAGAGATTTGACATTGCTCTCGCCGACGGACAAGACCATTTGAAAGGTAAAATCTTCCGAATCGGTCATTTGGGCTTTGTGTGCGATCGCGATATTCTAGCAGCAATTTCCTCTTTAGAAGTTGTGCTGAGCGAATTGGGTCATGAAGGCTACACTCCGGGGGCCGGCGTTGCCGCGGCTGCCAAATTCTTGGCTGAATCCTAATCTCAGTTGTTAAAGGATTTTAGATTTTGGATTATCTCTAAAATCTAAAATCCTTTTAATATGCTTCGGATAACCAATCAAAGATTTTATCCAACTGTTCGAGAGTGACTAAACCGTATTGCCACAGAACCATCGGCAAGGAATTCGGGTCTTTATCACGCTGGCGCTGTTTGTCACCGCCACGACGTTCGGCGACAGCAATTGACGCGGGCGAAATTGCCAAATCTTCTTGTAAAAATCGAATCAATCGAGTGTATTTAGCGGGTGCCATGTGATTTCACCTCTAAGTATAGGACACCATTTTCTGATGTGAACCTGATGTTTGTGATGAGTAATAAGCCAGTTTTAAATTTGTCTTGTTACCGTGGATAGCTTTTAAAACGCTATTAGCGGTTGAACTGCCAAACGTAATGCTGAGTGATACTGTAAAGCTAACCTTTCCCAAAAAGTGAAAGGTTTTGCAATTTTGCTGATGTCTGCCCGATCGACTGGTAATCGCGATCGAACCTAAACTGAATACCTCGGCATCTCTGCAGCGCGAATCAGAATAAATTCTGCTACCTAAAACTACTAAACCAAGTTCAGAGTTTAACTTCATCTGCCGAAATGCAGAATCCGCAAATCTACTTCGGCAAAATTAGTTAGATATTTCGATCAAACCCAAAACTGCTACCAGAAGTTAAGTTTGCCAATTACCGCCAATTAACTTGGCTCGTAGCATATTACTTTAGATAGGTTTAGTAGATTTAGCTCGATCGCCAGAACTTCCAGAGAATTTCTTTTCGTGTTGCTACACCTTGAGGCTGAGTATCGTCTCTCAGGATTGGTAACGAGTCGCTGACTCGTCTCATACCTGCGACCAACCATCTACAGCTTCCGGAAACAAGCTCAAGTCCTGACTGACTGAGATCGACATCGTAGCAAATCTTCCGGTGTTTGTACTGAATCTTACATTAATATTCTAATAGATTTTATCAATTTTTGTAAAGTTTCTAAATTTTCTCCGGTATTCCCAAGGCAGGGGGATCTCTGGGCGATGGAAACCGGGGGATTGTTTATCGATCGAGGTTTTCGTTAAAAAACTCGATTTCAATACGATCGCCCTTTTTGACACCGAGTTCAGCAGCCCGCCCGCCCCGGAGTTCAATAACTCGATCGACAGCAGTATTGGGCCCGTAGGTAGGACAAGGATCGGCAGTACAAGGAGGTGCAGAAACTTCGATCGCCTCAACCACCCCATCCCGGACAAAAATCATATCCAGAGAAATCTTGCAATTTTTCATCCAAAAATTGACCCGTCGCGCCGGTTTAAACTCAAACAGCATTCCTCTGTCATCCGGCAAAGAAGTTCTGTACATTAAACCCATAGCCTGCTGTTCCGGTGTTTTCGCCACTTCGAGTTCGATTGGGCGATCGCCTATCCGAGCTCTAGCAGAAACAGGCAGCACTTGACCCGATGTTATCGCCGTAGGAGACTCAGCCGCCAAAATACCAGTAGCACCAGCATTCGCGATCGGTAAAGTCGGCGAACATCCCAGCAAAAATATACTTACTCCAATACCGAGCAAATTAGTTAAATAACTCATAATTATTTTAGATTTTAGATTTTAGATTTTAGATGGGGCATGGGGCATAGGGCATGGGGCATGGGCATTGTTGACTAATGACTAATGACCACTGACTAATGACAAATGACAAATGACTGATGACTAATGACTTCTTCAAGCTTCCCGCATCACATAGCCAACACCGCGCACCGTCTGAATCAAACGCTTTTCGCCCTCATCTTCAATCTTGAGCCGCAGATAGCGGATGTAAACCTCAATTACATTCGACTCACCCAAAAAGTCGTAACCCCAAACATTTTCCAGAATTTGTTCCCGAGTCAGAACCTCGCGGGGATGTTCCATCAAATACTTTAGCAGCTCATATTCCTTCATCGTCAGGTCGATCGCCCGTCCATTGCGTAATGCCCGCCTAGAGGCCAAATCCAAAACTAAATCGCCAAACCTCAATTGTTCGTTGCTGGTGTTATCCGGCTGCAAATACAAGCGCACCAACTGCAAAAATTCCTCAGTGCGGTAAGGTTTAAGAAAATAATCATCCGCCCCAGCTTCCAGACAAGCTACGCGATCGTCAACTGTATCACGACCGACCAATAGCAGCACCGGCACCCGATTGCCAATACTTCTGAGGTGAGAACACAGTGACAGCCCCGACTCAGCGCCAAGTATGCGATCGATTACAATCAAAGCTGGCTGCAATTCATGAGCTAAATGTTGGCCTGTGGCGGTATTAGAAGCCACTACCGCTTCGTAGCCGGAGGATTTTAAGTCGAGACTCAAGTGTCCGGCGAGAACTTCGTCTGTTTCAACTAGCAGGACACAGGGATTGCGATCGAGAGTAATTGCAGCCATTGAATTGACCGATGGAGACCATAACTGTTCTAGCACGTTATTTGTTATTGGTTATTTTAGTTTTGGACGCACGTCGAGGCCAGAAACCGGGTTTCTTCGTATATCTCTAGTTGAGAAAGCAAAGATTTTTCAGAGAAACCCGGTTTCTTTGGGTAAGTCCTGTGATTTGTTAGTTACAATTCCCGATGCCCTGTTTGCCCCATGCCCTATGACCATCATCGTATTCGGCAGTATCAACATCGACCTAGCAGCAAAAACTCCCCGGTTGCCGCAGCCAGGGGAAACTATCATCGGTAGCAATTTTTTCACAGCCGGCGGCGGCAAAGGAGCAAATCAAGCCGTAGCGGCCGCCCGTCTCGGCACTTCCACCCACATCATCGGCCGCGTCGGCAACGATAAATTTGCTGAAGAATTATTGACAAATTTACAATCTTATGGTTTAAGTACAGACAATGTATTAATAGACCAAAACACTCATTCAGGGGTGGCAATTATCGCCGTAGACGAGACAGGTCAAAATAATATTATTGTGATTCCGGGCGCGAATAACAATGTCGGTGAAGCAGATATAGAACGTCTCAAAAAACTGTTAACAGGAGCTACATCTTTGCTGTTACAGTTAGAAATTCCCCTGGAAGTTGTCCAAAAAGCTGCGAAAGCTGCTCGTCAAGCGGGCGTGCGAGTTATTCTCGATCCAGCACCGGCTAGGGCGGATTTGCCACTGGAACTTTATCCGCTAATTGACATTATCACGCCGAATGAAGTGGAAGCGGGCCAGTTAGTCGGTTTTCGGGTGAATGACACCGAAACAGCGATTGTAGCTGCCAAACACTTGCAGGAGCGTGGGGTCAAGAATGTTATTGTCAAATTGGGCGATCGCGGGGCTGTTGCTGTTACGGCGGATGAAACCTTTTTTGTACCGGCTTTTGCTGTGGAGGCGATCGACACTGTGGCTGCTGGCGATGCTTTTAACGGCGGTTTGGCCTCTGCATTAGATGCCAGTCTTTCCTTGTCAGAGGCGGTGCGGTGGGGCGCAGCAGCGGGGGCTCTGTGCACAACTAAAGTGGGTGCTCAAGTTGCTATGTGCGATCGGGCAACTTTTGATAAATTTTTGCAGAATTTAATTTGAATTTGTCAGGTGCCGAAGGCGCACCCTACTTTAACTTGTAAAGCTAATTCGCCGCTGGTTTGCATAATCTCTGTCTGTCCTGTAGTTTAGGGCGAGATAAAGAAGATATTGCCTGTAGGGACACAACTGTCTTCATTGGTATCAACTTAACATTAAACCGATAGTCCGACAGTCCGACAGGGGTTGAAACCCCTGCCTCAAAGCTAAAGTCCTCTCAAGAGGACTGATATCAAATCCGTTAGCATCGTCCTGTATTCATCTCTCTGTTCTCTTCCTCTGCGTTCTCTGCGTACTCTGCGGTTTAATCATTCCAATCCAACCGGACATGATATGAGAATAAAAATTTTTAAACTCATTAGTCCTCATAGCGAGGACTTTAGCTATTAGACAGGGAATTCATTCCCTGGCGGACTTTAACTTTAACCATTCGGGCGCTGAATAATTGTTTCAACTACGCGCCGCTTGACTTTTGGATCGATACCAATCAGCCGCACGTATTCGCCGCCGTGTTCCGCCAAACAAGTTTCTAAAGATGCAACCACATCTTTTTCCTGTGCAGTTTTAATCGTCGCGCAACTTTGCCAAGAACCAGTTTTAAATCGGCGATTATCTGCATATTCCATGCCAATTTTGCAGCCTCTTGCTAACAACTGCTTTACTTGTTCCAATACCTCGGAACTCAGCCGCGCCCCATGACCGTTACCCGCTTCAGAACTTGGCTCAACGTAAGCCTTATAATATTTGGATGACGGGTCGTTTAATTCACTTTGCGTGGGCGCAGCAGCAGGGGCATTGGGGGTTCCTTGAACGTTGAAAAGGCGCGATTGGTTGTATTCATCTACTAAGCGCATTTCCTTAATCCGCTTTTGTTGACCCACCATCAAACTACCCATTTCTAATAAATGAGCGAGGCTGAAATTCGGGTTATGGAAATCTGGCGCTGCTTCCAAAGTGTTTACCAAACGCTTGGAAACTCGCTCGATTCCTACTTTGTGAATGAATTCGCGGATTTGTTCGTCGTAAATGCGCGATCGCAAAGCACTAAAAAAGTCGATCGCCTGATCGGCAAAATTATCGACTAACGCCACAATATCGGTTTTTGACAATTTGTCCGACTCAAAAATTCCCCCAACAATGCCAATTTTATCATCCCGGCTGGGTTCCCAATAAAACTTTTCCATCCGCCCGTCGCGAATCAGCGGCGCGTAAAGCGTAGAAAAATCATTTCCAGTGACAATAATCGGCACTCGGTGCAGCGGCGTACTGTCATAACTTCCCGGTAACTGCACGTTAGTTGGATTATCAGCAATATTCATCAGAGTCGCATTGACCATCTGAGTATTGACAGTATATTGAGTAGTAGTATCGAACCTGCCCGCACCAGCATCCAAATCGTTAATAAAGATGGCGCACATCTCGCCGCGCACGCGAATTTGCTCCGCAGCTTCCCGGTAGCGCAAGCGAATTAAACGCGCCGGATCTCCTGCATCCGGGCTTTCTAATTCCCCACCAGATATCATCACCGGTTCAAAGCCCATCCGCCGAAAAACCAGTTCGGTTTGAAAAGTTTTGCCTTCTCCTTTGCGGCCATGAATTCCCAAAATTAGGGGAACTCTTACCCCGGGCAAATTTAAAAAGTTCTTAGTGACGTGCACCGCAACTTTATCGAGAAAGTTAGGAGAAATGTAATAACTCATCAGTAGATTTGTAATGGATTAATTGAGGTTACTGTTATGATTTTATGACAAAACTAACAGCCTGCACCGCTAACCTGGATTTTTACCGTACAATCGAGGTCTACATATTATGTGTTAAGGAGCGATTCGTGAGTCCAGAAACCTTATTAAAAGAACCAAGCGTGCAAGCCGAAGCCAGTCTCTTCAGTTCTGAGAGCTTCGACAGCTATGTAATGACAACTTACGGGCGTTTTGCGATCGCCCTAGAACGGGGCCTCGGCTGCCGCGTTTGGGATACCGAGGGCCGCGAATATCTCGATTTTGTGGCTGGTATTGCTACCTGCACTCTGGGACACGCCCACCCGGCAATGATTGCAGCGGTAACTCAGCAAATTCAGACCCTGCACCACGTTTCTAACCTTTATTACATCCCCGTACAGGGCGAGCTGGCGAAGTGGCTTGTAGACCATTCTTGCGCGGACAGAGCCTTCTTTTGCAACTCCGGCGCGGAAGCTAATGAAGCGGCAATTAAACTCGCCCGCAAATACGCCCACGAAAAATTAAATATCTCGAATCCGACAATCATTACCGCCGTTGCGAGTTTCCACGGGCGGACTTTGGCGACAATTACGGCCACGGGACAGCCTAAATACCAGAAGGGTTTTAGCCCCTTGGTGCCGGGATTTCACTATGTGCCCTACAACGATATTAGTGCGATCGAAAGTGCGATCGAGCAACTCGACAAAGACGAACGCCAAGTAGCTGCAATTATGTTGGAAGCGCTGCAAGGCGAAGGCGGAGTTCGCCCCGGAGATATCGCCTACTTCCAGCGAATTCGGGAAATTTGCGACGAAAAAGGCATTTTGCTGATTCTCGACGAAGTGCAAGTCGGGATGGGACGCAGTGGCAAATACTGGGGCTACGAAAACCTCGGCATTGAACCGGATATCTTTACATCTGCCAAAGGATTGGGCGGCGGTATCCCGATCGGCGCTATGCTGTGCAAATCTGCCTGCGATGTATTTGAACCGGGAAGTCACGCCAGCACTTTCGGCGGCAATCCTTTTGCTTGCGCTGTAGCTTTGTGCGTTTGCCAAACTTTGGAACGGGAAAACCTTCTAGAAAACGTGCAGCAGCGCGGGGAACAGTTGAAAGCAGGGCTCAACAAGTTGGCGGCTGAATATCCGCATTTAATTGCCGAGGTGCGGGGCTGGGGTTTGATTGTCGGGATGGAATTGCAAGCTGACATCGAACTTACATCCGCTGATATTGTCAAATCTGCCATCGCCGCAGGAGTTTTGTTGGTTCCAGCAGGGCCGAAAGTGCTGAGATTTGTCCCGCCGCTGATTGTCACTGCTGCTGAAGTCGATCGAGCTCTGCAGGCCGTGGAGTCAGCCTTGCGCTCTCAAGCGGTACAGTAAAATCTACGGAGTTGATTTGTGTTAGCTGTAGCGCTGTAACTAACGATTGCCCATTGGTGTCAACTTAACCTCAAACCCATTTATAGACTGATGTTTGACTATTAAGGCCAGATCACCCTGGCGCCTGCCTTAATAAAGGGAGTAGGGGGTGGGACAGGAGTATTCTCTTTCGTCCCCCTTCTTAAGGGGGATTTAGGGGGATCTAGACTTTGCCTAAAAGCGACATTTATCAGGGGTTTCAGGCTTAATTTGATACCAATGGCGATTGCCATATCTAGACCCACTATTCCTCAGAAAGCCGGTTTCTTTACCAGATTTCTCGTTATCACACCCAATAGTTTCCCAGAAATCGGCTTTCTTAGTCTAAAATCTATCAGGGTAAAATTAAACCCGCCCCGCTGCACGTCTGTCGGGGCGGGTTTGTTAAGTTTAAGACTTGTGCCGAAGCCTGTTTTTTTAAGCAAATACGTTGTGGCAATGTGTATGGTGGAAAAATCAGGTTGGTTTAATCCCCTGGGCGACTCGTACCTCCGGTTAGAGATTGAAATTTAAACCAGGAAGTGATTTAATTGCTGCACAGAAGCAGCGATCCTATCGTTAATAATTCGGCGGAATGCACGATGGATGAACAGCGTCGCAAAACTGATGTTAATATGCTCCAAGCGCTGCTGGAAAATCCTGTGGACTTAGGAATAGATTTGATTTTGAGGACTGACTCAAAATCGATCGACTTTGGGTTCGTGCAAACGCTTTATGTGGAAGAAGTGGCGCTGACGCGAGAAAGCTTGCTGAAAGCTGCAAAATTTTTCCAAAGGGCGATCGCACCCTTAGAATCTGCAAAAGGGAATTATAAATTGCCCGCAACCGGGGCAGCATATCTGGCTTTTTTAGCAGAAGTATTGCAAGCAGTGGCGCGCGGCGCTGATTCGCAGCACCTGTACTCGCTGCTGAGAAACAATTTAGACAAACTCGACCAGAATTTCGCAGAACTGCTGCGCTGCTGGGCAAATTTGGTGTTTTCTGCTGCCAAAGAATCCGAGAGAAGGCGCATTGCAGCGTTAATCGGCAATCTGAGCAACAAAATTGGGCGGTTTCCCCTCGGCAGCAAGGCTAATAACTTGGAAATCGAAATTGCAGGTTACGAAACAGTTGCTAAGGTGTTTACCCGCAAAGACTTTCCCCAAGAATGGGCGGTGATGCAAAACAATCTGGGCAACGCTTATAGCGATCGCCCCAAAGGTGATAAGGCTCAAAATATCGAACAGGCGATCGCTTGCTTTGAAAATGCCCTACAAGTACGCACGCCCGAACAGTACCCGGAACAGTGGGCGACGCTGCAAAATAATCTGGGCAACGCTTACAGCGAGCGTCTCAGGGGAGATCCGGCAGACAATCTAGAACACGCGATCGCCTGCTATCAAAACGCGCTGCAAGTTCGCACCCGCGAAACTTTTGGGGAAGAGTGGGCGAGCACTCAAAACAATCTCGGCCGTGCTTACAGTCGGCGACTGCAGGGCAACCGAGCCCAAAATCTGGAACTGGCAGTCGCTTGCTACCAAAATGCTTTGCAAGTCTACAACCGCAAGGTGTTTCCCCGGCGTTGGGCCACAACTCAAAATAATTTGGCAAATGCTTACTGCGAGTTGCTGCGGGGCAACCGAGCTGAAAATCTCGAATACGCGGTTACGTGCTATCAGAGAGCTTTGCAGGTGCGGACTCGGGAAGCTTTTCCGCAGCAGTGGGCGACGACTCAAAGGAATTTGGGCCGGGTGTTTGTCGATCGCATCAAAGGCGATCCGGTGGAAAATCTGGAAATGGCGATCGTCTGCTATCAAAATGCTTTACAAGTCTACACCCGCATCAAATTTCCCGAAGCCTGGGCTTCGATCCAAACTTACCTCGGTAGGATCTACAGTCGGCGGGTGAAAGGGGAAAAAGCCGAAAATATGGAAATGGCGATCGCCTGCTATCAAAATGCTTTGCTCTTTTGCAACCGCCAAAAAACTCCCGAACGCTGGGCCATGCTGTGTGCCTACCTCGGCCGCGCTTTCTGCGAACACGTGAAAGGGGAAAAAAATCGCAACCTCAAAAGCGCGATCGCCTGCTATCAAAATGCGGGCGAAGTCTACACCAGGCAGGCATATCCCAACCGCTGGGCAATGCTGCAAATTTATCTCGGTAGGGCTTATTCGCAACTGACGGAGGCGGAAAACTTGTCGCACATGGAAAGCGCGATCGGCTGCTATCACAGCGCCACCCAAGTCTACACTCGCGAAACCTATCCCCACCGCTGGGCTGAAATTTTATTTTATTTGGGTCAAGCTTACCGAGTTCGAGGCGACTTGCTTCGCGCTTACGGGGTTTTTACTGCTGCTGTCGATACTGTTGAATTCTTGCGCTGCGAAGTTGGGGTTGATACAGTCGATTTTGGCGATTCCCTACGGGATAGCTACGCTTCACGGACGAGTACCGCAAAAGTCAAATTAACCCGCACCTGGGCTGGACTCTATAAATGCCTGGTGCAAGTTTGCCTGGAACTAGGCGCCAGCCAACCTGAATATTACGCTAAGGCTCTGGAATACGCCGAACGCCACAAAAATCGGAATTTGGTAGAACTGCTGCTTAAATGCCACTTGACTCCGAAAGCCGAAATTCCTGCAGCGGTGCGAAGCGAGTTGGAGTCGCTGCAACTGGAAATAGCAGGGGAACAGCGGCACCAAGAAGAGGGAGAACCTGAGCCGAACACGACTTTGATTTCTGAGGGCGATAGCCAAGGTTTGAACAGCGGTTCTCTAATGCCGAACTTGGACTTCATGCACTTAAATCAATTGTGGAAGCAGTTTGATAGGTTGATTGCGCGGGAGGTGCAGGCAAACGACCCTTTCTTCAGCCTAGCTCACAAAGTTGAACCGATCGCTTTCGAGCAAATTCGCCAATTGTTGCCTGATGACAATTGCGCTGCTGTGGTGTGGGCGAGTTTGGGAGAGTTGCTGGTTGCTTTTGTGGTGGTAAAGAGTGAACAATATCCCGCCGTTCACCTGTGTTCGCCGGAAAATGCTTTGGCTGCCGAAAGTTGGGGCCAGGAGTACCTCACCGCTTATTCTGAACAAAAAGGTCGCTGGATCAATCATCTCCAGACTCGCCTCAAACGCTTGGCTACGATGCTGGAAATCGATCGAGTGGTGGCGCTGATTCCCGATAATTGCGATCGGCTGATTTTTGTGCCGCACCGATTTTTGCACGCTTTGCCACTCCACGCTTTGCCTTTGGCGGGGAGAGACGGATTTGAGGATGGTGGGGGAATTTTTAGGTCTGGGTGGAGCGATCGCAGCGGTTTTGTTGAGGTGGAAACCTACAGCCTTTCGGATTTTTCTCAAAGTTCGTCTTTTGGCGACGTTGCAGCGCCTGCTACTTATTTGCTCGATCGATTTCCCGGAGGAATTCGCTATGCTCCTAGCTGTCAGCTATTGCTGTTGAGACAAAGTGCACACGGAGCGGCTATTGGTCGGTACAGACCCCGTTTGCAGCAGCTTTTGGCCATTCCAACTTTCACCAGAGATGCGTTCTACAGCAACATTGAAATCGGCACTATTTCCCAGTATTTTGCCAGTACAGAAGTTGTGCGCCATAAGCCGGCAATTAAAGAGGCTTTTTCCCAAGAAATGTCTGCTAATAATGGGGATTTGCCCCAAGAAATAGGGCATTGGCAGCAGAAAAAATGCGCTCATTTTGCTTGTTTTAGTTTGCTTAATTTGGCTTGGCCACTGAAATCTGCAGTGTTTTTGAGGAATGATTCTCTGAGTTTGGAGGAAATTTTAAATCTGGATTTTAGACAATATTTTTTAGTTACTTTATCTGGTTGCGAAATTGCCGCTGGCGGAGTTAGCGGTGCTGGAGGAGATTTTGTGGGTTTGTCGGCGGGTTTGTTGTATGCTGGCACGTCTAGTGTGGTTAGCAGTCTTTGGAAGGTGAATGATGTTTCTACGCTGCTGCTGACGAGCAAGTTTTATGAAAATCTGGGACGGTTTTCTCGGTTGCAGGTGGGAGATGTGGCGATCGCCCTGGGGGACGCTCAAAGGTGGCTGCGGGATTTGACTAGCGAGGAATTGGAGGTGTTGTTGGCGGATTTTCAACCTCAAATTTCGCAAATGTTCGATCGGCTTTCTCAAAGTTCTCGCCTGATTGCGGAGGCTTCTTTGCAGCAAATTCGCAACCGCAAACCCTATCCTTTTGCTAATCCTTATTATTGGGCGGCTTTTACGGCGGCTGGGGTTTAGTTATTAGTGATTAGTGATTAGTCATCAGTCAACAGTCAACAGTCAACAGTTATTAGTCATTTAAAAACCCGACACTAACAACTTATTTAAAGTTATCAATGTCGGGCACAAATTCAACAAACTACCCGCAAAAGTTTAGGACTTTTTGCCGAAAACTTGTTCTTTCAATGCTTGAATTTCTTGACCTAATTGTTGCCGGTTGGACGATCGCAGCAAATAGCGGTAGACAAACCACCCGGTGTATCCGATACCAATTAGCTCGAATGTCGGTGCTAGCAAGGGGATGTCGTTGAGTTCATCTATTACGCCCAAAAGCACTTTCAAAGAGACAATCGAGGCTATAATTACACCGATAACAGTCAGGGGACTTTTGTACTGCTCGTAAAAGCTGCCGATGTAAGCGGGAAACTCGGACAAAATTGAGATAATTTGTTCTTTGATCTGCTGGCCCTGACTTGGCGGTTCTTCGGTAATTATGACTTTTGTTGTACCGCTGGAACTGTCTGCTTCATTTCCGGCAGGAATTTCGGTGATGATAACGGTTGTTTCTGGTTCGTTTGATGAAGTCATTTCTCCACTCGCAATAGTTTTTTGCTGGTTGGCTGCAGGTATTTCAACTGCTGCTGCGGCTGTTTCAACTGCCGAAATATCGACTGCTGAAACCTCGGTGCCGGCTGTTTCCACAGGCGATATTTCGACTGCTAAAACCTCCGTTCCGGGTATTTCGGTAGCCGATATTTCGACTGTTTCCACAGGCGATATTTCGACTGTTTCCACAGGCGATATTTCGACTGCTGTCACCTCGGCCGCTGCTGTTTCAACAATCGGTGTTTCGACTGCTGGCTGTTCTGTAGCAGGGGTTTCGGCGACTGTTTCTGCGTTTGGTTGTTCTGGGGTTGGAGTTTCGGCCGCCACACCAACACCAGGCAAATTCAAGTTGCTAATGGCATCAAGCAAACGGGTTTTAGCCGTTCCTCGCTGGTGAAGGATTACCCAAGATTCTATCAGGTCGGGGCCGTGCATTGCACCTGTCAGAGCTGCTCTGAGCGATCGCATAATTAGCCCTTTGTTAAGAGTTTTCTCTTTACTGAGCTTTTTAGTGATTTTCTGAGCTTCCGCTGATGTCAGGGATGAATGACTTTCCATCGCTTCTACAACTGCTTGTAAAGCCTGTGCAGCCCCTGGTTGCTGCAACTGTGCGAGTGCTTCTTCTTCGTATTCCACCGTGGTGGAGAAGAAAACCTTGCACATATCCACAGCATCGGTTAAGCGAACGAGACTCGGGCCGATTAAAGCAGCTATTTGTTCGAGCCAAGGGCGATCGGCCTCTGAGTCAAACTCATAACCGCCTTTCTGCCACCAATAAGGTATCAGCAAATCTGTCAATTGCGGCACTGGCATTTTGTGCAGGTATTGACTGTTTAGCCAATTGAGTTTATCCCAATCAAATTTTGCACCGGCTTTGTTGACTCGATAGAATGTAAATAATTCTGCTGCTTCCGACAGTGTAAATATTTCCTGCGTTGAATCCGGCGGAGTCCAACCGAGCAAAGTCATGTAATTAACTAAAGCTTCGGGCAGGTAGCCCATATCTTTGAAGTCAGAAATCGAGGTTACGCCGTCGCGTTTAGAAAGCTTTTGTCCTTGGGAGTTTAAAATCAGCGGCGTGTGGCCAAATTCTGGGATTGTCGCGCCCAAAGCTTCGTACAGCAATATTTGTTTCGGAGTATTGCCGATGTGATCTTCGCCGCGGATGACGTGGGTGATGCCCATGTCGATGTCATCGACAACTACGGCGAGGTTGTAGAGGGGTTGGCCGATGACGCCGCCGCTGGATGCACGGGCAATCACCATATCGCCGCCGAGGTCGCTACCTTTCCAGGTTACGGTGTCGCGCACCATGTCGTTCCAAGAAATTGTGCGATCGTCGTCGATGATAAACCGAATCACAGCTTGTCGCCCTTCGCCTTCAAAAGCTGCGCGCTCTTTGCTTGTCAAGTTGCGGTGCCGGTTGTCGTAGCGGGGGGCTTGTTTGTTGGCTTTTTGTGCTTCCCGCATTTCGTCGAGTTCTTCCGACGTGGTGTAGCAGCGGTAGGCGAGTCCATTGTCTAGAAGGGTTTGGACTGCTTGGCGGTATATTTCCAGACGCTGGGACTGAAAACTCGGGCCTTCGTCCCAGTTCATACCCAGCCAGGTGAGTCCTTCGAGGATGTTATCGGTGTATTCGCTTTTAGAACGTTCTACGTCTGTGTCTTCTACCCGCAGGATGAATTGGCCGCCTTGGTTGCGGGCAAACAGCCAGTTGAATACGGCGGTTCTGGCGGTACCGATGTGTAGGTTTCCGGTGGGACTGGGGGCTAGACGGACTCTGACATTCATGTAGATTTTTGCTTTTAGATTGGGCGATTTGCTGGTTGGGCGATTTGCTGATGTTTAAGACTTCAAATTTTATTATATTTTGTTGCCGACTTAATAGTTGTGCTTGGCAGGTACTTTGCCTCGATTTGTTTGATATTCGACTATCGAGCGATCGGGCTACGGTCTCCGGCAAGGCAGGAGAGGGCATCTTGATGATAATAGCTTGCGGGTGGCCAAGACTGGATTCACCTTTGGGACTATTTTTCACACCACAAATAACTGCTTTAGGAGTACCCAAGGCGCACCTGATAACTATTTATCCTTGTAAAATGTTTGTGTGCGATCGACGACATTAAAAAATATTTCCCTATGTCTGCTGCTAAAACCGAGTTTTCCGAATCTGTTGCGCCCTCACCCGAGTCTGCTGCGCCTGCTTGGCAGATTGAGTTGCTGTACGACGGTGAATGTCCTCTGTGCGTGCGAGAGGTTAATTTCTTGAAAAAACAGGACGCGGGGCGAGGCTTAGTGTCGTTTGTGGATATCGCGGATGATGGCTACAACCCGGAAGCCCACGGCGGAATCGACTACGAAACGGCGATGGGGCGGATTCACGCGGTGTTACCCGACGGTACGACGGTGAAAAATGTAGAGGTTTTTCGCCGAACCTACGAGATTTTAGGTATGGGATGGGTTTATGCAGTTACTAAGTTACCAGCAATCGGGGCGATCGCCAATTGGCTGTACGGAATTTGGGCCCACTGGCGGCTGAAGCTGACGGGAAGGCCGGATTTAGCAACTATTATGAGCGATCGAACTCAGCGGATCGAGTGCGAAAGTCAGGGCCGCTGCCAACCCAACTCGAAATGAGTCATATTTAATAAGTGCGATCGGTCTATCAGAAAATGTCAGCAGAAACAGACTGCAAGTAACATTAAAGATGGACTACTATTAAAGGTCAAAAAAAATGCAAGATGCAGGCTATACAGTCTTCATGGGCTTCGGTGGTCTCTGGATACTTATGGGAATTGCCGCTGTGATTTTCCTCTTCAAATCCGACGGTCAAAAACTTAGGTTTGGCAAATGGGGACTACTTGTGGCGATTCCGATTCTCGTGCCCATCGTCCTGGTTTTGACATATCAGATAGCCCGACCGTTTATTTCCTCGCACCTTTGATCGCTGCTGGGAGTCGATCGTCCGTGGGAGAAAGGAATTAGTTAAATTAAGTTTAGTATTATTGCTCGCTTTCGGGCGATCGCAACTGCTCGTTCGCCCATTGACGCAAAGACCGAATTATGGCATTGTCATCTTGAGTTTCTGCCATCTGCAAGAATTGATTGAGCATTGCTACAGAAAGGATGGGAAATGTCGGACTGCGATCGCAAGTAATATATTCCCGATTTTGCCATTGATAAATTTGTACAGTTTGTCCCCGATACCGCCAAACTTCAGGGATTTCTAGCTGTGTGTAAACGACAAATCTATTAGAAGAAGGACTGGTAATATCAACTTCAATTACCAAGTCTGGGGGAGGGTCGGTTGAGATGTCAAGCCTTCTCCCTAGAATGCGATCGACATTTTGGATATAAAAACATGAATCTGGTTCTGCACCTTGTTCTAAATCTTCACGGTTGAGAGTCGTCGAACCAAATCCCTTAATCTTCAAGTCCAACTCCTCAGTCAAAGCTGTAACAATCCGTTTGAGCAAACAGTTAATAGTTTCATGCAAGTCGGATGGCATGAGAATTTCTAAGACTCCTTGAGAGTATGAAAATCGCGAGGCTCTCTTGTCTCCTGCTTCTGCTAATAAGCTTTCGTAAGTCTGCCAACTGATATTAGATAATACTACCCGTTGTGTAGTTTTTTCCGGTGAGAAGTTAATGAGCGTAACAGTCATATTTCGCTCCTCCTTACTCAATTAATAAAATACCAAAAGCTTAAACTTTGTATTTTAAACTTTCGATTTACGAGAGAACGGGACAGACGGGGCTCGAACCCGCAACTTCCGCCGTGACAGGGCGGTGCTCTAACCAATTGAACTACTGTCCCTCGTTTTGCCGTTTTTTCAGGCACAATTTCTATTATGCCTATCACTTCACCTTTTGTCAAGAGGTTTTTTGAACTTTTATTTGGAAGCCCAAAATCTGAGTCTCTTGCAGCGGACTGAAGTTGTTGTCGCTCAGCAAAATCAGACCTCTGCTAGCATCCGCCAGGGCGGGGCCAAATGTCAACCCCTCAATGTTGTCTAGGGGAATTTTTAGGGTTTCCAAATCCAGCAGCAGGCGTTTTTGAGCGGGAGAAACCTCGCCCAGACGGCTTTTGAGGCTTTCGAGTGCTTCAATACGATCGCCCTTTTCCAGAGAAATCTCAAAAATTCTGATAGTTGTGCCGGTTTCCAGGGAGAAAGCACGCTCTAAACTCAGCAAGCGGTTATCGTCGATCGCCAACAAATCCACTAAACCGTTGCTAGTTAATTTTCCCACAGGATTCGCACCAGCGGGTAGCGGTTCGGTGATGTAGAGAAACGATGCTTCTGGATTGCCGCTCACCGCATCGTAGCGCAAAATCCGGCACGGAGTCCCGGTTTCCAGGGAAGCTGCGGCGCCATCTTGTACCAAGGCGTTTTCGGTAGCGGTGAATAGGTGTTTGCGATCGGGCGTTAAAGTTAAACTTTCAAATGATAGATTGTTGCGGATGCCTTTACTGCCTTTGTCGTCGGGCAAAAATAGTTCTGGAATTGCCAGCGTTTTCAGGAGTTTACCATCTAGAGAGAACTCTTTGATAAAAGGATTTATTTGGCGATCGACATCTCCCTCAGAAGAAACAAACACGCTATTGCCAGTAAAAGCTATCCCTTCGGGATCTAAACTTAATTCAGGAAAACCTTTGCCGTTTTCATCTAATAAAGTAGTGACACCAGTAAAAGTTATTTGCTCTTTTTCCAGTTTCCCAGATTGCAAGTTAATTTTGAGAGTATAGAAGCGCGCCGGAGCCTTGCTGCTGCGGTCATCAGAAATGGCATAATAAACTTGTTTATCGCCATCATAAGTAATGCCCGAAAGTCCGCCAATTTCCGTCCCCTGAAACTGAGAACCTGTAGGAAATATTGCTCTGCCGATAAAATTTATTTTCGTAACAGCGAAAGATTGAGCTGATTGATTTACCCAAATAGCAACACTTGCTGCCATCAAAAAACAGACAATAAATATAGTTGCTTTTATTAGATTTCGCATTTGATGAATAAGTAGGCTATTAAACTATTTCACTTTGAGCCTGCATATTGGGGCGGGCAAGATGCCCACCCCACAATAATTTCACAGGAGGCCGAATACAAGAAGTGTAATATTTTTCAAAAGACCAAGCAAATATTTTTTTAGCTTAACTACCTTCTTCTTCTCTTTCTTCCTTCGCGCCCTTTGCGCCTTCCCGGTTCGTTAAATCATAAATTCACTGTTTCTGATTCAGCAAAAAATTGGTTAACCAATCTTTAACCACATAAGTAGCACGACAGTCGTCCTCATTGTAGCGGACGATCGCCTCCAAGAGCGATCGATCGCCGGTTTTGAGCCAATCGTCATACCAGCAGACGCACTGAGCACCATTCGCCTTAGCATCTCGCCAGTCAAAACCCAGCCAACGGGCAATTGGTTTGAGTGCGTAACTTTCCACCGGCATAATCGCTTTTTGCGTCACTTGTTTGTGAATATCTACAAACCGTTTCAGCACGGGTTTCCACAAATAAGCTGGAGTATTGTAAAGTTTAGCCAGTCGCTTAAAAGTCTTGACTTCGTAGTCGCAAAAATGGAAAATCGGAGCAATAGGATAAGCCCACATTAATTCTAAAAATTGCTCCCAGATTGCACCTTCCTCTGCTGCTGATTCAGCTAAAAAACCGTGGAATTTTTCCGTATTGTTGTACCTGTCAACAACTAAGACTCCGTGGAGGTAATCCAAGTTTAACTCTGGTTCGGCTTCAATATCAAAGTAGAGTTCGATTGGGGCGATCGGCAAAAACACAGATTGGGAATACGGAATTGGTTTTTTGCGGAGAATTGGCGCAGGTATAGAAGATGTCGCAGGTTTATTTTCTCTAATTTTTAATTCCTCAACTGCGGTGTAATTCAAGATATTGTCTACAATATCTGGTACTATTTCAGATGAGTTAAGTTCTTCTGAATTCTCACTTCTACCTTCTTCTCGATCATTAATCCGTGTATCCGTGTCAAAATCCGTGTCGTGCCTTCCTTCTTCCTTCTTCCCTCTTCCGACTTCCATCGGACTGACATCCGTTACATCCGTTACAGAATCCGTTGCCGAACTTCCTTCTTCTCGCAACAGCGGTTGATTTAGCAAGTGCGATCGAGCTTGCTGCACGACATCAAAAGCCACTCTGTCCGGGAATTCGGGATACTCAGCCAGCAGTTTGGAACTAGCATTAGCGAGAGCTTGTACATCAGTAATTCCGAGAGTTTTTAGTCTAGCATAGCGGCTGGCAGTAACTCCCGGCAATAACGAAAGATGTTTAATAGATTCGGCTTCGGCGTGACAGATAGTATACCAACCGCAAAGATTGCACTTTTGCCGGGAAATGAACACCTCTGGTTTATCCCGATTTTCTATCATCCGAATGCAATCATCTAAAATCTCGAACATCTGAGGAGTTCGCTGGTCGAGATTCACGGAGTATAGCCCTTTTTTTCGCAGCATCAGCCACGCAGTCTCTGGCATTGTTTCCTGTACGGAAGCTAAAACTTGGGCGTGAAAAGCTGCGATAATTTGATACTCTTGTTTTGGTCGCTTGCTAAGCCAAATATCCGCAGTAATATAACTCCAATTGCCAAATTTTGATTGTCCCGGCTGTTTGATTAATAAATGGGGGCGGCTGATCAGGGTAATGTTTGAAGAGTGAAGGTTGGAGGATGAAATATCAACGGGAGTTTCGGGGATTTCGCCAAATTCTGGGAAATATTGACTGTCAATTCCTACCAGAGAAGTTGTTGCGGCGTTGGTTTGGCCGAATTCGCCCTGGATCAGAACTCCTCGGTAAATGCGATCGACCCCTTGCTGCATTAAACTCAATGTAGCGGCCGCGCCGGCTTCCCAATCTCCTCTAGGATAATATGGTTGTTGGTAAGTCTCGTGTTCCAAAGCTTGCTGCTGGTATGCGGCGCTGTCGCGCATCAGTTTCAGCAGAAAGTCGCTGGGGGGATCTAGTTGTTTCCAGTCTCCGCAGGTGTCTAAAAATGCTCGGAGATGGCATCGCTGATAGGAAAGTAGCAGTTTGTCAGTTATTAACATTTAGTATTCGCAAGGCATAGAATAATTAGAAGGAAAGCACGACACGGATTTTGACACGGATACACAGATTGATTATTTAGCTTGAGGCAAAAGTCACAGGATATAAAGTTCACACCATCAGTTATTCAATATTAACGCTATCAATAATTCGCCAGAAAAAATGACAAAGGACAATCACCGGCAACAATTCCCAGCTTTGGCCAATAAAGCTTATTTTAACTACGGCGGACAAGGGCCGCTGCCTGAGCCTGCTTTAGACGCGATTTATGAGGCTTACAAACGGGTGCAGCTTGGGGGGCCGTTTTCGGGGGAGGTGGGGGCTTGGGTGGTTCAGGAGGCGATGCTGACGCGACGGGCGATCGCATCTGAGTTGACGGTACCTCCTGAAACCATCGCCCTAACTGAAGATGTCACCGTCGGCTGCAATATTGCGCTGTGGGGCATTGACTGGAAAGCGGGCGACCATTTGCTGCTTTCTGATTGCGAACACCCCGGCATTGTAGCTAGTGTAATGGAACTTCAGCGCCGTTTCAACATTGAGGTTTCGATTTGTCCGTTGGCGGCTACTTTGAATGAGGGCGATGCGGTGGCGGTGATTGCTGATAGTTTGCGGCCAAATACTCGCTTGTTGGTTATCAGTCACATTTTGTGGAATACTGGCCAAGTTTTGCCTCTGGCTGAGATTGTGAAAGTGTGTCATGAACCCCCCCTAACCCCCCCTTGGCAAGGGGGGGGACAAGAGGAGTTCTCCCTGGTTCAAGGGGGGTTACAAGAGGAATTGCCTGCAAAGAATCACAAAGTTAGAGTGTTAGTTGATGCGGCTCAATCTGTGGGGGTTTTGCCTTTGAATTTGATTGAATCGGGGGTTGACTTTTATGCTTTTACTGGTCACAAATGGTGGTGCGGCCCGGAAGGTTTGGGCGGGCTTTATGTGAGTGCGGAAGCTTTGGCAGATTTGCATCCGGTGTTTATCGGTTGGCGGGGAATTGTGACGGATGCTAATGCTAAGGTCCTTGGGTGGAAGCCTGGATCGCAGCGCTATGAAATTGCGACTTCGGCTTATCCTTTGTATGCGGGTTTGCGGAGTGCGATCGCCCTGCAACATGAATGGGGTACGATCGAGGAAAGGTATGCAGAAATTTGCCGTTTGAGTAAGTATCTCTGGCAGCGTTTGTCGGAACTTCCCAATGTGGAATGTTTGCGGACATCTGCGCCGGAAGCTGGTTTGGTTTCGCTTCGATTAACTAATGGGATGCCGCACAAAAAGCTGGTCGATTTGTTGGAGAAACAGGGAATTATGGTAAGGACTATTCTTAATCCTGATTGTGTGCGGGCTTGTGTTCACTATTTTACAACTGAGGCGGAGATTGATAAGTTGGTTGGGGCGATCGCCATAACGTAGGGTGCGTCGCCTTGAGCTATTTCAAATAGCTGGAAAATCTCATAGCGACGCACCTACAAAATTAGGGGCGATCGCACTCCACTCCGAAAAATATTATTTCAAAATAGGATGCAAGAGGCGTTAGTTTTTTGTGGGATTTACCTTATAATATGGTAAGTAGGTTGCCAGCACATTTTTTGAATTTGGTAAGTAAAAGCGTGAAGATAATTTTAGAGTAATTACGGAGGGCAATAAACGATGAATTTAGAGCAAGCAGTTTTAGATAAGTTGCGGGCATTGCCCCCTGAACGACAGCAAGAAGTTTTAGATTTTGCTGAGTTTCTTCAACAAAAAACTATGGCTAAACGACCCCTAAAGAGTGCCAAAGGGTTGTGTGCTGACTTAAAAGTAGATATTACGGAAGAAGACATCGCCCAAGCCCGACAAGAAATGTGGGGAAATTTTCCCAGGGAGATTGTTTGATGCCCTCAGTCGTAGCAGATACCCATACCCTAATTTGGTACATTTTTGAACTACCAAGATTGTCGCCAGCAGCATTAATAGCATTAGAACAAGCGGTTAACGAGGGAAATTTTATCTACTTTTCCGCAATTTCAATTGTAGAAATTGCTTACTTGATTGAGCGAGGGCGTTTGGCAGGCGAAGTGCTGACACGAGTTTTAAATGCTGCGGACGATCCAAATGTGGGGATTTTGCTAGCACCTTTGGATCGCAATATCTCGGCAACTATTCAACAAATTGACAGGGCAACAGTTCCTGATATGCCAGACAGGATTATTGCGGCTACTGCTTTATCTTTGAGTCTTCCGTTAGTTACTCGCGACGCAAAAATTCAAGCGTTAACCACTATTCAAACAATTTGGTGAGTATGAATCGAATAGTAGCGAAATATTTCTTGTGCCTTTTGAGAGAGAGCAGTAAATCAACCATTGCGATCGGGAAATTTTCATTTGAGTAAAACTTTAGCATCGGCAGTTATTCATTTTCAGCAAGCCACAGCTCGATTTCTTCTCGGTTATGTTCGTAATAGTCCGCAACCGCTTGCAAATCTTGAAGGGTGAGTCCTGGATAATTATAGAGAAGTTCGGCTTCAGTTGCGCCCTGTTGTTGGTAGGCGATAATCGTCCAGACGGGAATGCGGGTATCGCGAATTCGCGCTGCACCGCCACAAATTCCTGGAGTTTTGTGAATGGGATGTTGAAGGGTTTGAACGAATTGCAGCGTTTGTGCTAGCAAGTCATCCGGCAGTGTTTCAATGGTCTGGAGAAGTTGTTCTTTGATGGTCATAATCGATATCCAGATGCAATAGCGGTTTATATATTGGCAGCTTCGATAATTCGCTCAGCAGCAATAGATGCGTCTATTTCCTGAGAGTGGGCCGCATAAAAAGCGAAAACATCGTTCACTTGAGCTTCACTTAAATCATACTCAGCGGAAATTTGGTTTGGCGAAAAACCCCATTTCTGGGCTGCGATGACTACTGTTTGCACTCGCAACCGAGTGCCGCGCAAAACGGGTACGAGTTCGCCGCTAGCGCCCCGCACATAGGTAATTTCAGGAAAAGCGCGATCGTCTGATTTATCCAGCCCCGTGAACTTCATGCTTTTACAATAACAACGGCTCTATTTTAGCTTGTACCTCTTCAATTACATCTTGAGATACCGACTCAACCAATCGAATACCGCGAGCTTTCCAGTCTAAACACTTAATTTGATCGGCAAGAATTACTCCCTGAACTTTTAATCCAGTGGGTAGGATAACTTCAAAAGGATACCCTTTTTGTTGTTTTGTAATCGGCATAAATAGAGCTAAGGAGCTTTTCTCGTTGTAGGAGCGAGGCGACAGCACAAAAGCAGGTCTAAGTCCTTTTTGCTCGTGTCCCTTAGTTGGGTCAAAGTCTAAATAAACGATATCGCCTCGACTCGGAATGTAGGGATTTGATTGTGTCACCAAACTTCGTTCCCCACAGCAATTCCAGTATCAATCTCAGTATGAACATTCTCTGGCGTCATTGCCTCGATCAACTCCTCAAGCGAATACCGCCGACGAACGATAGGCTCGATTGTCAGCTTGCCATCTATCAAGACAAGCTTCACTTCGGAACCCTCAGTCAAGTTAATCTCTTTAGCTAAATTTTGTGGAATCCGAATAGCAAGACTGTTTCCCCATTTTGCGATCGTCGCAACCATAGCCTGAACCTCTAGTTAGTGATATCACTCTGAGGAATTTACCCTTTCTCAGAGAAAGTATATACAGAGTATCTACAGTGTAGCGACTAAGCGGATGTTTGACAAGCACAGAAAATTTGACAAAAAAGCCGATCGCCCTTTCCCTAAAAACAACAAAGGACGATCGCCCTTTTCGCCCAAATTTCGACCTACGCACCCCAACAAAAGAAACCGGGTTTTTCACTAAATCTGCCATTTCCATGCAGTATCTTCGCAAAAAACCCGGTTTCTGAGCTCTCAGGCCTAAGTCCTATTAATGACTGTGCCCGTGCCCGCCATGAGAATGCCCGCGATCACCATGAGAATGCCCACCGTGAGAATGTCCACCGTGATTGTGTCCGCGATCGCCATGAGAATGCCCGTGTTCCCCGTGAGAATGGCTGTGCTCGCGGTGCGCGGAAGCCAAACTCGGATTAACAGCAACCGCAGTTTCACTCAACAACGCTTCAATCTGCGGATTTGCCCACTCGGCCGCCATTTTCAGAAACTCTGGATGGTCGTTAACGCAAGGCAATTTGCGGTAAGTAACTCCTTGACGCTGTTTCTGCAAAGACTCAATAATGTGGTCTACATCTAACAATGTTTCGTGATTTTCTGTCGCAAATCCGATCGGCATAAAGACGATCGCAGTTGCACCCAAATCGATCAAATTCTTCGCAGCCAACGTCGCATCCGGCTGCGTCCACTCAATCAGCGGCGTGTCGTGATTCAGCCAACCCACCGAAATCAAAGGATAGCGATACATCAAACGTTCCCGCACGCGATCGTACAAAGCTTGACTTTCCACAATTCCCGAAGTAAAGCCCTTCGCCTTGTGCGGACAACCGTGATTCATCAGCACAATCCCAATCTGAGAAGGCAAATGCGCTACAGCTAAATCGTTCTTAATTTCCTCTTCTACCAAATCCGCCATTAGCTGGATGTAAGCAGGTTCATCGTAAAAAGAAGGAATGTAGCGCTGTCCTTTTACCCAATGTTCCTTACCATCAAAGGTTTGTGCTAAAGCTTTATTCACCTGTTCGACTGCAATGCCGCTGGTGAAAACAGAATCAACTACCAACAGCGGGTAAATCAGAATTTTGTCAAATCCTTCTGCTTGAATTTGCGGAATTACTTGTTCCGGCAAAAACGGCGCGCAAAAGTTAAAAGCTTTGAACACTTTTACTTTATCGCCCCATTTCTCCTGTAAATTCTTTTCAATCCCGGCGCGCTGCTGTTCAAAAATTGCATTGTGCGGCGAAACGAATTTACCGTGTTGGTGACTCCACTCGTGCAAGTCAAAGATTGCTAAAATCTTCGCCAGCGGCGGATAAATCCACAGCGGTACTGGCGCAAACTTTGCCGTAAGCAAATTTAAAGCTTGTTCGTTGTAGTTGGCAAAATCGTCGTAGCTTTCGACTTCGCCATAACCCATCAGCAATACAGCAACGCGATCGTTACTTGCGGGTGCTGCAGATGTTTTGTACTCGATTTTTTCTGGAGAAGCAACCACTTTGTATTCCTCAATTTTATTTATTCTAAGAGATCCAAACAGGATGAAGGGTGAATCGGAGATTTTTCATTGTGTGCGATCGCACGACGGTTGCGTGCTGGGCTGATTCCCGGTTTCTGCGCCCCTACTTCCCGGTCAAACCTCTTATTTATCCTAGAAACCGGATTGATGGGCATCAGTCCTAAGTCGGTTTTTTGACCCTGACCCGAAATTCGTAGGGTGGCTAGAACTAGAATCAGCCTTTGCTAAGCTTGACAGGAGATGGGGCGGGGGGGGATAAGTTTCATGTTTTCTTAAGACTCCCTGACCTTGCCTCAGATTAATGGGGTTTGGAGCGTTCCCAGCTTTTAACTTGGGGGGATACTCTTCAAACTTGACTCTATTATAAGTTTAACACCCTATCCCCTGGGGTAGTATATGATATAGTAGGTATATGATAAAGTTATGTTGCGAACTATATTAACTTTCTTGACGAACTATGAGACTGGTAATTTGCCCCGGAGTTCACGAACCAAAGCTAACCGACTGTTTCCTGACGGGACTTTCGGGGCTTTGGGGACTGGCAGCCGATCGCCCAAACCAGCAAATAGTCGATCGTGTCAAGATTTTTCCCGCTCATAAATATCCGCCTTTCTCAGCTCTTGACATATTGCAATTTTTGTGCAGCGAAAAGTTAGCAGGAGAAAGTCTAGTATTTGTCAGCTTTTCGGCAGGAGTAGCCGGGGCGATCGGGGCGGCTCTTCTGTGGCAGCAACTCGGTGGCAAAGTCGGGGCTTTTTTTGCCTTAGACGGTTGGGGAGTACCTCTGGTGGGAAATTTTCCCATCCACCGCATCAGCCACGATCGCTTTACGCACTGGAGTTCGGCAATTCTCGGTGGCGGTGGAGAAAGCTTTTATGCAGATCCCGCGATCGAACATTTGGATTTATGGCGAGCTCCCCAAACGGCAAAAGGCTGGCACCTCAGCCAAACCGCCGCCGGCATTGAGACTCTCGCACCCACAACCGCAGCAAAATTTTTAGTCCACCTATTGAAACAATACGGAGTCCAATCAGTTGTTTAATCTAAATTTAGTATCCTCAGCGATCGCACCTATTGCCACCATCGCCCGCCTCGACAATTCTGTCTCTTCAGCCACAACAAACACCATCAAACAGTGGTTGATATTTAGCGCCTCAGCATTTTTAGTCTCAATTCCCGTCTTCGTGCAAGCACCGTTAGTGCGTTTATATCCAACCATCAGTTTGCTGTCAACTATCCCCTGGTTCGTTCTGAGTTTAATTCTAATTTTCCGCCCCAAAACCCAACTTTGGGGAGATTTATTATTAGGATTTGCCGGCTGTTGGCTCGCAGGTTCTATCTATTGGGGCTGGTTTAGATGGGAACCAATTTTACATCTACCTATAGAAGCAATTGGCTTGCCTTTTGCTATTTGGTGCTTGGGCAAATCTTGGGGAAAAGTTGGCAGCTATTTTTACTTGGGTTCCCTATTTGGCACTGCTATTACCGATTTATATTTTTATTTAACTGGGTTGATGCCCTACTGGCGCCAAGTGATGCACGCGGAACCGGAATTAGCTATGCCGATTTTTCAAAGTGCGATCGGTCAAATTGAAACTCCTTGGGGCATAGGCTGTGCTTTAGTTCTAATCGCTGTGTTGCTAACAGTCGGTTTGCTGAGTTTGCGCGATCGAGAACTGCACTGGCGCGCTTTCAGCGGCGCGGTGTTAAGCACGCTTTTGGTAGATGGTTTATTTTGGTTGGCTGCTTCTGCTGCTTAAGATTTATGATTAGTTTTTATGTTGGTATTTTTTGACTGCAGATGTGGGCAAATTGACGCAGATTAACGCAGAATTTTTTGAGGGATGTAGTCTTGAGATTCCTGACTTTTTAAAGAAGTCGGGAATTTTGGTATTTACGGAACAATTATGAGTTAAAATCTAAAATCTAAAATCTCAGAATCCAAAATCAATATCATGTCTTTCATTTCAATTCGCGGTGTAGAACATTATTACGAGTGGATAACGGCAGATAACACGGCCCAACCCAGCGGGAAACCAGTGATGGTATTTCTGCACGGCTGGGCGGGTTCAGCGCGCTACTGGGAAAGCACGGCACGGGCTATTGCTGATGATTTTGATTGTTTGCTCTACGATATGAGAGGTTTTGGTCGATCGCCCTTGCCGAAAGAGCCTCCTGAGTCCAGCTACGAACTCGAAACCTATGCCCACGACTTAGCGGAATTATTAGAATCTCTGAATTTAAGCCGCGTCTTTCTCAATGCTCACTCCACAGGTGCATCAATTGCTACTTTATTTCTCAACCTTTACCCTGAAAAAGTAGAAAAAGCAATTCTCACTTGCAGCGGGATTTTTGAATACGACGAAAAAGCCTTTACAACTTTTCACAAATTCGGTGGCTATGTGGTAAAATTTAGACCATCTTGGCTGGCATCGATCCCTTTTGCTGATCGGCTATTTATGGCCCGGTTTTTGCGCCGTTCCCTGCCCACAGAGGTCAGTCTGGCGTTTCTCAAGGATTTTTTAATGGCAGACGAGCAAGCTGCTATTGGTACAATGGTGACGGCAGTCAGTAAAAGAGCAGCCGAGGAAATGCCCCAAGAATTTGCGCGGCTGAGTGTTCCCACACTGCTTGTGGCAGGAGAATTTGACCAAATTATTCCCGCCGCCATGGGAGAGCAAGCAGCCTCCCTCAGCAAAAAAGTAGAATTTGTTATAATTCCGAATACGGCTCACTTTCCGATGCTGGAGGATGCCGCAACATACTTGCAGCGAATTCGAGACTTTTTGCCAGCAGCGGCTTAGCTGAGTTATTGTTCATCTAATGTACGATCGGACACGCAAGCTTTGAGAACGGCTTTTGCTCCGATCTTAATTTTTAATTTCTAATTTCTTAAAGCGAAAGGTGGTACAATGAACGACCTCGACCAATACTATAAAGTGCTGGGACTGTTGCCGGGAGCTTCCAGAGAAGAAATTAGCCAAGCCTACAAGGATTTAGCGTTCATTTGGCACCCCGATCGCATCCCCAAAGACAATCCCAGACTACTACAGAAAGCTGAAGAGAAGATTAAGGAAATTAATCAAGCTCGCGAACAATTGCGATCGATTCAACCAAGAGGTCAGAATCAAAACGTTCAGCACAAACATACTCAGCACAAACACACCCAGCAACAAAACACCCAGCACAAACATACCCAGCAACAAACTACCCAGCAACAAAACGCTCAGTACAGAAATACTCAGCAACAA
>NZ_JAUBOR010000003.1:41464-145958 GCF_036700305.1 Microcoleus sp. Z1_A1
ACTACCCAGCAACAAAACGCTCAGTACAGAAACACTCAGCAACAAACTACCCAGCAACAAAACGCTCAGTACAGAAATACTCAGCAACAAACTACCCAGCAACAAAACGCTCAGTACAGAAACACTCAGCAACAAACTACCCAGCAACAAAACGCTCAGTACAGAAACACTCAGCAACAAAACACTCAGTACCAAAACGCTCAGCAACCCAATACTCAGTACCAAAACACTCAGTACAGAAATACTCAGTATCCAAACACCCAGCAGCAAAACACTCAGCCACCACCAGCCACCCCAAAAGAACCCCGCTACTCTTCTGAACCCTCTTCAGGGAAATATCCTGGAAATTATGCGGGAAACTATGGGGGAAACCCTGCAGGGCCCTATTCAGAGGCCTCCCGCTACCAATCGCAGCCCCCGCCATCTCAGTCTTACCGCCAAGCGGGGCCCCAAGCTCCCGATTTGAGCGGTTCCAACTTCAAAGGAGCTTCCTTAAAAGAAAAGGATTTTTCAGGGAGAAACTTGAGCAATGCAAACCTGAGTGAAGCCGACTTAAGTGATGCTTTTCTACACAACGTCAATCTCACAGGCGCGAATTTGCACCAAGCTAACTTGTTCAGGGCTAATTTGTTAGGAGCTTGTTTGATCAATGCCAACTTGAGAGAAACCAACTTAATCGGAGCCGATTTGAGCGGTGCTGACTTGAGCGGTGCTGACTTGACAGGAGCGAAAATTGGTTACGGCGATCGAGTTATGGTCAAACTTACCCGGACTACATTAACAGGTACAATCTTACCCGACGGTACTGTTCATAGCTAAATATATTTAGTTTTTAGTCAGTGGTGGTAGACGCGGGTTTTACCCGCAATATTTGCTGCAACTCCAAATACAAAAAAATCCGCCCTTTGCGAATTTGGGATAAAAACTTATATACTGTCCGCTAGAACAACCGCAAGAAAATTGGTTCGTAGTGAGGCGGTTCGTCGTCAGAATTCTATGAGGACTTGCATTCCTCGCTGCGTACCCATAATGCTTAAATTACTTGACATGATATTACGCGATCGCGATCGCACAAACCGAGTTTTTTTACCCGGTTCAACAACTGCAACGAGATTTGTTCGTTCATCAAACCCCCTTTCTGTCTCCCACACGGCTAATCGAGATTCATATTACAGCAACCGCCCAAATGGTTCTTGTTCTGTTTTTTCCTTCTCCCTTCTTCCTTCTTCCTTCTCCCTTCTTCCTTTTTCCTTCTTCCTTCTATCCTTTACATCCGTTATATCCGTTACATCCGTTACATAATCCGTTGCCGAACTTCCTTCCCTTATTAATTACTTCCACCACGGCGATTGCGTAACTTTCGTCCAGCAGCCAGCATAGCGCCTCCCGCCATCAAACCCCCCACAGTCATCGGTTCGGGAACCGGCTCAGGTTGAACCGTCTCCAGAGAACCGCCTTTAATAAATACAGCAGAATCTAAATAGCCATCGCCCACATCTTTAATGCGGATGCTGAGAACATTCGTCTGATTTTGCTTGAGCAAACCCTCAAAACCTAAAACTTTAGTAAAACCGTCGAGCTTAACGATGTTAGCAGCAATACCTGTCCAACTTGGGTTGTCAATATAGTCGGGGTGATCTTTAGAGCGATTATATGGATCGGGAACAAGATTATTAATCGTAACAGTTTTTCCGTCGCTCAATTTTGCCAAATTAGTGCCGTTCAGCAGCAGTTCAAAATTGTCATTATATTTATTAGAACCGCCGAACTCAGGAAACTCCTCAGAAGCAAATACATATTGAAAGAATAACTTTTGAACAGTGCTATTAGCAAAAAAGCTGAGGTTTAGCTGAGTCGTATCCCCTTGTTCACCCTTAGCACCAAAATCCGTGCTTAAATCGCTGTCCTCTGTCGTGAAGTTATCTTTCCGATTCTGACCCGGTATATCGGTGACTCTACCAGTGCTCAGAACAACTCCTGATGTCAAACCGAAGGGGTCATTAGTGAAAGTACCAAAAGCAGCAGAATTACCCGTAATTGAAACAGAAAAATTACTCAAGCCGACTGTATTAGCTCCCAATAAATTATTTTTCAAAGTCTCAGTGTTATTCGTTGCCCCTACCGAAAATGCCATGGCTGGCGCTGCCAACAAACTCAGAGCAGTAGTTAATGTAGCTGTTAAGGCAGCATTTTTGTGAGTAATTATCATAAATTTTTCCTAAAAGATACAAACCTGATTCTCTGCACACCTTAATTTTTACATTATATAACTATTAATGTCTAGTAGCTTTACAATAACTTTACATATAAGTAGATTTACGCTTTGTGTGGTTATTTTTTTTTGTAGTTATTGGCAGTTTGTCAGCCTATAAACCTCAGCGCAAAAATACGGAGGCAAAAATACAAGTACACAGACTAATAATTTTATCCCTTACGCACTGGCAACCCAAAAAACCTGGTTTTGATACCGTTGGGACTCTCCAAAATGACTCATGACTAATAGCTAAGGACTCATGACTCATGAAAGATGACTAATAGCTAAGGACTCATGACTCATGAAAGATGACCTCGCCCAAAAAAACCATACAAGCCCCCGATTCCTGTCGTAGAGAGATCAAAATTTTTGACCCTAGTTCAATATCCCAGATTGATCTCTGGAGTAAATCTAAAATCCTTCGACTGAGTGCGACTCGACGGCGCGTCGAAGTCTAAAATCTCTAATCGACTGACTGTTGACTAAAATCCCCTTGCTTCTCCTTCGCCGCGCCGATCGGCAGCCCCTTCCAACCAACCATCCGCAGTCAGGACGATCGCATTGGCATTGCCCCAGCCATCACCTTCGACAATCTGGTGTCCCCGCCGCCGCAACTCCGAAAGCGTCGCAGCCTCAAAACCTCCCCGTTCCACCATCAGGCGATCGGGCAGCCACTGATGGTGAATCCTCGGTGCGGATACAGCCTCACCAACATTCATGTCGTAAACCAACACATTCAGCACAATTTGCAACACCGTAGTAATAATCGTGCTGCCTCCGGGAGCCCCCGCAGCGAGGCGAAATTTGCCATTTTCTGTCACGATGACCGGCGTCATGCTGGATAAAGGAGTTTTCCCAGGGGCGATCGAATTTGCCTCCCCGCCCACCAAACCAAACAAATTCGGCACTCCTGGCGCCGCTGCAAAATCATCCATCTCGTTGTTGAGCAAAATTCCCGTACCTGCAGCCACGACTCCAGCCCCAAAACCGCCATTCACTGTAAACGTCAAAGATACCACATTGCGCTCTTTGTCAACTACCGTGAGGTGGGTAGTTTCGGGAGACTCCCACAGGAGACGGTTCAAAGTTTCAGCGTCAACAGCTTTTACCTCGCTGGAGGGTCTGGCTTTTGACATTTGGATTTGCGATCGTCTCAATTTGGCATAATTGGTGCTAGTTAGAGCTTTGACTGGTACACTCACAAAATCCGGGTCGCCCAAATACTCAGCCCGATCGGCATAAGCAATCCTCATACTCTCCGCCAGCAAGTGCAAAGTATCTGGACTTTGCCTTCCCAACCTCTTGAGATCCGTATCTCCCAGAATATTTAAGATTTGCAACAAATGAACGCCGCCGGAAGAAGGAGGCGACATCGCGCAAATTTCGTAACTGCGAAAGTTGCCACAAACCGGATTTCGCCAAATCGGCGTATAGTTTTTCAAATCTTCGAGAGTGATAATGCCGCCATTTTTAGCCATGTCGGCGGCGATCGCCCGCGCAATGTCCCCGGTATAAAAACTCTGGGGATTTTGTGCAATCTGCCGCAAAGTCCGCGCCAAATCCCGCTGCACCAAAAGCTCACCCGGCTGGTATAAAATGCCACCACGAGTAAAAATCTCCCGCGCCGCCCGGTTTTTTTTGAGCACCTCCTGTCGTCGCCCGGTAGCCGTGGTAAACCGCGAACTTACCGGAAAGCCTTTTTCAGCCAGGGCGATCGCCGGCGCCACCACCTGTGCCCAAGGCAACTTACCATACTCGCGGTGCACCGTATAAAGTCCAGCAACAGTGCCCGGAATACCCGCCGCCAAATGCCCGTCCAGACTTGCCCTTTGGCGCACCTTCCCTTGCTTGTCGAGGTACATATCCCGCGCCGCCCGTTGCGGAGCTCGTTCCCGGAAATCCAGCGCTTGCACAGTCCCCGTTTCGGCCCGCCGCAGGAGCAAAAAACCCCCGCCGCCGATACCCGCCGAAAAAGGCTCCACCACCGAAATCGCCAAAGCAGTAGCAGCCGCCGCATCCACTGCATTACCGCCCTGTTGCAGCAGGGCCAGCCCCGCAGCGCTCGCCAGAGGGTGAGCGGAAACTGCCATCCCCTGTTTGCTGCGCTGCTGCTGCAAGGTTGGCTGTAGCTGTTGCTGGCAGCCACCCAACACCAAGACTGTTAGGCAACAAGTATAAATTCGTACTTTAATCAATAAATTTTGCAACATTTTTTACGGGTGAGGCGAGGGTTTTTTATCAGAAGATTGGGTTTAAAACCCCGTCCTTTTACGACGGCTTTTTCCATTTCCAAGTAAAGTAACACATCCATCTAAACAAATGAATATGGTACAATAAGCCCGGTAAGCTCATCTAATTTGGTATAGAACCCATTTGACATCTTGGAGGGTGCGAGTCGATCGCCCGTTGTCTGTCGATCGCCATAAATATCTCAAATGGGTTCACAAGAACCGCTATTGACAGGATGCTCCTTTATATCTTGCCCCTAAAGTCAATCGATTTTAGATTTTAGATTTTAGATTTTAGATTAAAGAATTGACTTGCGCCAGATAAATGCGGGGGCTTGAGGATTTTCGATTTTGGATTGATTCCACGGATAAATCACGTGGCGGGTACCACATGAAGAAATTCGTGGTCAAGTACAATTTATAGAAGCCATTTGGGATCTTTTCCCTCATCAAGTTATAATAACGCTCTGCGATCGCGGAGGGTGACAAGGGAGCATCTCAATGAAAGCAGACTAGCTATAAATTAGAGTTTTGAGGCCATCTTGCTGCGGGGCAGGAGGAAAAAGTCAGAAGGAAGGAGCCAGAAGAAGTGTTTTTACAAATATTAAGATGCTCCCGAAAGATCGGATGAGTAGTACGAATACTCAACCCCTGCGCTTTAAGATTGATGGCTAACCAACTTGAAAATATCAGTGAGTTGCTTTTCGGTTTTCAGTGCCGAGATAAACCAGTTCAATCCTTCAGGTAACGTCAGCAATTACTCCAATCAGCTTAGTTGATTTTTCCGAAAATTAATTCACCCTGATTAGCAAGGGGGATGCGAGGAGGATCTCGCCCGGAATAAACAGTTTTAACCCAAGCGTAAGCTGTTCGGCATTTAAAAGACGATAGTAGGGTGCCCAGCGTACAGAAGTGTTTCCCTTGTAAGCGTAAGTGTTCACTCCTGACGCACCATACAAACTCGTTAGTGGTTTAAATGCTCCACAGCTTATTGAGTTAAAACCGACTCAAAACTCAAACAGAAAATAAAAGAAAATATCCTCATCAGCCCTCATAGCGAGGACTTCCGCTTTCAGACAGGGATTTTTAACCCCAGGCGGACTCAACCGCATTTGCCAATGATGATTCCGCAAACCGAACCTCCACAGACGGATAACACCCTAATGGAAGCATTAACATCGCCGTTACGTTTCGTTACGATAAGGAGACAGAGAGAAAAACCTCTCCTTCGTAAAATCAGAGGTAGCCATTATGAACGGTACATTTCGCGTCGGCAACCTGTTTGGGATTCCCTTCTTTGTCAACGCATCTTGGTTTTTAGTTCTGGGTTTAGTAACCTGGCAGTACGGCGGCGCATTAGCTGCCCTGTTTCCCACATTGGGCCCCGTAGCGCCCTGGATGCTGGGATTATTCACAGCGTTACTGTTATTTGCTTCCGTCTTAGCCCACGAATTAGGACACAGTTGGGTAGCCATTAAACAGGGAATTGGCGTGAAATCGATTTCGCTATTTCTGTTTGGCGGACTGGCTAATTTAGAAAGAGAATCCAAAACCCCAGCCGAAGCATTTTGGGTAGCCATTGCAGGCCCGTTGGTTAGCTTATTTTTATCCGGTTTGTTAACAGCCATAGGCATCGGTGCTGGACTCACAGGCCCCGCAGCAGCCATCGTGGGACTTTTAGCTTCCATCAACTTAGTTCTAGCCTTATTTAACTTAATTCCCGGTTTGCCCCTCGACGGTGGCAACATCCTCAAAGCAATTGTCTGGAAAATTACTGGCAACCCTTACAAAGGTGTAATTTTTGCTAGCCGCGTCGGTCAAATAATTGGTTGGATTGCCATTGCTACAGGCGTGTTCGGCAATATTTGGAATTTAGTAATCGGTTGGTTCTTACTGCAAAATGCCGGTCAATCGGCCCAATATGCCACAGTCCAAAATCAACTGGCAGGCCTGACAGCCGCAGATGCTGTTACCCCCGAAAGTCCGATCGTCTCCCAAGACTTGTCCCTCAGAGAATTTGCCAACAACTACGTTATCGGTAGCGCTCAAACCTGGCGCAGGTTCCTGGCAACAGATGATGCCGGACAATTGGTAGGGGCGATCGACCTTGATGACCTCAAAACCATTCCTACCGGACGCTGGCCCGAAGTTTTAGTCAAAGAACTCCTGAAGCCGATCGAATTTTCCACCACAGTCAAACCAGAATTATCCCTCCTTGAAGTCGTCACCCTTCTGGAACAACTCAAAGTACAAGAACTCCCCGTCATTCGCGAAAACGGTGTCCTAGTAGGACTTGTAGAAAAAGCTGAAATTGCCCGCCTGTTACAAAGACGAGCCGAAGCGAACCCTGCTTGATATCCTCAGATACTTGACAAATAAGAGTTAACCCCCTCGATTTACCCTTACCAAAAGGGCGATCGGGGGGGTTAACTTTAGCTTCAAAAAAGTCAAGTCAACCACTCAATTATTAGCAGTAAATCAAACATGATTATCATAGTGTATTGAGAGTCTGAACGAACACCTTATGCCATCTCATGACTCTTGTGGCAGCAGCTAAAATAACTGTTCGGGGAGCATCTATGCAGAACAGCTACTTTATAGATAAGGTGGGCTTCGGCGCACTCGAAAGCTCAGCCCCCTATCGCTCAATTTCAGCCATCAAATCTAGTATTTTTTGATAATCAAAATTATATAGATGATTCCTCAGAACTTCCGCAAAAACATCATTATCGCTGCCGATTTCCTCAATAGTTGTGGCAATCAAATCGAAGTCAGCCTCACGGACTGCCTGTTTTAGAGTTCTCGCCCATTCTGGGGAAACTTTCGGCTTGGAGTCCAGCGTAAATATTGCAGCACTATCAGATATTTTTTCTTGTACCATACTTGAACTCGGCGATAAATCCTTGACTTCAACATATTTATTGATGACTTCACCAGCACCCGTTGCGGTAACAACTTGAATATCAAACTTGAAGACAGTCCCTTGTCCCACTTCGCTCTCGACGGTAATGTCGCCCCCCATTAATCTTATGAACTCGCGGCTGATATTTAATCCTAAACCCGTACCTGTTTGAACTTTTTTTTCAGATGCAGTTTGCACCAATAATTCAAATATGCTTTCTAATTTGTCCGGGAAAATACCAACTCCTGTATCTGCTATGGCAAAGGAAATAATGACTGTCTTTTGAGTTTCCACAAAATCAAAAGCTTCGTTCAATATAGGCTTAATTATTTGTTTTTTATTCGGCTCCACAGTAACTGAAACTGAACCGGAAGGGGTAAATTTAACCGCATTATCTAATAAGTTAATTAGCACTTGTCGCAACTTAACATCATCAGTTTGCACGTATTGGGGAACATCGGAAGAGCAGTCAATAATTAATTGCAATCCTTTATTTTTTGCCGGAATTTGAAACATATTTTTCACGTCCCCCAGCAAGCGGTACAAGTCAAAAGTTTTGGCGTTGAGTGTCATGCGGCCAGCTTCTATTTTAGATAAGTCTAAGACTTGATTGATCACTTGGAGCAGGTGTTCTCCGCTGCGGCGAATAATTTTGATATTTTCTTTTTCCGGCAAAGTTAAATTAGTGCTGGGTTCCATTAATTGAGCGAAGCCGAGAATGGCGTTGAGGGGGGTTCGCAATTCGTGGCTCATGTTGGCGAGAAAGAGGCTTTTAGTTTTGTTGGCAGCTTCTGCGGCTTCTTTGGCTTGTTGAAGTTCTTGTTCTGCTTGTTTGCGATCGCTCGTATCAATAATTATGCCGTGCCAGACAATATCTCCATTTTCGCGCAATTCTGGTCGAGAATAACCTTGCAGCCATTTGAGTTTTCCCGATGCTGTCACAATCCGCCACTCGTGGGAAAATAGTTCTAGAACAGTGGCACTTTTGACAATTGCCTCGAAGTGACTGGATCGATCGTCCGGGTGCATTTGTTCGTAGAGTAAAGCAGAGTTGTTCTGGATTTCCTCCGGCTCTAATTCTTGAATCTCTCGGCATCGAGGACTGATATATTCCATCTTGACTGATCCGTCGGGATGCTGCACGAATATGTAAAGTTCTCCCGGAACAGTGTTCGCTAATTTGTGAAACAGAGCTTCGCTTTTTTGCAGGGCTAATTGTGCTTGTTTGCGATCGCCAATATCAATCCCAAATCCAAACAAGAAATCCAGGTTGCCACCTTCGTCGAGCACCGGTGTGCCGTGCCACTCCACTAACAAAGTCCGATCGTCCGAAGTGAGAATGCGATGTTCGTTAACCGTTTGCTCCCGCGCTGTTACGCCCGTAAAAATCGAATGCAATCCGGCTCGATCGCTTGGGGGTACAAATGTCGCTAAGTAATCTTTGCCTGCAACTTCTGTGGCAGTATAGCCCACCGCTTCCAGCATACAGTTATTCGCCAGCAGGATTTTACCCTCAGAGTCGATCGCCACAAAAAAAATCGGAGAATTTTCGATAATCTTTAAGTTAAAGTCGCGCTCTTGACGGATAATTTTTTCAGCTTGCTGGCGCTCCTCAATTTCGAGCTGCAAGCGGGCATTGATCGAGGCTAGCTCGATCGTGCGATCGACTACTTCAATTTCCAGGGTACGGTTGTAGTCAGCCAATATTTGCTCTGCGTGTTTGCGAGCCGTAATATCTTTAAAAACATTAAGAACATAAAGGATATTCCCCCCACCGTCAAACACCGGCAGCGCTCGCACTTCCAAACGAATATTTTTCCCATCCAGGCGAATATCCATATCTTCAGCAATCACCTCGAAGCCACTCAACGCCCGTGCAAACGGCATTTGATCTGCCGGGTAAAGTTGATCGGTTCCTGTTATATAAGTTTGATAAGCTTCTGCTAGCTCTGTTGCGGTAGCATCGGGCATTTCTCCCCTACCCAATATCTGCTCACCCGCCGAATTCATGAAAATAACTGCGCCACCCGGAGTCATCGCCGAGACTCCAACAGGCAAATTTTCTACCAGTTGGGCAAATTTTTCTTCACTTTCTGCCAAAGCTTGAAAAGACTTTTTCAGTTGAGCAGCCATCTCGTTGAAAGACTGGGCTAATTCGCCGACTTCCTCAAGCCTACTGACAGCCACAGCGCGATCGAACTCTCTGGCGGCAATATCTTTAGCTGCTTCATTGAGCCGCAACAGCGGCAGCGTTACCCACCTAGCTGTCAGCACTCCAGCAATTGTCGATAGCAGTAGCGCCGCCCAACAAAGTAAAATTGTAGTGCGCGTATTTTTGTTAATTTGCCCCATGAAATCGGATTCGGGCACTGCGATCGCAATCAGCCAGTTCAAACCGTAAACATCAGAAAACGGCAGCACTTCCACAAAATATTCCTGCCCGTCTCGGCTAAATTGCAATTGCTGTCGCTGCTTAATGTCGCCAAAGCCCCCGAAGTGTTCGTACAAATATTTAGCTGCGGTGCGAATGATAGGAGTTTGGCTGTCTAAAACATTCAGCCGCTGCAGTTGCGGGTTTCCCGACATCTTTCTAAAGGGTGATTCTTGACTTGAACTGGCAATCAGCAAGCCCGATCGTTCGATCGCGAAAATTTGTCCCGTTTTGCTAAGCTTGATGCGATGGAGATATTGCTGAAGCTCCGAGAGCGAAAAGTCTACGGCACAAACTCCCAGCAATTTACCATTTCGATCGCGAATTGGTTGGCTGGCAGCAATAAAAACAGTCCCAGGAGTAAAACCTCGATAAATACTCGTCCAAATCGGTTTATTAGCTGCGACAGCTTCTTTGTACCAGGGGCGGAGACGGGCATCGTAGGTTCCGGGTTCTGCCTTTAATTTAGCGGTGCGAGTGCCGTTGCCGTCTGTAGCGTAGTATATGTTCTGAAAGTTGGTAGACTTGTTCGCCGCGACAATTTGCAAGCTGCGATCAGTGGGGTTGCGCCAAATGCCGAGATATTCTCCTGATTTTTCAGCACCGAAGGAAATCCATTGAATGCTTTTAAAAGATCGCATTTGCTGCCAGAGGAACTTCTCTCCCCGAGGCTGGGGCTTTTCTAACTGTAAGTTTAATTCACCGCGCTCGATCGCCGAGGCGTTAAGTTGATTTACCCACTGGGTAGGTTCGAGAAAAGAAATCAGCTTTTCTTCAACTCTCTTTCCCGTCTCCGCGATCAATTTCTCGGCGAGCTCTTCGACTGCTTTGTCTCCGTTGCGAAAGGACAGATACCCGACAATCCCAACGGCTGCGACGATTTGCAGCACAAAAGAGGCCACTAGAAGGTGACGCAGGGGGATTTTTATTTGGTGTTGAGAAGTTTTGCTCGCGAATCGGGGCAACGGCATAGGCTGGTGACTAATTGCTCCCTAACACTTTAACTGTTCCAGCCTGTAATTTCACTTACGGGCGATCGAGGTGTTTCCTTCCCCTCAAAACCCCTCCCACACAGACACAACTCAGGAGCAAGCACGAGACTTATACAATTTTAGATTTTAGATTTTAGATTTTAGATTAAATAATTAGGGATGGATGAGGGAGCTCGTGCTTTCGAGCTTCGCTACAGTTGCACTCTTTTTTTCCACTGGTTATGATGCACTGTTAGCTGAGAATACCTCCGCCATTTTCTTGCTTTGGTGAGTTTCCGAGCTCAACCAAACCTAATTCTTCCTTCAAACCTCTTCGGTTCATCAATTACATCCGTTAAATCCCGTACACAATCCGTTGCCGAACATCCATCCGTTACATCCGTTACATCCGCTACACAATCCGTTGCCGAACTTCTCTTCAACAGCTACGCGGAAAATCCCCCGCTTGTCCAAACGGATATAGCGAGGGGCGAGAATAGGTATTCTCGCAAAATATAAAGTGGTGGCAGTGGCTTTTGTCGAGCCATTGCCATCTATAGAAGCCATAGTGTTTTAGGCTCGCAGAAAGATTTCAGAGCCAATTCTCTGCTCGCAGTCAATGCTTGAAGTCAAACCAACCTGTTCAAGCAAGAAGTCAAAGCAAGTCGTAAAAGCCTAGGATTCTTCTTCTTCGCGATCGATTTGGCGCAGGTGAATGTGCTTGCGTCCCAGAGAGATTTCAAATTCATCTCCTGGCTGGAGTTCCATCTGTTTGGTGTAGGCAGCTCCAATCAGTAAGTTGCCGTTAGATTGAACGCTAATCCGATAGCTGGCAGAGCGTCCGCCGCGTCCATTGCCGTTTTGCTTCCCGTCTAGCTGAATGCCTTCTGCATCAATCAGCGCATTCAGGAATTTCATCATGTTGACCCGTTCTACGCCGTTCTTAGTAACGGTGTAGTAGCCACAGGCTCTAGCTTTTTCTTCCTTGGTAAGGTTCTCTAGGTCTTTGACCTTTTTGATCAGATCTTCGCCTTCAAGGGGTTCGATATTTTTCTTTTTAGCCATTTACTGAGTCCTGAAATATTCAACTGGTGTACGGATTTTTTCTCGGTAGGTTTTTGGTTTGACCAAGAAACTTTAGCTTTATAGCTGGTCGTAAAACTATATTACACCGATCGGCTCAATTGTTAACCACTATTATCTAAATATTTTTAACAACCTGCAGTCTTTCTTGAGGAGTAGCAGCAGCAGGTGCGAGCAATCTCTAAACTCGGTAGCATAAGCTATCACCTATCAGCTAGCTGAATATTTGCCCCGCTCTTAAAATCCCATGAAGTTAACCACACGCGGACACTACAGTGTCAAAGCATTACTGGATCTAAGTTTGCAACCTCGCTTCGGCCCGACATCGGTGAAATCGATAGCGAAGCGACAGGAGTTACCGGCTCCTTATCTAGAAAAATTGCTGATTGAAATGCGACGAGCCGGTTTAGTCCAATCTGTTCGGGGTGCCCAAGGTGGATATCAATTAGCCCGTATGCCCGCTCAAATCTCTTTAGGACAAATCTTAGAGGCTGTAGGTGAAACTATTGAACCTTTACCTCGACATTTTCCCGACGCGACGCAAGCAGAGGACTGGGTAACATTCAGTTTGTGGAACCGATTGCACAAAAAACTTGCCGAAGCGCTGTACAGTATTTCCCTCGAAGACTTATACTATGATGTCCGCAGTTGGCAAGCGGCTCTTGGGGAAGAAACTAGCTTTATCATTTAAATGGTAAGTTCATTCATTCGATCGCAAGCTTGCACACATGGACGCAACACTTGTTACCTATTTTGGCGGCTGTCACTGCGGTGCTGTCCGCTTCCGTGTCGCCGTTGACAAACACGAAGCATCTGATTGCAACTGCTCTATCTGTCAAAAGAAGGGATTTTTGCATCTCATTGTGCCGCCGGAACGTTTTACCTTGCTCAGTGGCGAAGATGTTTTGACAACCTATACATTTAATACAGGAACTGCTCAACATACTTTCTGCCGAATTTGCGGCATTCACTCGTTCTATCGCCCCCGATCGCATCCCGATCATTTCGATGTCAACGTCCGCTGTCTTGACGACGATGCCATCAAACACTTTGAGATTCTACCGTTTGACGGTGTTAATTGGGAGGAGAACGTACACTTGCTGGGCGACTACAGTAATCTCAGCAGTTAGAGCAACCACGCCTGATGATGATGAGGTTTTGAATTGCTCAAACCCTTGCCTTTATTGCTTCTTCCTTCTTTCTTCTACTATAAAATCGCCCCTCAAAAAATCAAAGTCCGCAAGGGTAGCAGGAGTTAAAATCTGCTCTCTGGGGCGATAACTCCTGCTGTGACAATGAAGGAAGATGCTTCGAGTCCCCGGATTCATCCGTGGAGCGAGAAAAAAGATCCTCGCTCCCCATCGCCAGTCCCCGGATCTATCGGTGGAGTCGCTTTCTTCAATTCTAAAATCTAAAATCTAAAATCTAAAATCTAAAATGGATTGACGGACTATCAAGTTTGACACAATATATAATGATGCCGGATGAATTTCCTGTTTTAATTTTAGCTGCGGTGTTGGATTATTCGATCGGCGATCCTTGGGGTTGGCCGCATCCCGTGCAGGCGATGGGTTGGGCGATCGACCGTTATACTCGACTTGTCTTTAATATATGGAATAATCCCGCAGGCAAAATGCCTGAAGCCGGGGATAGTCCCGCTGGCGAGCAGCACAAACTGCTGCTGCGAGGTGCTGGTACAATACTAGCGATCGGGCTGATTGTAGGCAGTTATACTGTCAGTTGGTCGATCGTCCAAGCTGCTAGTTGGGTGCATCCTCTTTTAGGTATTGCCATACAGACCATTTTGCTGGCAAGCTGTTTTGCAGGTCGCAGTTTGAGGGCGGCAGCAGAGGATGTGCTAGCACCTTTAAATGTTGGAGATTTAGTCAAGGCGCGAGAAAGGTTGAGCCTTTACGTCGGCCGGGATACCGAAAACTTATCCGAGCCAGAAATTCTGCGAGCATTGTTAGAAACTGTAACAGAGAATGCAGTCGATGGCGTGACAGCACCGCTATTTTATGCCTTACTTGGGTTCGCTCTGCCACATCTATTATTAAGTGTTACCGGTGCGCCGATCGATCCTAACTCGATGTGGGCGAGTGCTATAGTCCCCTTGGCGATCGCTTACAAAGCAGCCAGCACATTAGATTCTACGATCGGCTACAAAGAAGCGCCATACACTGATTTAGGATGGTTTAGCGCCAAACTAGAAGACGTGCTGACGTGGATTCCTTGCCGGCTAACAGTGATTACTTTAGCCGTTATATCGGGCAAACCGATTTACATTTGGCAAATTTGTCAGAGAGATGCTGTTAAAGATGCCAGCCCGAATTCCGGTTGGAGCGAGTGCGTTTACGCCGCCATCTTGGGAGTGCAACTAGGAGGTACTAATTCCTATCGCGGAGTTCTCAAACACAAAGCGCTGTTAGGCGAGCCGGTTCACCCGATCGCAGCGCCGCTAATTTGCCAAGCATTGCAATTAACTCGGTATTGCTTTCTGATTTGGTTGGGACTATCATTGCTTTTTTATACCTTATTATGTTTGAGTCGCTAACTGATGACCTCACCCGCACAGTCCAGGAGACATAAATAACGTATTTCTGTCATTGTTCGCGCTCCAAGCATTGCAATCGCAGCATCTGCTTTTCATCCGTTCTGGGTAAGCCCAGCAGAAGACAGATATAAGCCACCGACAGAAGCAAAAAAAGTTTTGACCGAAAGCATCGAGGATACCCGCCACGTGATTCATCCGTCCAGAAATAAAAAACCTGTATCCGAGAAACTTGCCGAACGTATTTATCTCGCGCAAGTCAATGCTAAAATCTAAAATCTAAAATCTAAAATCTAAAATCGATTGACCTTAGTTCAAACCCCCAGATTCATCTGTCAAGTCAATCTCAAATCTCAAATCTCAAATCTCAAATTGTTCGATATGCCAACAGCCAACAATTAGCTCGCAGCAACCCATGACTAAAATTATCCAAATTTTATCCCCTGATGAAGTGAGGCGCACTCTCACCCGCGTCGCTTCCCAGATTGTCGAAAAATCAGGGAATCCCTCGGAGTTAGTGCTGTTGGGCATTCATAGTAGAGGAGTGCCTTTAGCTCAAATTTTGGCAGATCAAATTGAAGTCCTCGAACAAGTCAAAGTATCCGTGGGCGCTTTGGATATTACCTTTTATCGAGATGACTTGGATCGAGTTGCGATGCGGACACCGGCTAAAACAGAAATTCCTTTCGATTTGACGGGCAAAACCGTGGTGTTGGTAGATGACGTTATATATAAAGGCAGAACGAGTCGAGCGGCTTTGAATGCGGTAAACGATTACGGGCGGCCGGAGAAAATTTGGTTAGCGGTATTAGTCGATCGCGGCCACCGAGAAGTACCGATTCAGCCGGATTTTACGGGTAAAAAGTTGCCGACTGCAAAGGAAGAACAAGTTAAGGTTTACGTTCAAGATATCGACGGGCGCGACGGAGTGGAGTTAATTAAGGGATAATACGATTTTAGATTTTAGATTTTAGATTTTAGATTGGGCACAAATGACTGTTAAACAATGTCCAGCTAAATAAACTACTTAGGGTGCGCTGTAAGTAGCGCGTCAAGCCACTTTTTGCGTCCATCACCGAGCAAAATACTTCGTTTCCGCCCGCTGACAACGTAAAAAACCCGGTTTCTACCAGAATAGGGGCTTTTGGGTAAGCAATCCTCTAGGAAGAAACGGGGTTTTTCGGGCGCTGAGCGTCCTAAGTTATTAAAAATCGGCAGTGCAGGAGTTGAACCTGCCTGGGGCGAATTATGAGTTCGCTGCCTAAACCGCTCGGCCAACTGCCGTTAAATCGATTTCTTCGACCTAACTCAAAATGAATTATAACATAATTTCTCAGTCCGTGCTAGAACTAGAGAACAAAAATCAAAATCTTTAGAGCGGCTGAGTCCCGATCGCCTGTTAGCCAATCTTAGGCAAGCCGATCGACCGGACAAAGCAGTTTCTAGGACTCGGCATAAACTTATAGGCAATGGCAGTGAATTCGACGGTAGTGCTGACTCTAATTCTGCTCGCTCTCATGTTTGGAGCAGGCGTGACGAGTTCTGTTTGGGGATTTACTATAGGTCGCGAAGCCTTGCAAGGAACGACTCAACCCGATGTTCGTCCCAGCAACAATGCTGGCAGCGGCAAGCCTGGAAAGACCGCTAGCAAAGACCAAGTGAGCATTTTGAAAGAAAAAGACATTCTCACAACCGTCAAAGCACGGGTAGAAGGTCGCGATCCCGAAAAAACGGCCGGGGCAAATACTAAAACAGAGAAGGCAAGCTCTAAAGCAGCCGCGGCCAAAAAACCGGCGGCACAAAATGCCAGCGCCAAGTTTCCCCTGAACAGTCGCGACGGGGGAATAACCTTGGAGGTAAGCGCGTCCAGTCAGCGCAACAATTCCATGCTGCTAGACGTGAGCATGAAAAATGAAGGCTCCCAAGCTGTGAGGTTTCTCTACAGTTTCTTGAACGTCACTGACGATCGTGGCCGGGCCCTGAGCGCGACTGCCGAGGATTTGCCGTCGGAACTCCCCCCCAACGGGCAGGTGTTTTACGGTACGGTGAGTATTCCCACAGCTTTGCTAGAAAATGCTAAGGAAGTTTCGTTGACGCTGACAGATTATCCAGGTCAAAAACTTCAGTTGCAAATATCTGGCATTCCAGTGGCGAAGTAATATAAAAGAAGACCAAACCTGCAGACTGATTCTCAGGTTTGATCGAGAAAGTTTTTTTAGGGAGCATTGTGTCACTTTTAGGGGCGAGAGTGCAGGAGATATCTGATTTACCCGCGATGAGTTTGACAGAGGTGCTGTCGCGGTTGCTGTCAGTGCTGTTGCTGATTGCGATTAATGCTTTTTTTGTGGCGGCTGAGTTTTCGATGGTGACGGTACGCCGATCGCGCATCAATCAGTTAGTGGATGCCGGCGACGTGGCAGCTCAAACGGTGCAATCTTTGCAGCAAAGTATTGAGCGATTGCTTTCGACAATGCAGTTGGGAATCACTCTTTCTAGTTTAGCTCTCGGCTGGATTGGGGAAAGTACGATCGCCGTGCTAGTCCGAATGTCGATCGGCTATTTGCCACTGCCAATTTACATCAAGTCGGCGATCGCCCATTCTTTTAGCATACCAATAGTAACTTTTTTGTTGCTAGCTTACCTGCAAATCGTACTGGGCGAACTCTTTCCCAAATCTGTAGCGTTGCTGCATTCCGAACAGCTAGCCAGAAGTTTAGGGCCTCCGAGTTTATTGATTGCCCGTGTGTTCAAGCCCTTTGTGTCGTTTCTCAATCAATCTACTCGATCGCTTTTGCGGTTTGCGGGCATCGAATACGATCTAAGACATCGGCCGGTTACTCCCGAAGAACTGCAATTAATTATAGCTACTTCCAGCGAATCCAGCGGCTTGGAAGCAGAAAAGCGAGAATTGCTCAACAACGTGTTTGAATTTGGCGAAGTTTGGGTAGAAGAAGTAATGGTGCCGAGGCCTAACATTGTCGCACTTCCCAAGACGGCAACCTTTCAAACTTTGCTCGACGAAATGGCGATTTCTAACCATTCCCGCTATCCCGTGACGGGAGATTCTTTAGACGACATTATCGGCATTATTGGGTTCAAACAACTTGCGAAACCTCTAGCTGAAGGTTTGCTATCTCCCGACACGCCAATTGTAACTTGGATGGGTTCGGTGAGGTTTGTGCCGGAGATGATGCTGCTGGGGGAACTGCTGCCTTTGATGCAGAGTTCGTCGGAAGAAATTGCGATCGTAGTTGATGAATTTGGCGGCATTTCCGGTTTAGTAACACTGAGGGATTTGATTGCCGAAATTATCGGCCGCACTTACCAGTCGCCCGACAATAAAGAAATTGCTTTGCAAGTATTGGACGATCGCACTTATTTAGTGCAAGCGCAGTTAAATTTAGATGATGTGAATCAAATATTGAATTTGGATTTGCCAGTAACTGACGAATATCAGACAATTGGAGGTTTTCTGAGTTATCAGTTGCAAAGAATGCCGGCTGCTGGGGAAGTTTGGCGGGGCGAAAATGTTGAACTTACGGTTGTTTCTGTGTCCGGGCCGCGGTTGGATCAACTTCAAATTCACTTGTTGGAAGGGGCTGCGGGCGATCGAACTTTAGATGGAATTGCAGCAGCGGATGAGGAAGTTGTGGGGAAAGGGCGAAAGAATAGCGGGGTGAGTAGTGTGGCGAAATTTTCTAGTTGAGAATATTTTAGCGAATACCTACATAATCTACTCGCTCGAAGTCGCTGCGTACTAAATCATCTAACGTTGGGCCTTTGGGGCGTAAATTAACGCGATCGCCAGCCCTCACATTTTCGTAATATACGAAGGGAATGTAGATATCTTGCTCCTCCATAAAAGCGTAAGTAAAGCGAAAGGCACTGTCAATGTCCTCAGCTTTAACCTCACGAAAGTCAGAGAGGAATAGGAGATCCATTTCTTCCTCAAAGTACAGCATCTCCGCAAATGCACCTCTGTCGTAGCAGTTATAACCAATGTAACCGCAAGTGTCGCTGCATTTGTAGTAGATGGCGCGAGTGGATGGGAAGCTGGAAAGAGTGATCGCATCTCCTTCTCCAAATACAAGGGAACCGGGATGATGATTCAGTTGCTCAACGATCGTCCAAGGGTGTCCTCGGAACTGAAATACAATATAGCTTTCGGCGGTAATTTCGATTTCGCGATCGTAGATATCCCGTTCCCAGACATCCGCGCGTCTCGCCCTACTAAGCTTTTGCGCCACTGACTCAATAGGAGCGCGAACGAGAAGTAGATTTTGGTTTCTGTCAATTGTTTCAATACCTCGGCGCTCTTCAATAGACATAATTTTTAGCTTGTAAAAAACAATCAATAATTAGTCTACCTCTTTTTCAGACTCTAGCGAATGCTCAGGAACAACCAGGGTGCTTTATAATTGATTCATCAGGTCAAGTAAATAGACTCGATCCTTTATGCAAGCGAGATGAACAGCAGAAATTAAAGAATGCCATGAAAGCTCAAGAACTTTATCAACAAGGATTTGACCTCGGTCGCAAAGGACAGTATAAGGAAGCAGTTGAAGCTTTTACTCAAGCAATTAATCTCAATCCTGATTTTGTAGAAGCTTATATTTACCGTGCTTATGCTCGGACTGGAACTGGAGACCAACATGGGGGAGTTAAAGATTTTCAGAAAGCTATGGATATCTACAGGGCTAGAGGACGATCAGACATAGCTGATCAGCTTTTAGTCCCATTGAATACGCTGCAAAATGAAATTAAGGATGAACAGGAAGACCAGGGTCAACCGGAAGTTGAGGATGAGCCGGAAGACAAATAAGCAGCCTACTGATTCAAAATAAATTAAGGAATGCGATGGAAGCTAAAGAACTTTATGAACAAGGATTTGACCTCGGTCGCAAAGGACAGTATAAGGAAGCTGCTGAAGCTTTTACTAAAGCAATTAATCTTAATCCGGATTTTGTAGAAGCTTATATTATCCGTGCTCGTATGCGAGCTGTAATTGGAGAAAAACAGGGGGGAGTAGAAGATTTTCAGAAAGCGATAGATATCTACAGGGCTAGAGGACAATCGCAAATAGCTGATATGCTTTTAGTCCCATTGAATTCGCTGCAAAATGAAATTACGTTCGGACAGGAAGACGAGAGTCAACTGGAAGTTGAGGATGAGCCGGAAGGTAAATAAGCACTCGGATGATTCAAAACTAACTAAGAATCAATTTTAAAAATTTTAGTCATGCACGACTTACCCATCAAAACCCAAGAAACCGGGTCTTTGGCAGTTTCTGCCATCTGTAACATATTCTTGCGAAAAAACCCGGTTTCTGACCAGGAATTTCTTGATGGTACAAGCCCCCGGATTTATCCGTGGAATCAATCCAAAATCGAAAATCTAAAATCCTCAAGCCCCCGCATTTATCCGTGGGGTCAATCTAAAATCTAAAATCTAAAATCTCAAATCGATTGACCACCCGCTGCGATGCTTAGAAACCGGGTTTTTTACCGTTTCGGCGGGCGAAGCGAAGAGACTCGAAAAAACCCGGTTTCTGGGCCGTCGTGCGTAAGTCATCTTTAAGCGTAAGGCACCGGATCTTTCAATCCCAATTCCTCAAAAGCAGCCAGCCGCAACCGACAAGAATCGCAAACGCCACAGGCATTTTCCCCGCCTGCATAGCAAGACCAAGTTTGCTCCCAAGGTACTCCTAATTTGTTGCCTAATTGAATAATTTCGGTTTTTTTAAGTTCGATCAAAGGTGTTACAATATTAATAGCTTCTCCTTCTCTTCCCTGCTTTGTTCCTAACCGAAATACTTCCTGCATGGCTTGAATGTAATCGAGGCGGCAGTCGGGATAGCCGGAATAATCTAAAGCGTTGACGCCGATGTAAATACGATCGGCTTGTAGAGTTTCTGCGTAGGCGAGGGCAAAACTGAGAAAGATCGTATTTCTAGCTGGAACGTAGGTAGTGGGGATGTTTTGAGACATTTCTCCAAGAGTGCGATCGCGAGGCAATTCCATCTCATTATCCGTCAAAGCGGAACCGCCCCACAGTGTTAAGTCAAAGTTTACTATCTGATGTGCCTTAACCGCTGCCGAAAGTGCGATCGCCCTTGCTGATTCCAACTCCCGCCGATGTCTTTGCTTGTAGTCAAAGGAAATAGCATAACACTCGCAGCCGTCGGCTTTGGCTTGATACAAAACTGTTGAGGAATCTAGCCCTCCCGACAATAAAATAACTGCTTTCACTTAAAACATCCTCACTCGAATTAGCTTTTATATTTATATCAAAATAGTTGCAAATTGACAATATACCAAGGCTAAATGATTTTTGAAACCTACATATTACACGATTGTCAAGAACGGGCTCTCCGGCCCGTTCCACAAAACTCAATTAACTGCTTTCCCGGCTCTGCCTAGTAACGAGTAGAAAGAAAATTCATCTTTTGTGGAACAGGCCGGAGAGCCTGTTCTTGATATTCGTACAAAATGTCAGATTTCAGTTGCTAATAAATCATCGAGTTCCCGGTAATCGGGCAAAGTTGTATCAATTTCTTTACCCTGCCGCAAGACTGTACGATCGCCCTGCGCTCTAGATAACAATTCGCTGAAATTCCGCGCCTTAAACAAAATCAAATCTGCTGGTAAACCAACTGCAATTCGTCCTAACTTCGGCAATCCCATTAAATCTGCAGGAGTCTTTGTCACTGTACAGGGCCAGTCTCCATAGGGCCTATCTAAATGAGCGATGCGGACTGCCATATTAAAGACTTCCAAAACATCATGATCGCCAAATCCGTAAAACGGATCGCGACAATTGTCGCTAGCAACTGCAACGGGAATTCCGGCTGCTTTGAGTTCGTGCAGCAGTGTCACTCCTCGCCAGCGAGGTGTACGCTGAGATTCTCGGTCTTGCAGGTAAAGGTTGCACATCGGCAAGCTGACAATGCCAATATTTGCTTCCTTGACTAATGCGATAGTTTCTGTTACTAAATCTGGCGGTTGTACAGCTAAACTACAGCAGTGTCCGCAGATGATTTGACCGGAAAATTGATGGCGGATGGCGGTTTTTGCGACTTCCCGCAGTGTTACTGAATCTGGATCGTCGTTTTCGTCGGTGTGGAAGTCGAGGTTTAAATTTCGTTCTTTGGCTAAGGCAAAAACTCGATCGAGTTGTTTGTCTAAGTCGGGGTTGATATAGGCGACTCCGCCGAGAATGCCGCCGGTTTGGGCCATGCGATCGGCTAATTTTTCGCCGGCTGGTGTCAGGAAATAGTCGAGGGAAACCAGGGAAACTGCTTGCAAGATCAGCCGATCGCCCCATTCGGCTTGCAGCGCTTCAAATACTCCCCAACTAACGGTTCCCTGTTTGCCCGCGCTGTCAATGTGAGTGCGGATAGCCTTGGTTCCGTGGGCGTAGCTGCATTTGAGGCCGAACTCCATTCGCCGGTAAACATCGTCTGCATTCCAGTTTTTTTGAGCGTCAGCGCCTACCGCTTCGATCGCGCTGGCAAAAGTTCCATCGGGATTGGGCGATCGTTCCCAAATGTGGCCTTTGTCTAAATGGGTGTGCATATCCACAAAACAAGGCCAAACTAAGCCGCGGTGCAAATCTACAACTGGGATATCTCCAGAGGAGGATACAGGTTTTCTACCTACTGGGATAATTTGGGCGATCGTCCCTGCTGCAATTTCCAAATCCACCAAACAAAAATTGTTCTCACTCCCCGTTGTGGCGACAGTAGAAGCTGACGGGGCGATCGATTTCATCTCTAGAAGAGACGTGGGTACGCGACCATTTTTGAGCAAATAATTAGATGTACTTGGCAACATTAATTTTGTGAGTTAGTATTTTTGTAAGAATTTAGCCCAACCGCAAAAACGCTACCGACAATCATTGTCTGTTGAGCGTCGGTTGTCTTATAGGTAACAAATGCTACCTTCTCAGTCTAACCATTTAGACATAAAATTGTACAGCGCCGCTTAATCGGGGGGCGAGCGCCAACAACCCAAGCATCTACAAATACTGATTTGCAAATAAACCTAGTTTTCGATCTGTTTGCAGTGGTGCACTCTACCAGCTCAGCTAATGGTAATAAATTGTGGTCGTTCCACTGCCCTTAGCAACTGTACAAATCGTGAAACTGAACCATGCAAAAATTTACAAATTGCCCAGTTTGCAGCTCCCAAAAAATCAGCTTCCAGTACACAGCCGGGACAGCCCGCCAACCAAAAGAGGCTCCTAAATGGTCAGTTTACGGATGCGAAGATTGTGGCTTAGTATTCGTAAATCCCCGCCCGACATGGGATGAACTGAGCGATTATTACCCCGAGGGCTGGCAGTGCTACAATACTTACGTACCAGAGGAAGAAGACGTAGTAAAACAAGCTAAAAAACTCAATGAATACCGACACATTCCTATCCCTGTAGGCAAGCGGCTGTTAGACGTAGGATGCGGGGGAGGTTCCATTATCCAAGTCTTCAAAAAACTCGGAGTTGAGGTAGCAGGAATTGAGCCTAGCTCCTCAGCAGCAGCAGCAGCCCGCGAATGCGGTGTCGATGTTTTCACCGGCACTGTAGAAGAATACGTTGCAGAAAAAGGTACTGACGAAAAGTTTGATGTCATACTCTGTTCACACGTTTTGGGAGCAACGCCTTTTCCCGTTGAAACACTCGACTGCATGAGGCAGTTGCTGGCTCCAAACGGTTACATTTGGGTGGCTGTACCGAACGCTGATAGCGAATACGCGCGCAAGCTGGGCTGGCGCTGGCACAGCACCGATTATCCCTACAATCTGATCGGTTACACTCCAAAAACTTTGGCTCTAGCCGGGGAAAAGGCTGGTTTGGCAATTCAGCGAAATTACACATACTCTTTGCCGGATGCCCTTCGTTACTCTATCTGTTTGTGGCAGCGCTATCGGTGGTTTGTACCGCACAAAGTTACCCGCTTCTTCCTTTCGGAAGAACGTGTTGAGTGCATGGCGAAGGAATTGGACTCGCGCGGCGAAGGTGAGGCAATTTTAATGGAATTCTGTCACCCTCAAAGCCTGGATTAAGACGTTTTTACCAAAAGTATTTGATTTGAGATTTGAGATTTGAGATTGAGTGCACGTCGGCGGCTCAGAATCTCAAATCTTTTTTTTTCGCGCATCTCTTAAAACTTCACACTTGCCATTTGGCAGTTGTGCTGTCTTTGGTGTTGGCTATACTGTCCAAGATCGAACTCTGGACTTAGGAATGAGAATTAAATAACTTCCACTCTTGAAAGTGGGATGGGCTCTTATAGCCCGTCATGAGTGGACGGGCGGGACGCCCATCCCACAATAACAATTAAAATTGTAAGTTATTTAATTCGCGATCCTTATATCAAATCCGACGAAAACCTCTTGTTATCGTGCAACCCAAGCCGAGAAAGGTTTGTGTGTGTGTAGCGCGATTGTTTCAACCAGGGAGGTGTGTACGGTTGGTATGATGAATCACTGTTTCAGATTGCGATTCGGCTTACAACTAACAGCAGCATCCATAGCAAGATCCCAAAAAAACTGTGTCTAAACCCAAGCATATAGTTTTAACATCCCATCCCGACAGATCCGGCACAAAACCTCATCCCATTTACTGGGGAGAAATCGATCCCCTGAAACGGGGGCCTGTTATTGGTAGCCTTACCAAATCGTCTCACCGGAATGCGATCGGCACTCATTCGGGTTCCTACTCTGTTTATCGCGCGCTAGCAGTTGCTTCCGGCGCACTCCAAGCCGATCACCGCCCCGATTTTACCAACACCTCTCCGGCGGCACACATCGGGCCGCATCCGAGTTGGGGCGATCGCAATTTGATTGTTTCTCTCGATCCCTTTGGGGGTTTGGTTAGCGAAGTTTATACTTCATTTCTCCAGCAGGGATACGATATTCGACCGACAATTGCTGTCACTAAAGCTCACATTAATATGCCGGAATTGCAAGATGCCATCGCTAAGGGGCGAGTGCAAATTGATGGCAAAATAGTCAAAGCAGGTGGCAATTTAGCAGTAACTAAAATTGCGATCGATCCGGTGTGGTATTTGCCGGGAATTGCGAGGCGAATCGGCGCCCAAGAAAGCGTTCTCCGCCGTGTCCTGTTCGAGCAAACAGGCGGAATGTTCTCGGATTTAGTGACGCGGCCAGATTTACACGTTTTCTTGCCACCAATTGGCGGAACTACGGTTTATATTATTGGCGATGTCGGGAATATTTCTGACACCGATAAGCAGTTGGCGGTACGGGTACACGATGAATGCAACGGTTCAGATGTCTTCAGTTCGGATATCTGCACTTGTCGCCCTTATTTGGTACACGGGATGGAAATTTGCATCCAAACTGCACAATCCGGCGGTTCTGGGGTAATAGTTTACTTCCGCAAGGAAGGGAGAGCTTTGGGGGAAGTGACTAAGTTTTTGGTGTACAATGCCAGAAAACGGCAGGAAGGCGGCGATCGAGCTGATGCCTATTTTACGCGCACTGAATGTGTTGCGGGAGTTCAAGATATGCGGTTTCAAGAACTAATGCCAGACGTGCTGCACTGGTTGGGGATCTCTCGCATTGACAGTTTAGTTTCTATGAGCGATATGAAATACAATGCGATTATCAATTCTGGCATTCAGGTGGTCGATCGCATCCCCATTCCTGAAGATTGGATTCCTGCAGACGCACAAGTCGAAATCGTCGCCAAAAAAGCCGCCGGCTACTACACGCCTGACCCTGTGCCAGATGCTACAATTCTTGCAGAAGCGATCGGACGCGATTTAGGAGATTGAGAGGGCTAAGACGCGATCGGACGCGAACTATCGCGTCTTGGCCACATAAAATTATTGCTGGTTTTTGATCAGTCAGGGTAGGTTATGGCTAATTTGCGTTCTAGTGTGATCGTAAAAACAGATATTTGTGGATATACCGCCAGAGTCAAAAAATTATCTCAGTCGGACTTAAGTAGTTTGTTAAACGAGCATAAAACTTTTGTTTCAGATATTAGCGCCAGAAATGAAGGCAGCGTGATTAAAGGGGAAGGTGATTCATTTTGGATAATTTTTCCCAGCGTCACAGCAGCGGCGGTAGCAGCCATAGAAATGCAGCAAGAATTGAGAGCGCAACAATCTAGCAAGGCGAACGACGAACGATTGGCTATTCGCGTGTCGATTACATTAGGAGATGTCTTGCATCAAGATAAAGATATCTTTGGCGATACGGTGAATTTAACAGCGCGCATAGAATCAGTAACTCCGCCGGATGAAATATATTTGTCCCAAGCAGCATGGCTAGCGCTCAACAAAGCAGAAGTGCAAACGTCTTTTGTCAACGAGTTTTCTTTGAAAGGGATGAGCGAACCTGAAAAAGTTTACAAAGTTGACCAAAGTTACAAAACGCGAATTATCAAGAATCAAGCAATAATTAAAGCAGATTTGAGAGGTTTTATAGCCTATCAAGAATCTAATTCGATCAAAGATGTGGAATATTTGCTCACCAACTTTGATACTTTTGAAAAAACAATTTGCGAAGAATACGGCGGCACAATTCGGAGTATTGTTGGCGATTCGCATTTGTTGACTTTCCCGGAAGCTCACTCAGCCTTAGCGGCAATGGAAAGTCTGTGCGAGAATTGGAAACTTTTTATTGACGCCAATCAAATACCTTGCGGCTTGTCGGTGGGAGTTGCTAAGGGAAATTTATATATATTTAGGTCTTGCACTTACGGAAAAGATATTCACATAGCCGACAGGCTGGAAGATTTAAGTAAAATAGTATGTCCGGGTAGAGAAAGAAATTCGGTCATAGTTTCCGATCAAATAAAACGCGAAGTCAGCGGGTCTAAGTGGGAATATAAGCTGATCAAAATCGATAAAAATGCGATTTTAGATAATCTTTTAGATTACAGTCAGTTTGACTTTTTTCAAGAAAATGATGTTTACCGCTGTTTGGTAGTATGAACTTGGGCAATAGTGAACTTGAGACTGTAGAATATCTGAGAACGCCGGCTGCTATTCGTCAAAAGTGCGATCGGCTTTTTGATTTAGCCAGCCACGACAAACTTCGCTACTTCCGTGTCGATTTATCCCAACTCGACAAAGCAGCAAATTATGTAATTGACACCACGCGCCAACAATATCCCGATTTTAACATTCCCTTTCACAGTCGCTGGCGACATTTTGAAGCCGGCAACTTGTCGCGAATCGCCGAATTGGATGCAGCAATAGCCAAATTTGCACTCATAGAGCAAGCTAAGATCAAATTTGATTTAGCCATTGTCAGCGTTTTGCTTGATGCCGGTGCTGGTGCAGATTGGCAGTATTGCGAATCCGAAACCGGACAGGTTTACCGCCGTTCTGAAGGGTTAGCAATAGCCAGCTTGCGGATGTTTTGTCAAGGTGTTTTTTCCAGCAATCCCGATTTTCCTTGGCAAGCTGATTTTCGCGGACTTTCTCAATTAAAACTAGAAGCCTTAGCTGCTGGATTTCAGGTAAGTCGAGACAATCCGCTAGTTGGTTTAACAGGCAGATTAGAATTATTGCAGCGTTTGGGGAAGGCGATTTGCCAGCATCCATTATTATTTGGTAGCGAAAACCCGCGTCCCGGCAATTTGGCAAAATACTTGCTCGACAGTCGGGTTTCGGGAGACAAAACTGTGAATGCTACTGAAGTATTGAGCGCTGTTTTGACAGGTTTTGGGGAAATTTGGCCGGGAAGATATGCAATTGGTGGCGTTAATTTAGGCGATGTTTGGCGGCATCCGGCTTTAACAGGAGAAAATCTGGGAGATGAATTGGTGCCGTTTCACAAACTCTCGCAGTGGTTGACTTATTCGCTGTTGGAACCGCTGCAAGAAGTTGGTTTAGAAGTCGCGGGATTGGATGAGTTAACGGGATTGCCGGAGTACCGCAACGGCGGTTTGTGTTTGGATATCGGGCTGCTGCAGCCCAAAGATTCGGCTATTTTTGCACAGAGTTACTTGCCTGGTTCGGAAGTTATAGTAGAATGGCGATCGCTGACTGTGAATCTTTTAGATAAAATTGCCGCTGCTATTCGAGAAAAGCTGCATTTGAGTGCGGAAGAATTGCCGCTGGTGAAGATTTTGCAAGGAGGAACTTGGGCGGCGGGGCGGAAAATTGCGGGCGAATTGAGGCCTGGTGGAGTGCCGCCAATTCAGATTGAAAGTGACGGGACTGTGTTTTAGAGGGAAGAAGGAAGTTCGGCAACGGATTCGCTCGACGGATATAACGGATGTCAGGAAGAAGGAAAAGGGAAGTTCGGCAACGGATTCGCTCGACGGATGTAACGGATGTAACTCACATCTTGCACCATTCTCAAGAACGGGCTCTTCGGCCCGTTCCACAAAGAGTAGATTTTCTTGTGGAACAGGCCGAAAAGCCTGTTGCTGACAATGGTGCAAGATATCAGATGTAACGGATGTCAAGAAGAGGGAAGAAGCAAGAGGGAAGAAGAAAGAGGGAAGAAGCAAGAAGGAAGAGGGAAATTTATTCCCTCTTCCAACTTAAAATTAAAAATTCCAAATTCAAACCTGAAAACTATACCTCACACTACACTCCCAACAAGCTGCTTAGCGGCAAGTGCGATATTTGACGTGATAAACTAAACCGCGATGAGCCAAATCGAAGGAGTCAACGGTGGCCATGCCGGCACCGCGGGCTGTCATTGCAGCATTTACTCTCATATTTACACTATCACCACAGCGAGACCAAACATTCGCTATAGTGGCTAAGCTATCTCGAACATTGTAGTTAGTTTGGCCCCTGAGATTCCGATTTAAAACTGGCTTAGGATCGCGAATTAAATAACTTACAATTTTAATTGTTATTGTGGGATGGGCGTCCCGCCCGTCCCACAATCTTGTGGAAGTTATTTAATTTTCATTCCTTAGTGTCGCTCTGGGGGGATGAAAGGTAATTGTCGGAGCAATTTTATTCGCGCGGTATTCGTGTTTTCAATAGGGTTTGATATAAGTAGTCCAGGACGCAGGGGCCGCAGAAATCGGTTTTTTTTTGCGTCAAGAATGCCTCGATGGCTGATAAGTTATAATAAAGCCAATTAATTATTCAAAAAAATGAGTGCTAAAGTTACTGTCATTGACCATCCTTTGATACAGCACAAGTTAACTCTGATGCGGCAAACTCAAACGAGTACGGCGAAATTTCGCCAATTGCTCAAAGAGATTGGAATGCTGCTAGCCTATGAAGTGACGCGAGATTTGCCGCTAAAATACGAACAAATAGAAACGCCGATCGCGAAAATGAATGCACCGGTGCTGGCTGCTGAAAAGAAAATTGTGATTATTTCGATTATGCGTGCTGGTCAGGGACTGTTAGATAGTATTTTAGAGCTGATTCCGTCTGCGAGGGTAGGACATATTGGTTTGTACCGCGATCCGACAACTCGGATGGTGATTGAATATTATTTCAAAGTTCCCCAGGATATCGAACAGCGAGATGTTTTAATTGTCGATCCGATGCTGGCTACTGGTAATTCAGCAGTGGCGGCAGTGGATAGGCTGAAAGAAGTTCATCCGAAGTCTATTAAATTTTTGTGCTTGCTGGCGGCACCGGAGGGAGTGGGGCACTTTCACGAACAACACCCTGACGTGCAGATTTATACGGCTGCTGTTGACGAGTGTTTGGACGAGCATGGCTATATTGTACCCGGACTGGGAGATGCGGGCGATCGACTTTACGGGACTATGTGAATTCAATAAAATTATTTTCTGCTGTATATGTCAATACATTCATTTAAAAATAACTTTACTAACATAAGCAGTGGTTTGATAGTGCGATATAATGTAAGTTGTAAAATTTTAATGTCAAGAAAAGCCTATATATAACATGGCTTGTAGGGTTTTATTACATTAAATTCGTAAATTGCATGATCTAGATGTATTTACTGCATTTTATGGTTAAATTCTATGCCTTTAGTGTAATTTCTTGCCAGAATTAGTTATTAAAATAGATGTATGATGCTAAGCGTTTGCGAGCGACTACTAACATTTTTTGACGAGGGAAAAAACAATGGAGACTACAGCACAGAAGGAAGCCCCAACTCAGCCTGTTGAGGAAGTGAAAATTCAGAATATCAACAGTTTGGAGTTTGAGCTTTGGGCTAAAGCAGTGAAACGGCAGATGATTGCAGCACTCTCTAAAAAGGGCGCGATTTGACATCTGTGGGTTTTTTGTGCACAGGTTGTGTTAATTAATTAAATTAACAAAATTTTTGTCTGCATTGTTGTCCGAGTTGCGGGAGAGGCAAGAGAAAGAATTTTCCTTTTTCCGAGTTTTGGACGTACAGGTGGAAGGAAGCCGGGTTTTTTTACGAAAATACTTCTGTTGCGATCGGCAGAAATGGTAAAAAAACCCGGTTTCTTTGTGTCATATCATGTCCGATCGAGTGACCGCGATTAAAAGGGCGGGTTTTTGAGATTGTCATTTATTGGCAGATATTTTTCGTGAGGGGATCCCCTACCGTATTATGGGTAATCGACCGGACATACAGCACTTTCCAGGTAAGTGAAGTACAGAGAAACCGGGTTTCTTGAATAAAACCGGTTTCTGGCGAGAAATCCAGAAGAAACCCGGTTTCTGGGGTGTACTTTATAAACCTGGAATCCGCTGTAATATCAAGAGTGTCTCCGGGACTGTTCTATCTGCCGAAGGCTTTCTGCCAGATTACGATCGCTTGTCAACCGCCGCCAGCAAGCGCAGACTTCCGTCTTGAATCTGCACTGCTTTCACCGTTCCCACAGCAACTCTTTGTTGACCGTTAGCCATCGCTACCTCAATCTTAATCTTGGGGTCAGCCTGTAATCCTAGCCGCCCCCAGAGCCACTTGACTTGAGTAGCAGGAAAAGAACTCACTTGTACATCAGAAAATGGTGAATTAACCCAGCGGCTACCGTCGTAAAAACTTGCTACCTGCACCTGATACCAAACTTGTTCTCCTGCCAATTTTAACTCATTGTTCGGTTCTGGTTCCAGCCACTCAGCGGGATTGACACTGTTAATTAAAGTAGCAGAACCCATAATTTGACTTTTGTGGTCTTCTAAACTTTCCGCCTGAGAAACTGCTTCCTGAAGTTTGTTGACCAAATTCCGAATTCGAGTTCTTGTTTCGCTGTCAGTATCTGATTGCTGGTCGAGCCAATTCATCGCTTCGCGAGTGCCGTCTTGAGAAGCTACAATCAGGGCGCCCCAAGCCTTGACATCGGCGTCAGCGGCATTCACTCTCAAGGCGGCGTCGATGCGGTTCCAGATCCGCCCGCTGTCATTTTTGAGGGTTGTGGCTATTTCGTGAGAGTTGCTCGGATCGGCTTCAAATACTTGCAAAGCTTCAGTCCAGCGGCCGTCGATTAATTCTGCGAGAACTTGTTGACCGGGACTGGCCCAAGATGCGATCGCCTGAGCCCGAGTGATTTTAGCGTGAAATTCGATCGTTTCTAGCTGAGCTTGCGCGACTGCGGGCCAATTTTTGCCGGCTTTCCCCTTCGCCACACGCATGACATTTAATGCTGGAGACCACAGGCCGCTTTTCGCCAGTCGCAGCCCATTTTTGTAAGTCTCGTCATTGAAGGCAATTTCTTCTAAAGAAATCGCCGTTAACTGAACTGGGTTGGGCAAAAATTTGCGCGGGCCAATTTGATAAAGGGTAAATTGCGGCTCTAAACCAACTGTTTGGTCGATCGCCAACTGCGGGTTTTCGCCCTTAACAATTTGCTGCCAATTCGGCGGTTGTCCAGCCGCACTCGCCCACTCCAACAGCGGCATTAAATGATTTTGGCTGGGGTTGTAGCGAACGACTTGTCCGTAGGGAATTTTCTTGTCGCCCTGCTTTAGTTGACCGCTGACATTAAACCAAATGCCCGATGCGGGGGGCTTGCCATCAAAGCGGCGCAGTTCTGTTAGGGGTAGCGACTGATTGGAGGCTTGATTGTTAGATGTAGAGTCAGCTAAAGAAGCAATGACAAAAGATTCTGCAGGGCCTTCTACATTCACAGAACTTGCTAGTTGGAAATACTGCTCTTTATCGGAACTGCGATCGGGAAATTGCACTCGCTTGTACACCCGAAGTTCGACAATTTGACGACAAGGATTTTTGCAAACAGTAGAAGCCTTAACAGTTCTTTCTACCATCACCGGTAATAGCAAATCGGCAATAGAATTATCGCGGGATTGATCGACGGGAAGCGGCAGGGCTTCTCCGGTTACGAATCCCAATTTGCGGATGCTGGCTTTGATTTGATCGAGAGTTTGGATCGAATCTCTGCTACCTGTAGGCAGGCGCGACCATTCCGGCACAAATTGAGAGATCAACTTGTTGCCATTGGGATCGACAATTAGCTGATAACTCAGCCAAGCGCCGCCTCCCATTAAAGCTGCACAGCCACCCAAGATGCTGAGGGCTGTCAAATTAGCTATCAGTCTTTTCCAGGGATATCTGGCGCGAGTTCGGGGAGTAGGTATTGGAAGCGGGGACTCTTGAAGATTTTTGGGGCGTCGGGTTTGGCGACGGCGTCTTGTCGGGGGAGGAGCAACTTTGGGATTTTCTGGGGGTTTGGCTCGATTTTTTGAGGGGTTAATTTTGTGTTCCATCATGCCATTTTAGAATTTAGATTTTAGAATTTAGAGTTTAAAATTGCAATAGCCGATCGTACTGCCGACCTATGATATCCCAAGTGTATTGGCTGTCAACGAGCGATCGCGCGTTGACAGAGAGCTCCTGTCTTAGCTGCTGATTTTCAAACAAACTGGCGATCGCCTCAACATACTCCTGAACATTGTTCGCCCGCAAGGCCCTTATCAGTTGTGGGCCGCCATCGACGGCTAAACCCTCCAAACCTCGATCGCTAGCAACCACGGGAGTTCCCGCAGCCATCGCCTCCAAAGTTTTATTTTTAATCCCAAAACCTATCCGCATCGGCACCACACAAACAGCAGCTTGATGCAAATATTCTGCCACCCTTTGCACCCGACCTACTACTTGAATTCCGGGAAGTTCTCCCAAGGCGAGCACTTCCGGGACTGGCGAAGCCCCGACTAGGGTGAGGGTAGCATCCCGATAGCGCTGCTGCAAAGGCGGCAGTATTTGCAAACTGAGAAACCGCGCCGCGTCAATATTGGGCAAATTGTTCATTGCGCCTGCAAAAATTAAGGTGTGTCCTCCCGGATCGATCGACCGGTACGGAAATTGAGTTAAATCCACGCCGTTAGGAATTACATCTATGGGAGGTACAAAAAAATCTTGTTTTCCTGGCACTCGAACCGGAGGCAACAGTAATTCGAGGAGTTGCTCTCTGTCTGTGGATGTTGTCGCCACAATGCGGGAGAATTTGGAACAGTAGCGTTTTTCGTAGCGGGCGAGTAGGGGTAAATTTAGTCGATCCCGCAGGGGTTTTTCCGAGGTGCCGGTTGCTAACATTTCCCTGCAAGTTCCCCAAACGGAACTGTGAATGTTTGCCACTGTCAGCACTTTTTGTCGCCATTCTGGACGCACGTAAATCTCGTTAACGCTGTGCTCGCAGGTGACAACATCGCATTTGCCTGCTGTTACTAATTCGTCTGCCCAATTCTGCATTGCTTGGGAGTAGCTTGAGAGGACGTTCGGAGGTGTCCCGGACAACAAAAATCGACCGAATCTGTGGAATTTTCCTATTATTTCAGAGAAACCCCCCTCAGTCCCCCCCTTGTTAAGGGGGGGAGGCAAGAAGCCCTCCTCAAGCCCCTGGTTAAGGGCAGGAAATAACCCCCCCTCAGTCCCCCCCTTGTTAAGGGGGGGAGGTAAGAATCCTTCCTCAGTCTCCTGGTGGAGTCTTAGCCCCCCCTTAGCAAGGGGGGGTTGGGGGGGTAATCGCGGGTTGGGAAAAACTGCTAATTCTGTGACTTGCTGGCGCAATGCGTCGATTTGTGCGTCGGTGACATCGGGCGATCGTACAGTGCCGAGAATTACCTCATGTCGCTGGCTCAAGTATTGTAATAAATTAAACGTCCTTACCTGAGTTCCTCCGCGGCTGGGCGGATAGGGAAAAGTTGAGGAAAGCATTAAAATCTTCATGGGATGTGGGATAAATAAATTTGCCGCTTGCGCGATAAAATTGATTGATAAAACGTTTTTTTTTTACAATCTTCGCACCTATGGACGAATTATCTCTTAAGGCGCTGCTGGAAGACTTGAAAAAGTCCGACGAAAGTGTTCGCGATCAGGCAACTACTGAACTCTGGCACACTTGGTTTAACCAGAAAGGTGACTATGGGATGCAAATTCTCAGGCGAGCGCAAGTTTCGCTGGATGCAGGCGATGTTCACCACGCTTTGGATTTGCTGACGAAATTGATTGCGGAAGCGCCGGATTTTGCGGAAGCTTGGAACCGACGCGCCGTACTTCACTATACTCAAGGAAATTATAAAAAGTCGATCGACGACTGCGAAATTGTCCTCAAACTGAACCCGGTGCATTTTGGGGCGTTGCACGGTCTGGGTTTGTGCTACGCTGCCTTGGGAGAATACCTAAATGCTATTCAAGCTTTTCGTCGCGCTTTGGAAATTCAACCGTTTGCTTTGGTGAATCAAAAGTTAATTCTCGAATGTACGGCTCGTTTGAGTTAAAGTTAATTTTCCTGGACCCAAAAGTGTTAATACCAAATTGTAAGCTGCTACGCATTTAAATTGAATCCAGATCCGGGTTCTGGGGCCAGTTCCACAATAATAATTGTATAAAAAATGACTGTCAAATTAGATGTACAACAGCTTAGTCACTTTTTAGCAATCTAAAATCTAAAATCTAAAATCTAAAATTGTCTAAGTTAGTGCCTAAAATTAGCGTTTGCATTCCTACTTACAATCGAGTGCATCTGCTGGCTTGTGCGATCGCCAGCGTGCTAGATCAAACTTATACAGATTTTGAATTAATTATCTGTGATGATGGTTCTACTGACAGCACTCCTTTGTTGATGTCGGAATTTGTCGTAGCTTGCGGGGCGGGACGCCATCGCCCGATTCGCTACATTCGCCACCCGCAGAATATCGGCAAGAGTAATAATATGCGATCGGGCTTTGCTGCTGCAAGGGGCAAATATTTTATCAAGTTTGACGATGACGATCGCCTCAGCCCGCAATTTCTAGAGCGGACATCTGCTATTTTAGATAAAGACCCCAGCATCGATTTTGTCAGTACAGATCACTGGGTGATCGACATTAACAATTATATAGATGAAAACCAGACGAAACTCAATTCGCAGCGGTGGGGGCGCACCGAGTTGTCGGCTGGAATTATTGAGGATTTGCTATCTGCTGTTTTTCTCAGACAAAGTTTGCAAATAGGGGCGACTTTGTTTCGGCGCCGCGCCCTGGAAGAAGTGGGATTTCTGCGGCCGAATTTGCAAAATTGCGAAGATAACGATTTGTTTGTAAGACTTGCGATTGCTGGCAAAAAGTGCTATTACTTGCCGGAGCTGTTGATGGAGTATCGAGTTCATGCAGGACAGCAAGGAGTCGATCGGGCAATTCCGTATTTAAGCGATAAATTGCGCTATTTGACCGGCTACGAATTTGATTCCGAGAAGTTGGAAACAGTCAGGCTCAAAAGGATTGCAGAAACTCAATTAGCGCTGGGTTTGCGGCTGATTGAGGTGGGTGAAACTGCAAAAGGACGCCGGATGGTGCGGGAGGGAAAGTCTGTTTCTGCGGCGAAAATGTGGGCAGGTTTGGGATTGTCGCTGCTGCCGGTCGAGTTGCGTCCAAAAGCGTTTGAGTTTGTGCGAGAGTTGATTAAATAAGGCATGAGAATTAAATAACTTAGAATGCGTGATGGTTCTTGTGGGATGGGATCTTATAGCCCGTCCAGAAACGGCGGGCGGGACGCCCATCCCACTTTCAAGAGTGTAAATTATTTAATTCGCGATCGTAACCATCAATAAGAGTTATTAATTATCAGCAGGATATAAGATATTAATTTATTAGAGTAGGGGGTTTTGTTTGGCATTGAGATTTGCTCAGATTTGGCTCGATAGAAAACTTTTCGGGGAGCCTTGAGAGAGTAGGCTAAAAATAAAAATTCGATCAGACACGTTTTAGATTAAATTAAGAAATTAAGAAATACTGAAAATTAAGTATTTACGACTTTGACATCGATCGGGGACGAGTACAGACCTTTCCTTGGGTCTGCCCTGCTTGTGCTATCTGTCAGGCGATTAGGGAAAACTTTTGCCCTGAGAGTGGGTGAAGGGATCAAAGTCAGCATTGTTAAATTCTGTCTATTTTATTAATGCACCACTCATGTCAATAACTAATCGGATTAGTTTCAATAATCTCCAGGGCGACATCTTCGGCGGTGTCACGGCTGCCATTGTCTCGCTGCCCCTGGCCCTCGCCTTCGGGGTCGCTTCGGGAATCGGGCCGATCGGGGGACTGTACGGTGCCATTTGTGTTGGCTTCTTTGCGGCGCTGTTTGGCGGCACCCCAACACTGATTTCGGAACCCACAGGGCCGATGACTGTGGTGATGACTGCGATCGTCGCATCCCTCACCGCCAGCAATCCCGAACAAGGGCTAGCAATGGCGTTTACCGTTGTGATGCTGGCGGGGTTGTTTCAAATCATCTTTGGTATTTTCAAGCTAGGGAAATACGTCACCCTGATGCCATACAGCGTGATTTCGGGCTTTATGTCGGGAATTGGCGTGATTTTGATAATTCTGCAAATTGCACCGTTTCTGGGTCAAGCCCCTCCCAAAGGAGGTGTTTTGGGCACTTTTATGGCAATTCCGCAGTTGCTGGCAAACGTAAATCCGCCGGAAGCAATTCTCGGTATCTTGACGGTGGCAATTATTTTCCTGATGCCCAAAAAGCTGAAGAAAATCGTACCCCCGCAATTGATAGCGCTGATTGTCGGCACGGTAATTTCCCTGACTGTGTTTCAGGGCGCGGATATTCGCCGGATTGGAGAAATTCCGGTGGGACTGCCTCCCTTGCAATTGCCGACTTTTTCCGCCGGTCAACTCACGGTGATGTTTGTGAATGCGGTGATGCTGGGGATGCTGGGCTGTATCGATACCTTGCTGACGGCGGTGGTGGCGGACAGTCTGACGCGGACTGAGCACAAGTCCGATAAGGAGTTGATCGGTCAAGGAATTGGCAATATCATGTCGGGGATCTGCGGTGGCTTACCGGGGGCCGGGGCAACGATGGGAACTGTGGTCAATATCCAAACAGGCGCGACTTCGGCGTTGTCGGGTTTAACTCGGGCGTTGGTGCTGCTGGTGGTGGTTTTGGGCGCGGCGAAGTTAACTGAACCGATTCCGATGGCGGTGTTGGCGGGGATTGCGCTGAAGGTGGGGATTGATATTCTTGACTGGAGTTTCCTGAAACGATCGCACAAAGTATCTGTTAAGGGTTCCCTGATCATGTACGGGGTGCTGTTTTTGACTGTGTTTGTGGATCTGATTGTGGCGGTGGGTGTGGGCGTCTTTATTGCCAATATCCTGACTATCGAACGGTTGAGTAGTTTGCAGTCTGCGGGAGTGAAGCTGATTTCCGATACGGATGATGATGTGGTCCTCAGTCAGGAGGAGAAGCAACTCTTGGATCGGGGTAGGGGGCGCGTGTTGCTGTTCTGCTTGAGCGGCCCGATGATTTTTGGGTTGTCGAAGGCGATTTCCCGCGAACACAATGCTATGAAGGATGCGGATGCTTTGGTGATGGATCTGACTGCTGTGCCCATGCTGGGGGTGACGGCTTCGCTGGCGATCGAAAATGCGATTCGCGATGCCTGCGATAAGGGTTTGCAGGTTTACATCGTCGGTGCCAGCGAGAAAATTCAGCAGCGCTTGCAGAAGTTGGGATTGTTGGATCTGATTGCGCCAGAGCATGTCATGAGCGATCGTACCGCAGCCTTGCGACAAGCCGTCGCTGTGGTTGACAACAAAGGCATCCCCTTGGGAGCGCCTGTGTAACAAGGCGCGAATTCGCCAAAATAGTAGTGGTTTAGCAGGAGTGCCCGTTTTTCCTGCTATTTCTATGGCTCGATCGATCGTTTCACCTTCCTATTTCCACTAAAGTTATAAACATTGCCCGCTCTAAGTTTTTCCTAAATATCGTGTCTATATTTTCCGAAATTCCCACTGTATGGCTGCAAATTTCCCTCGTGGGTATCTGGCTGGGTTTGATTTTACTGGTCGCTGAGGGGTTAAATCGCTTTACTTCTGTCAATCCTGAAGTATCGCGGAAGGTGGTTCACATCGGTACTGGAAATGTGATTTTGCTGGCTTGGTGGCTGGAAATACCCGGTTGGGTGGGGATTTCGGCGGGAGTTTTAGCAGGTGCGATCGCCCTAATTTCTTACCAAGTTCCGATTTTGCCCAGTCTTAACAGTATCAACCGGAAGAGTTGGGGGACTTTTTTCTATGCTGTTAGTATCAGCGTTCTCGTAGCTTGGTTTTGGCCGCTGCAACATCAGGAATACGCTGCTTTGGGCATTTTAGTGATGACTTGGGGCGACGGATTGGCTGCTGTCATCGGCCAGAAATACGGCAAACATATTTATCGAGTTGGGGGAATACAAAAGAGTTGGGAAGGTTCTGCAACTATGTATTTGGTGAGTTTTGCTATTAGTAGTTTGATTTTGCTGGCGGTTCAAGGCAATATTTGGCAAACTTGGGCTGTGTCTGCTGTTGTAGCTTTGGCTGCTGCTACTTTGGAGTCGGTTTCCAAGCTGGGAATTGACAATCTGACTGTGCCGATCGGCAGTGGGGCGATCGCCTTTTTCCTAAATCAATTTTTGATAATTGGTAATGTGTAATCTGAACTTCCCCCCACGGGGGGCGTTACTGGATACAGGTAGGAATTCAAGATTTTGCAATTGCTATAAACCAAGTCGGGTGAGTTTTGTAAATTCCGATCAAAGGTGATTCATACCGTGAATCAGCAACCCCAATTATCAATTGTCTAAGTCCCGTTAAAGCAGCCGACGTGCTTGTAAAATTTGTTGTTGCCATTGCTCGAAAACGGGGATTTTTGAGCGATCGTCTGTTGGAAACATCGCCCTTATTTGCTCGATTAGCTCGATCGCCAGCGGTACGCCAAGCTGCAATTGTTCCAAGACATCCCGCTGAGCAAAAACGGTTTCCGGTGTTCCTTCTAAAATCAATTTTCCTCGATCCATTACAAACACCCAATCAGCCCAGCGGTAGATGAAATCGAGGTCGTGACTTGCTAAAAGGATAGTGGTTCCGGCGCTGTGAATTTGTTGAAGTAAACCGATCAGTTGTCGGGTGTGACGCGGATCGAGATAGGCGGTAGGTTCATCTAACAGCAGCAGTTTGGGCTTGAGAATCATGATATCGGCGATGGAAACCCGCTTTTTCTGGCCCAAACTGAGATTGTGAATTGGTTCGCGGGCGAGTTCGCTTAGATCGAATTGCTCGATCGCCTGCTGCACCTGTTGAGCAATTTCGGATTCTCTCAAGCCTAAATTGTACAATCCATAGGAAATATCTTCTTCTACCGTCGAAGCTACTAATTGATGTTCGGGATTTTGAAAGACGAGTCCGATTTGTTGGCGCAGTTGCATCAAAGATTTGCGATCGTAGCGCAAGGGTTCACCGTGCCAGCGAATCATTCCCTGTTGCGGTTGATATAAGCCATTTGCTAACAGAAAAAATGTGGTTTTGCCACAGCCATTTTGACCGATCAGCCCGCACCGTTTCCCAGCGGGAACTTTGAGATTTAAACCCTGAATTGCCACTCGCGAACCGCAGGGATAGGAGTAGGAAGTGCGATCGAATTCGAGAATCCATTCAGACATATTTGTTATTTTTTATTTTTTGTTATTTGTTATTTTTTATAGCCTTCCAGGCTCTGCCTGGGAATACATACCCGGAGGCTATGCCTCCAATTACCAATTACCAATTACCGATTTCAATTGTATAGCAATCCTTGCAGGAGTCGTAAACTTTTTACCCCACCCCAACCCTCCCCTTATCAAGGGGAGAGAGTAAGAAATTCACAAATGATTTATAATTGCTAAATTTGTGTCAGTCTCGATCAGATTTTGCCAACTGCCAAAGTTGCATTTCATAACAGAGATGTTGCTCAAAAAGTTGACTTGCCTCCAATCCTTCAACCACCAGCTTCTTGAACCAGCGACGAAATATCCAGCGCAGGAATTTGTGGACGGGGGGAACTGTAATCGCAATCAAATCTGCAACATAAATCATTGTATTTAGTCCATATCGGCGGAAAGTATCGACATACAAATCGATTGTTGGCAAAATATGGGCGGAAATATCCTCAGTTTTTACTAAAGTGAATCCAGCTTGCTTTAATGCTGCATGAAGTTCCGTAACAACATGACAATTAGAGAACATTCCCTCTTGATAATTAGCATCAGATCGCAGCATATCAGCCAGCAAAACGTAACCGCCGGGATTGAGGATTTTGGCGGCACCGTTAGCAATATCAACAGCCGACATATACTGGCTACTTTCGCTAAAGAGAATAAGATCGTAGAAATGGGTTGCTTTGAAGTCTTCAAACCTCGTGAGGTGGAAGATTGCCCGATCGCGCGTACACTTAAGAAAGCGCTGTTGTTGGAAAGGATCGGGTGCGAGCCCTTCGACTGCAAAACCTCGATCGAGCAAATAAGCCGCATTTCCGCCAATCCCGCAGCCCACATCGAGTATCGTATGAGTGCCTTTGGGGATTGCATCTAACAGTTTTACAGTATAAGCTTGCTGAGCGACGCGCAATCGTGCGATCGTGAGTTCGTCAGCGGGCACAGGTAGGGTTTCCCAATAGCCGTAGTGAAGGTAGGGCGAATCTGTCAAGCCCAAATAGTAATTAAGCGCTGCATTTTGGTAGCGAGTTACTTTAGAAATTTCGATAGATTTTGGCTGCGACATTGGGAAAATTTAGTAAGTTTTAGGATTTAGGGCTGAGTTGAAATTCTTCCCAGCGCTTGCATACTTGTTCATAGCACTCAACCGGAGAAATTGCCAACTTTTGCAACAAATTGATATCAATGTTACCGTGGGCGATCGACAAAAATATAATTGCTTCCTTGGGTTCGTAGCTATCAATGATTTGGAGCAGATTTGAAACAGTATTTTGCTCGATTTCTAGTTGTTGCAAATAAACGGTTGCCTCCAAGTCGGAAATAAATTCCAGATCGTACTTGATAGTATCTACGCTCCAATTCACATAGCCGTTAATGGGAGTATTGATTTTGCAAGCAACCAAGCCTCGTCCTTGATGCAAAAAGCCATTCCAAGCGGTATGTCCGATCGACAAAATATTCTGATGAATAAACAAGTTTTGCCAGTAGCCAAAACTACCCTGCCAAACACTATCTTCGATTCGCATTTTTTTAGTTTCCCGCTGCCTAAAATTTCGTTATTGTCGATCGGGAAACGGAGCACAACAGCAGATTATTTGTAAAAATATTGAACTCACCATCATCCATACCTCGCAGATGAAAAACATGATTGTAAACAAATCGGCGGGCATCCTGACTCAGAGATGCAATGATCTCATTACAGTTGCGGGACAGCGCCGGATTCGCACCGAACTTTCCCCCTTACGTCTGATGTGTGTTTTTCATCAGAGCCGATCGATATACGGGGATATTACCACTATTTGGGATATTTGACAAAAAAAGCCGTGTGCCTATTAACCAAACTCAATATTTTCATACAAATCAGCCAGCGAAATCTCCACAGCAACAGATGTTAAACTCAGCCGATCGCCCATACAGCTATATTCCGAAAAAATCCACTTATTCGCATCAGTTTTAGAATATTGCTCCACCTGTAGCCGATATTGGTCGATTAATAAATACTCCTGAAAACTAGGAATACTGCGATAAGCAGCAAACTTTTCATCGCGATCGTAAGCTTTGGTACCTTTAGACAGCACCTCAGCAATTAGCAGCGGATTAGTAATTGTATCCGTCCGTCCAGATTGCATCTCGATCGGGCGCGCTACCACCATCACATCCGGGTAAGTATAATTATTAAGCTGCGGAACCCAAAGCCGCTGATCCGAACTAAAAGTCCGATATGGTTTCCCTTTTAACGCCAGTTTCAGCGCAACAACTAAATTAGTGGTAATTTCATTGTGATCCGGTGTGCCGCCAGCCATCAGAACAATCTCCCCATTGATAAATTCATGCCGATCCAGAGAATTGATTTCTAATTCTAGATATTCCTCAGCGGTGTAGGTTTTGGTTTCAACTTGCGCGATCATACACAACGCTCTCCTTTAATCTACTCATTTCAGTTTATCTTAAAAATCCTTAATTAGAGGGATGATTTGTTATCTTTATTTCGATATTATTTGGATACCGCAGCTTCGGCTACGCATTCCCACGAATAGTCTGAGAAAAAGAAAAAGCCTGTAGGGGCGGGTTCGCCAAAAGCTTTCTCATGGTGCAGACAGGTTAAATAAACCCGCCCCCACCCCACAAACTAGCCCTTTATTAATAAAAATGATGCAAAATATGAGTCCGATCGCACTTAGGAAACTTATATTATGTCCGATCGATCGCGCATAATACATAAGCTGGGGCGGGTTTTTGAGATTGTCGGTTTTTGGCAAATATTGTTGGTGAACCCGCCCCTACAGGAATCATGGTCAATCGACTGGACATGATATTACTTAACAAACTTACCGCAGCGGGACAAAGTTATAGCCAGTGCTTCCTCCTTGTTTAACTTGCACTAAAATCGGCTTCCCAGCCCGATCGCCCGTGGGCAAAAACTTCACATCCTCGCTCGATCCTGCTGTTGAAAAACTCCGATTTCTGAGTGCTTGTTGCAATCCTTCCCGCGTATTGCTTTGCCGCAAGCCAGCGATGACAGCTTGAGTCGCGTCAAAACTCGTTGCTGTTCGCCAATTCACAATGCCTCCCCAACGCTGGCGGGCATTTTCTGGGAAACGGCTACCGGGATTAGTTTCAGGATGCCAGGGAACGGGCAAAACAATCCCGTCAACGTCTTTTTGTCCGTCTTTTAAAGTTTGAAAGGTGTAGAGCGTAGTGCTGCCGTAGAGTGGCAATTTGCCTCGATTGATGCGAGCCAGAGAAATGGCACGGTCAATGCGATCGATGTGGGGCGCTACCATCAATCCTTGTGCACCTTTGCTGACAGCATCGGCGATCGCACTTTCGGGATTAAAAGAGGGTAAATAAAAGTCGCAAACAGTGGGAACTAATTTGCCACCAGCAGCAGTAAGAGATGCCACAAATTCATCTTTAAATGATATGTTATCCGGTGCTTGGGAATCATAACAAACCGCAATATTAGTTTTGGCTGCTGTTTTCACTCCATATTCTGCTAAGGGAGCTGCCATTAAGCTAATATTGGGTACTGTCCGAAAGATGTAGCTGCCAAATCCTGATAGATTATTGGCAAAGCTCGTCTGGCGCTCCGGGTGCGATCGTTGCCGATGTAGATGTAGATGTAGGTCTATTTTAATTTTTGGCATTCAATAAACCGGGAAGGAACTTGTAGGCGCCCAACCAAATTAAGCCGATGGCAATAATAAAAATAATGGGGGGCGGGCTGTTGTTTTTGTTAGTATCTTGATACAGAATTTTTTCTATTTATTTTGATACTGTAATTATTCATTCAACTAATGTTCACGTCAATTCATATAATTCATTAATTAAGTTCATAAAAGTCATACAGCACTTTCCAGGTAAGTGAAGTACAGAGAAACCGGGTTTCTTGAATCAAACCGGTTTCTGGCGAGAAATCCACAAGAAACCCGGTTTCTGGGGTGTACTTTATAAACCTGGAATCCGCTGTATTTGTAATAGCTGTTGCAAGAAGTGCGATCGCCCTTATTCAAATCCGGCCCGCTAAACTAACGAGAATAGGAGAATTATCAACAATATTCCTGGAGGCGCGGGTGTTCAGAAACCGGGTTTTTTGCGAGAATACTTGGTTACAACTCACATCTTGCACCATTCTCGCTTAACAGGCTTTCCGGCCTGTTCCACAAGAGATAAATTTTCTTGTGGAACAAGCCGGAAAGCCTGTTCATAAAAAGATTATTGAGAATGCTGCAATATCTCAGTTACAACCCGCAGATTCTGTAAAAACCCGGTTTCTTTGATTGTGATGCGTAACTCCCGTTGATATTAACCACCGCCACCGTCACCGGCACTAATCGTGAATATCATGCAGGACTTACCCACTCCGACCAAAGAAACCGGGTTTTTTACGAAAAGACGCGTTAGATCGCAGATTAGGTCAAAAAACCCGGTTTCTGACCCCCATTCGTCCAGGAATAACAATAAATTTAGCGTTGAAGTACCGCGCTTAACAAAGTTAAAACCGTGCAACCAAACACGGCTTCAAATGTATATCTTCGCGAAGGTTTATAAGGGTAAGAATTCCAAACGCGCAATTCTCCATTAAAGCCGCGCGACGCTAAACTCAACGAAACTTGACGGTAGTTTTCCAAAGTTCGCTGAAGCAATTGCCCGATTAAAATGCTTAAACTCTGCATTCCCCGCTTCCAAGTGCGGTAGCCACAGCGCGAGTTTTGTGCTATCCAAAGTTCATGGGCGATCGCCAATAAGCTAAAAATAAACCGATACATTAGTAATAGCAGTTCTGTGACTAACTCTGGACAGCGTAATTGTCTGAGAATCTGCAAGATTTCGGTAAATGGAACCGTCAAGAGAATGAAATACATACAACTTGTCGATGCGAAGGCGCGGGCAAACAGCAAGCTCACTTGGTATATTCCAGTGCGGCTCACATACAGATAAAAAGTGCCGATGCTAATGCCCCAACCTTGCCAAATATCCCACTGAATTTCCTGAATTTGACTTAACTCAACCGCACCCAGCGCCAAAGCAGGCAAACTTGTCAGCAAAAACATCAACGGTAGCGACAGCAACCGCAAATACAGTTTCGCCGGAATACCCGCATAGATGACGATCCAGACGGTTAACCAAAAGCCGATCGACAATTGGACGATCGCCCCAGAAACGAGAGACAGAATTAAAAGGGCGATCGCAAAGGATAACTTGTGAGATGGCGGCAACCCCCGCAAGCGATTTGTATAAGCCAGACTATCAATCTGATGGTTCATTCTGACGGCTATTCATCATCAGATTTTTGTCGCTGCGATCGCCCCTTGTACAGCCCGATCGCATATCCAATTACGCCAGCCCCCAGCGCCGCTTGAGTCGCAAACAGCAAACTTTCAATTTCTCCGCTAGCAGGCTCAAAAAAATGGTTAAACCAAGGTTGATAGTCAGGTTGAATTTCCGCAATCGCTTTCTGTGCTTCCCCATCCGATCCGCCGTATTCACCCCGGACAAAAACTAGGGGAATAACGGCAAGCGCGATAACAGCAATTACCAACATCCAATTTTGTTGTGAAGTAGCTTGCTGATTTCTTGTGTTTTTTTGACTCACGGCTTATGACTCCTGTCTCAATAATTTCAAAGTTTCCAACTCCGGCTTCCCGTAAGAATGCAGCCAATTCCAGACCAATAGAGTCAGCAATCCTTCACTAATCGCCAGGGGTACTTGAGTGATAGCAAAGATGCCAGCCAACTTGAGAAACGAAGCCATAAAACCGCCAATTGCTGCCGGAAAAGCTAACGCTAATTGAATCGAAGTCGTCACATAAGCCAGTAAATTTGCTAAAGCCGCCGCACAAAAAATTGCCGCCCGTTGCCTGCCAGTTCGCATCAGCAATTGATAGATAAAATAGGCAGCGAAAGGGCCGACGATCGCCATCGAAAACATATTCGCTCCCAGCGTTGTCAGCCCGCCGTGAGCTAACAGTAACGTTTGAAACAGCAGAACTAAAGCCCCCAGTACAGCCATCACCGAAGGGCCGAACAAAATTGCACCCAAACCGGTACCCGTCGGGTGAGAACAACTGCCCGTTACCGAGGGAATTTTTAAAGCAGAAAGCACAAAAGTAAACGCACCCGCCAAAGCAAGCAATAATTTAAGTTCCGGGTGTTCTTTTGTAATACGAGTAATCGATCGCAAACCTACTGCAAAAAAAGGCAACGCCACCATCCACCAAAACGCCGCCCATTGCACCGGCAAAAAACCTTCCGAAATGTGCATAGCTGCGGCGGGCGTTGCCGAACCCAGGACAATATAACAACTCAAGCCAGCCATCAATCCCAAGCTGACCAATTTCCGATTTCTGGCCTTCACGCTGAACCTCGCAGATGAGACTATGTAAACTAACACATCGGCGGGCATCCTGACTCAGAAAGCGACAAAACTCTCATTACAGTTGCGGGACAGCGCCGGACTTGCACCGAACTTTCCCCGTTTCCTCTAACGGCTGCTCCCCATTAGAACCGACTGGTTACACATAGTTTAGTCGATCGCGTAAGTCTCAGCAAATCTTTTACAAAAATTACTTCAGATTAACTAAGGAATGAGAATTAAATAACTTCCACTCTTGAAAGTGGGATGGGCTCTTATAGCCCGTCATGAGTGGACGGGCGGGACACCCATCCCACAATCACAATTAAAATTGTAAGTTATTTAATTCGCGTTCCTAAGTCAAAATTACCTCTCATCTTCTCTTCCTTCGCGTCTTCGCGGTTCGTTCCATAAATACTATTGCCCAACAAATCAACGGTATAATATTAGTGAGTTTTGAGGAAAGCCGCCATGTTAGATTACAAATTTCCGAGGCACTGGCCCTCAGCCGATGAACTACCAGACTCAGATGAAACTCCTGTGGATAACGAACTGCAAGAACTAATACCAGGGTTGTTAAAAGCAATATTGCTCATACTTTGGGCAGAACGCATGGACTGGTTTTTTGGCATAGATATGGGTATTTATCATCACCCTGACGAACCGCCCATTGTCCCCGATGCTTTCTTAAGTTTAGGAGTAGAACGATTTTACGACGAAGAATTGCGCCCCAGTTACGTGCTGTGGGATGAAAATGTTCTGCCTACTTTTGTGCTGGAAGTTGTTTCCCCAACTTATCGCAAGGAATACAGCACAAAATTAGACACTTATCAAGCTTTAGGCGTACTTTATTACGTCATTTATTCTTCCCGCCGCCGCCGTAAACCTCATTTGGAAGTACACAAGTTAGTCAATGGGAAGTACGAGTTACAGCCAGAACATCCAGTTTGGATGCCTGAAATTGGTTTGGGGATTGGTTGTGAAAGGGGAAGTTATTCTGGGGTGACAAGAGAGTGGTTGTATTGGTATGATGCCGATGGAAAACGTTATCTGACACCTGAAGAACAGGTGAAAGAATCAGCGCAGCGCGCCCAACAGGAATCCCAGCGCGCCGATCGACTGGCTCAGCGATTGCGGGAGTTGGGGATAGATCCTGATAATCTGGGCTGATGGCAATCAAGAGTACCTCAGTGTTGTACTCTAGACGCTCACAAACCGGGTTTTGCAACGCCCGATCGATCGTCCTCAAAGGAGGATTTTCTGGAAAAAACCCGGTTTCTGCCTCCAGAAATGTGTGAATATTATCGCAAAAATCAGGAAGTATCTAGCTAGATTTGGGAAAAACAGAAAGTTGGACGGCAAACATTGAGATGCAGCTCGAAAACATGAAAATCAACAGAGGTTATTAAATAATGGTCATGAATCTGCGTTCTTACGATATCATCTGTTTTGGTGATGAAGTTCCAGGAGTTCTAGCTGTTATCTCTGCCTCCAGAGAATATCTTCGCCGAACAAAGCGTTATCCGCGAATTCTACTGATGTCTAAAGGAAGCTTGCAAGAAGGAATTGGCGGGCATTTGGTAAGAGGCGGTCTTGCTTATTTAGATAGAAGTCAGATTAGTGAAGAACTTCAAAAATCTTTAAAGTTAGATACCTTTGGTTCACCAGCGACAATCTATAAAGAATTCTTACAAAAATCCGGTGTCACCGCAATTGCACTTGACCCCCGCAAAGCCAGTGCAGCCCTGAAAGAAATGCTGGTAAAAGCTGGGGCCGATCTCCTGAGCAAAGTAGAAATTAAATCAGTCAGTAAAGAAGGTCAAAAAATTGTCAGTATAACCACCTCTCAAGGCGTAGTTTATGCCGGCAAGCAATTTATTGATGCCACTGTCAATGCCGAATTAGCTCAAGCTGCCGGTGTGAGAAAGCTGAAGGGATTTGAAACATTTGGTCTGCCTAATTCAGAACTTCCAGTCACCCTCGTTTTTGAAACCCAAGGACTCAGTGCAAGAGCACTGAAAGAATTCGATTATATTTATCTAAAACGCTTTACCAACCTGGCCGATGCAGAGAGTCAAAAATTTTTGCTGTACGCCGCAGGCAAGGATGCCAAACTAGCAGAAGAGCTGCGGCGGGAAATGAGGGACACTCAAGGCAATCTCAAAACTCTGTGGGCGGGTAACGATTACATCGATGTTCGCGCGCCGGCTCTGTCTGTAGCTTACCACTCATTTAGAGGAAGAAAACTATCTTTTTCTGAAACTGGCATAATTTTAGATGAGGGAAATATAGCAATACTTCCAAATGACCGACTTTCGTGGAATGCGCTTTTATTTGCAGTCACAGCCAGCGAAGCCGAAGCCTTAGCTAGAAGCGGGAGCAAACCCACGGCTAATATGCAAAGAGAGATGTTATTTATTACAACTTGGCTGAGGAGTTTGGGGGCTACTTCTGTTACTTATGCCTCAGAACTTTATATCAGACACGCTGGCAATGTGACGGGAGTTGTAGAACCTTTAACTGGCGCACAAATGCTGTTAGGTGGCGTACCTGCTAATGAAGCCCTGGCAACATTTAGCTATCATTTTGATGTACGGGGAGGCATCCAGGGTATTGGCGAGAAAGCAAACAGTCTAGGATGGTTTAAAAGTCTGAGTTTTAAACAGCCTATCTTTAATATTGGCATCCGCCACGCATTAATTAAAAACGTTCCTAACTTGGCAGTAGTCAGTCCGTGTTCGGGATTTGAAGGGTTAGCCTGTTCTGTCGGCAGAATAGTTGAATTCAACGCTGCAGTTGGTCAAGGTGTGGGTATCGCTGCGGTTAATGCCATTCTAAATAACAAAAATCTAGCCGATGTATCTAACCAAGAAGTGAGACAAGTTCTCGCCCAAACAGGCCAGTTACCTAAAATTTTTGGAACTCCCAATAGTGGTGAGGCAATGCTATTGGCGCAATTCGAGACTCTTGTCACTTCGGATGCTATTGCATAATCTCAATCCCGGTTGCACTCCTCATGATTATTGATTGTTGACTAAGCTGTTGTGGCATTTAAATTGTATGTCAAAAAATAATCAAACTTTTTTGGGGTGTCCCACCCGCCGTGAATATACAATTTAAATGCTCAACTGTATTAGCCTACTCGCTAACAACAAATCCTTACTTCTTCTGCGGGCACTTTGGATGAATCCCCCCCTGCAAACAAATGTAAGCAATTTGACTTTTATCTAAATTCTTAGCCTCCGCAAAATCAACTCCTAGGAATCTACCTGATTTACTACCAGTCGTGGGATTTTGAATAAATTGCTCCGAAGCTGCTTTCCCCAGAAACACCGCGCCTTTAAAATCCGCTCCCGCTAAATTCGCGCCCCGAAAATCAACCGAACTCACCTCTGCATTCCGAAAATTGGCATCTTGCAACCGAGCATCTTTTAAATTCACGTTGGCGAGTTTAGTCGAAGTCAAATTGGCATTTTGTAAGTTTGCGCCGCTCAAATCAGCACCGGATAAATCAGCACCTTGCCATTCCGATTTAGACAAATTTGTCAAGGACAACTGAGCGCCTTGAGCCTTAACTTTGCCCAAACGTGCACCGGACAAATCCGCTCGCGACAAATTCGCGCTTCCTATATCGGCTCCGGTAAAACGGGCATTTTTTAACATTGCTTCCTGTAAATTGGCTCCAATTAAAATAGCACTGCTGAAATTAGCTGAATTCAAATTGCCGTTTGACAAATTAGCTTTGTTCATGACAGCGCGCACAAAATTAGTCCCGTTCATTACAGCACTGTTCAAAGACGCCCCGGTCAAATTTACTCCTTCCAAATTAGCGCCGCTCAAGTCAGAAATCCAATCGTCAAATGTACCCGGACGCCTGTCTTCGCCGGTGCCGTAAAAGCGAGATCCCTGCAAGCTGGCATTGGTTAAATTGGCATTTCTCAACTTAATTCCCGACAAGTCAACTTTGTTTAAAACTAAAGTAAACTGAGATGGGCCGGCAGGACTTTGAGCTAAATCCGTGCGGCTGAGATCGACACCGTTGAGTTGGCTGCTATACACTGTGAGAATTTTGCCGATCGCCCTTTGTACTGTTCGCTGGCGGGCGGCCGCTAACTCGCGTTCCGGGGCCTTGCCGTCAAACCGCAGGGAATCGAGGTCGTTGCTGAGGGCTTGGTTCAACCGCTGCAAGTCAGGCAAAGCTTTCGGCCCGCTACTGACTAAAGCTTGCTGGATCGCGTCCAGCATGGCCCGGTTGTCTTCTTGAGCTAGCAAATCCGATAGCAGGGGTAGGGCGCGGGAGTCTTCCACCGCCCCCAAAGCCAAAATTGCCGATCGCCTGCCCGATGCCCCGCTAGCCGATGTGGGAGACAATTTGCTGACTAAAGCCACAAATAATTCGTCGTTCCGCTGCCGGGAATCCCGCATATTTGCTTGACTTTGAGTGTAGATGAGAGTGCCGACAAACAAAGTTAAAATCAATCCCGCGCTGCCGACGGTAACTATTACTAAAGTTGTGCCTGGGTGTTGGCGCATCCAATTCCACAAACTGGCATTTACTTTCAGGCCGCTTGGTGGAGTCACAACCAAAGCCGCAATCTGCGCGTCTTCCTCAGTCCAATCTTGAGTCTTGACAGGATTGGCAGACAGTTGATGGGATCGAGCGTTGACGACCAAAGTATTGGCGAGGCGATCGTGTCCCGTTTGCCGTTTGTAGCGCCATGCAAAAGCCCCGTCTGCGAGCACTGCCAAGCCGCTGAGCCCCCCTAAAATCAGCAAATCAGGAAACGCTCCCGTCAAGCGCCAAATGCCGTAAGCGACGCCCAGAGGCACTCCCCAGCGCCCCAAACTTTCGCGAATTAGCACTTGCCCAAAACCCGGAGGAGTACCCGACGCTGTGACAACTTTGACGCCGAACCAGCGTTTGGGGATAGTTTGACCGGTTCTGGCGAGCAAAAACAGTTGCCACCCCGCTAAAACTGCCGGTGCCAGCAGCGCCCCCGACCAGAATAGATTAGTTAGGGGTGCTACTCTGGGGCTGCGATCGCGCACGGGTATGCCCAAGGTACGGGCGACGGTTTCGGATGCTGCTGCTACTGAGGAATTGAGCGGTACGGTTTGAGATTCCTGGTTGACTAATGCCCCGATACTGAAGGGAACGAGGGCGCTGGCCGCAATTAACGAAATTTCCACAGCCCAAGCGCCGCACCTGCGAACCAGCAGTGGCATTTGCTTGGATTGTGTTTGCCAAGACGGATCGGGTTGATTGATGCCGCTGGGCGCGGTGGGGTTAGCCATATTTAGAAATTCCTATTATTTGTCGTTAGTATTTGAGGACTGGGGGGAAATTGCCAATTTATACGCTATGTAGATTAGCACTCCGAGAACGGCAAGAGTCATCAGCGCTGAAATTAGCTGTACGACGCTATTGAAGACTGTCAGGACAATTATCGCTCCGACGGCAAAGGCTGCCACCTGCCCAGGTTTGGGGAGTCTTTGAAACTTGTCCAGTAATTGATTGTAGAAGGTTCCGACGGCTTGATAGCTGTCTGGATTTTGTGTGATGAGTCGCGATCGTTCTACTTTAGCTTTTAGTTCTCCGAACGCTTGCTGCCAATTGAAGTTATTTTGAGGATTCATAAAAAAATTCGGAAGTTATTTTAGATTAATGTGTTTGGAACTGCCATTATCCCCTACCGTCAAAGAACTATAACCAAATGCCATTGTGTGAGGAAACATGAAGATAAATTATCCGGGCGATCGCGGCAAACTGTGGTTTAGCTCGATCGTGACCGTAGCCTTGGCAATGATTTTAGCGGATGCGGGTGCCCTTCGGAGCCAACCGCTACAAATTGCTCCGGGATTTCCCGAACCGCTGGGAGTTTCTGGAGTTTCCGGCGGCCCGAACAATAGTGGCGACTGCGGTTTTGTCTCCCAAGGGCCGAACCACGTCATTGAAGTAACGCAGGATTTGCCTTACTGGCGGATTGCAGTACAAACCGCTGGAGCTCCGAGTTTGATGATTCAAGGGCCGAGGGGGCGTTTCTGCGTGCTGCCGGCGAATGCTGCTGCGGGGAATGTAGAATTTTCCGGTTATGGGGACAAGGGGACTTATGTTATTTTTGTGGGCGATCGAGCTCAAGGTCAACACCCTTACTCTCTCTCTATTTCCCAAAAGCGAAATTAAAAATAAAACGGAATTAGGACGCTTGCTGTGAGAAAATTGCTTTTTGGCGATCGTAAATAAGCCGGATTCCTTACAGCAAGTCCGTGGAAGACCGATTTCATATCAATTTTGTATTTGGTCTCTAACCCACTTGCGAAACAATCTGAGAGTTTGACTCGTGCCCACTGTTTGGCTTTGTTCGCAATATTGAGAAATAGCTTCAATAATTGGCAGATTTGGAAAAGTCGGACTAATTTCCGATTCAACATATTTCCCATCTTGAAGCACATTAATCTGAAGCTTTTTATTTTCATAGCGCCATATTTCAGGTACTCCCAAAGCTTCGTAAGCATCGAGTTGAGTTTTGGAAGTTATATCCACTTCAATAGCTAAGTCAGGCGGCGGATCGATAGTTAAGTCTATCCGCTTTTTGCCAATCATTAGAGCATAATTCTGAATGTAAAAGCAATTGTCAGGTTCAATTCCTTGTAACATACTTTTTCGCTGAAAAGTCGTCGAACCAAAACATTCTCGATCGATTTCAAGTTCTTCGAGTAATATTTTCACCATATCGCCAATGATTTCCTTATTGAATTCATGTTCTGGTAGTGGCATCCTAATCTCCAAAGTTCCTTGACTGTAAGCTATTCTAGAGCCACGGTGTTCTCCCAACTCTTCTAAAATTGCTTCAAATTCCTGCCAGTTGACATCATTTAACAGCACTCTCTGTCCAGGTGGTACAATGATTTGCCTTAATTGCAGCGTTACCATTTCAACCTCCGATTTATTTAAATTATAGAGCTAAAAACCTGCTCAACAGTCAGATTAAGTTCCCCGAAGGCAGACGAAATAATCGTATCGCCCTCTCGGAACTGGCTAACCTGGTATTCCCCCTCTACCAACTGGTAAATCGAGACAGTAGGTTGTTTGGGATTGCCGATGAACCGCCGACCACCCAAGGCAGCATAGTCAACAACCCAGTATTCCGGGATACCCAATCTTTCATACTCAGCCACTTTTACCAGGTAATCATCTTGCCAGTTAGTGCTAACTACTTCGACAACAAGCTTAACAGAGCTACCTTGAGAAATAACTGATGATTTTTTCCAGAGTGGCTCTGACATTAAGGCTGGTTTGTCTAAGACTATAATATCCGGCTGGTAGCCCGTGGTCGTTTCGGGAGGTCTGACAAAATAAGTTGAAGGTGTTACATAAGGAAGATTTAAACGGTCAATTTCTACGTTAATTTTACGAAGCAGAAAACCTGTAACTTCCTCATGGTCTCCATTTGGGTTCATCTCAACTATTACTCCATTGCGTAGCTCGAAACGTCCTTTTCCATCTGGATACCATTCTAAAAAGTCTTCAAATGTTATAGATTTGATTATGGTTTGAATCATGAAAAATTCTCCGTTCATATAGCCATCAATAGTTCGTAGTGAGGACTTGAGTCCTCGAATAGAGTCAACAAGGACTCAAGTCCTTACTACAAACAATTTTTTTAAGGGGAATTAACAGAACATGATATCACATATTAATTAGGTAGGTGTAATAAGGGCAGCTAGAAACCCGACTTCTTCAAAAAGTCGGGGTTCTGGGTGTGATGTTTAAATTTTTTGCTGCGTGTACAGTTCCTTAAACTTGCGCTGCTGCTCGTTGTGATCTACGATCGGAGAGGGATAATGAAGAAGTCGGCGTTCTAAAGACGAAATATTTCCTGTTAGCAAAAATTTAGTATCAACGCGACGCAATTCGGGAACCCAGTGCCGAATATATTCCCCTTCCGGGTCGAATTTCTGAGCTTGACTCGCCGGATTAAATATTCGCAAAGGTTTCGGGTCCATGCCGCTAGATGCACTCCACTGCCAGCCGCCGTTATTAGCAGAAAGGTCGGCATCTATCAATTTTTGCATGAAGTATTTTTCACCCCACTGCCAGTTAATAATTAAATCTTTGGTGAGGAAACTGGCGACTATCATGCGACAGCGATTGTGCATCCAACCTGTCTGATTTAACTGCCGCATTGCTGCATCGATAATAGGATAGCCTGTTTTGCCTTTACACCAAGCTTGAAAGAGTTTTTCATTGTTCTCCCAAGGAAAGTCTTTGAATGCTTGACGGTAGGGGCCGTCTGCTAATTCTGGGAAGTTATACATGGCGTGTTGGTAAAATTCTCGCCACGCTATTTCCTGTTGCCAAGTACGGATGCTTGTAGACGCTTCTTCGCTGCTGCAAGTGTCCATTACTATTTGGGTAGCTTGCCAAACAGTGCGGATGCCAATTGCACCAAATTTGAGGGCTGCGCTGAGTTTGGATGTGCCGTTAATGGCGGGAAAATTGCGCTGTCCTTGATATTTGTAAATTGCCCGATCGCAAAATTCTTCTAATTTTTTTTGCGCTGCATCTTCTCCTGGTTCTATTACTAATGGGTTTTCCCAAATAAATCCTAAACTAGAGGCAGTTGGCACTGTTTCCCTTGCACCTGCTTGGTTGGCGATTGCTTGTTCTTCGGCGGTTAATCCGGTCATTAATTCCAGATAAGTTATCGGCAGTGTCTCTACTGGTTGGGCTTTTCGTTGACTGTTCCATTTTTTCCAAAATGGTGTATAAACTGTGTAGGGAGTCCCTGTAGCGCTGCGAATTTCATCTGGGGCGTGCAGGAGTTGATCCCAGAAATTTTGAACTTGAATTCCTGCTTGTTGGAGGGCGTTTGAGACGGCCAGATCGCGCTGTTTGGCGTAGGGTTCTACATCCCAGTTCCAAAATACTGCTTGGGCATTTATAGCTGTTGCTAATCTCGGTATTCCTAGGATCGGGTCATCTTGAATTATCAGCAATTGGCTGCCTGCTTCCCTGTAACGCGAGGAGAGTTTTTGCAAGCAGCCGATCATGTAGGTGACTCTGGCTGGGGCTACGTCATCGCGATTTAGGATATTGCGATCGAGACAAAAAATTCCGACTACTTTCGGGCTTTGCTGGCGCGCTGCTGCCAGTCCGATGTTGTCAGAAATACGCAAGTCGCGGCGGTGCCAAAATAAAATTAGATTGGATATATCAGACATTCGATTTTAGATTTTAGATTTTAGATTTTAGATTTTACAGTTCTGGACACAAGCGGGTTCAAAAACCCGGTTTCTAAGTTAATATTTATCGGTTGGACGCACGATTTTTATAAGAAACCGGGTTTTTCCGTCAGTCAGATTTACATCAAAAAGGGACGTGCCAAGAAAAAGCTAGAAATAGATTTTGCATCAATGGGTTCCCCAGCTAAGATAGCTTTTTCTAATTCTTCAGGGGTGAATAGAACTGTTTCAATGTCTTCGTCATCATCTTGTGCTGGCGGCTGTTCCAGTTTTTCCAAATCTTGGGCTAAGAAAGCATAAATGATTTCGTCGGAATAACCGGGGGCGAGAAAAAATTGCCCTAATTTCTGCCATTTTCCGGCGCGATATCCGGTTTCTTCTTCGATTTCTCGTTTGATAGTTTCGGCGGGATTTTCATTGATTTCTACTGTACCTGCGGGAAATTCTAAAATTCGCCCTTTTGTGGCAAAGCGATATTGGCGTACCAAGACGAGTTTACCTTCGGGTGTGACGGGAACTGCAAGTGCTCCGCCTGGGTGGCGAATACATTCCCACTCGCCTTCGGAACCGTTGGGAAGACGGAGGGTGGCTACGTCAAAGTTGAATTTGCGCCCTTGGTAAAATAGGCGTTGTTTGAGGAGTTGGGGTAGTTCTTGACCGATCGACATAAGCGACAAGCGAATAATGTTAGGGTGCACCGATTTAAGACATCATAGGCGATCTAATACGATTTTAGATTTTAGATTTTAGATTTTAGATTGGGAATGACTGATGACTATCACAGTTGGCAGCTTAGCTACGGTTGCATTTTTTTTGAAACTGGTACGATCGGTGAATTGTACTCACTTTTTACAGTTACAATTTTTGCACTCCCGAACAGTCTGCGGTTTGCAGGAGTTGGACGATCGCACTTTTCGTCACCGGATGCACCCAATCCGGGGCAATTTCTGCTAAAGGTACTAATACAAAAGCTCTTTCGGTCATCCGGGGATGAGGTAGAGTCAGTGTGGGAGTTTCTAGGATTAAATTGTCGTACAGCAGCAAATCTAGGTCGAGGGTTCTTGGCCCCCATTTTTCTCGGCGAATTCGATTAAATTTTATTTCAATTTCTAATAATTTTGCTAGTAATTGTTCGGGTTCTAGTGCAACTTCTAGGATGGCACAGGCATTGATGTAATCGGGTTGGGGCGGCCCGACGGGGGCGGTTTGATACCAGCTTGAATGGGATTTTACTGCTATTCCTGGGGTGTTGTTTAGGGTTACGATCGCGCTAGAGAGTGTGGCTAGGGAGTCGCCTAAGTTGCTACCGAGGGCGATCGCACATTTTGTTAGTTTCATAAGGAAGGTTCGGCAACGGATTGTGTAACGGATGTAACGGATGTCAGGAAGAGAGAAGATTAAGGCGGCGCGGGTTTATCAATATTCTTTGATTCCTAAACAGATTTCGGGTTTAACCCGCCCATACAAGTTGTATTTTTACGAAACTTTCCCCCTAAAGCCTGCATTTTTGGCGCATTCTGATAACACAAAATATTATTTTAATTTAAGCTTAACAGTATGTTAAATTTTATTAACTATTATTGACAAGTGTTAGTATTTAGTTTCAAACATAATGAATTTGTACCTACGCTTATTGTCGGCTGTCATTCTAGCAATTATCAGTTTAACAGCAAGTATATCAATAGGTTTGGCTGAAACAAAAGAGCGCTACCTTACCCTAGATTCGGACGGTAGTCAATCTTTTGCGAGTTTAGTGCAGCAGGCGGAAGATTTAGCGAAAGAGTCGATCGCCCGCGAGTTTCAAGAAAATCCGGCATTAACAGAAGTTACAGTCATTATTACAGCCGATCGCAGCCGACAAAGAGTTCCAGTTTTGCGATCGAGAGTATCCCGTCGCGACTGGCAACAAGATGCGAGAATCGAACAGTGGACTAGATATTTTGCCGATGCTCAATTGCTGCTGGGATTCAGAAACGGCGGTATTTCGTCCCCAAATTCTGGATTTTCGCAAGTGAGGAATGTACCTGCGCCTAGTCGATCGACCTCCAGAGAAAATGATCCAGGTTTTCGAGATGATTGAAATCGGGCATCGGGCATGGGGCATCGGGCATCGGGCATTGGTAACAGATAACAAATAACAAATAACCAACAGCACGACACGGAAATCACGGATACACGGATAGATATTTTTTCCTAAATATCTCTCTCATACTATAGCAATCCTAAATGACTCGTGAAATTTTTACCCCACCCCAACCCTCCCCTTATCAAGGGGAGGGAGTAAGAAATTCACAAATGATTTATGATTGCTATAATTTCCTATTTTTAACTTGTTGTTAACCTAAATATCTCCCAATGTTAATTAACCTTCAGGTTAACTTCCCTTAATTGAACAGTGATATAGTTTCATACGGAATCATCTGATTAGGGAAGTTGGGCTGAACAGGAATTTATGTCTAAAATAACTCGCCGACAACTGCTAATTTTCTTCGGCAGCAGTGCAGCTACCACTGTGCTTGCCCCTCAAGTAACTAAAACACTATTCGGCATCAATTCCACCTCGGCCGAAGCTGTAGTTCCGCTATCTTTCACTCCGTTAAGACTTCCCCACCCGCTGCCGATTTATCGAGAATTGTCCAGCTTTATGCCGATGGGCTTAAACGGACAGGGAACTGTGATGGCTGCCTCACAGGATACTAGATTAACGAGTTACAGCATTGTTGACGATGTGGTTGTGCCGCCGGAATACGAACGTTACGTGATTGTCCGCTGGGGCGATCGAGTTTTTCCCAATCCGGCAGACTATTTCGGCTACAACTGCGACTACACCGGCTTTGTAGGCCTTCGCGGCAGCAATGACGACGGTTATCTCTGGGTTAACCACGAGTACGTATCCTTCCCAATGTCGAAAGAGGCACCCGATACCCCGTCAGACTTGGCATCATTTCCAACAACCGAGCGCGCCGTCCTCGGTATAGACTTATCCGTAAAGAATCGCGATACCATCGGCGAATTCCTGTACAATCTCGGTGGTTCGATCGTCCGCATCACCAAACAAGCCAACGGCAGATTTCAGGCGATCGCCGGCGACCCCCTCAACCGCCGTATTCACGGACTTTCCGGCCTCGGAATCAACAGCCAGCGTACCGACAAATACAAAGATGTCACCTCCTGGGGAACCAGACAAGGGGACGACAACTACCTCATCGGCACGGGCCCTGCAGCTACCCAAGTCTTCGCGCAAGTCAACACCGACGGACTCGGCAACCGCATCATCGGTACAGCCTACAACTGTTCCGGCGCCACAAGCCCTTGGGGAACAATCCTCTCCGCCGAAGAAAACTTCCAAGGTAGCGAAGCATTTTTCGTCGGGGTTCAGGAAAACGTCAAACCCAACGGTGGCCAAACCAGCTACGCCAAGGGCACTATCGGTGAGGAATTTGGCTTAGTCGGCGAAAAATACGGCTGGATGGTAGAAGTCGATCCCCTAGATCCAAGTTTCCGCCCCCGGAAGCACTCATGGTTGGGCCGTTTCCGCCACGAAAACGTCGCGATTCGCGCTGAAGCAGGCCGCAAGTTAATAGGCTACATGGGGGACGATCGGCGCGGCGGACACACCTGGAAATTTGTCAGCAACGGTAATGTCACCAATCCCGCAGATAAAAACAACAGCCGATTGTTTGAAGATGGGGTTTTGTACGTTGCCCAATATAACCGCAACGGTACTGGAAGATGGCTGCCACTGACATTAAATACCCCGACAAATCCGGTGCGTCCTTCTAGAGTTGGCGAGGCGGAATTAGCAAGTTTTGGCAAAGCTCAAAGAGATGCCGCTACTCGCTTGCCCAAACGCGCCGGAATTGCTGGTCAAACCGAAGACGGCGGTTCTTTTGTAGTAGATACAACCAATGAAGCAACAGCAATTTCGGGCTACCAAAATAAAACTCTGGCTAATTTCTACAGCAGCCAAGGCGCGGTTTTAGTTGATGCTTTCTTAGCTGCTAATTTGATTGGTGGCACTCCGACGGCGCGGCCGGAAGATTTGGAAGTTAATCCTACTACGAAGGAAGTTTTCATTGCTTATACTGACGGCGCACCGGGAAGCGACGGCTATCCAGATTCTCGCATTTTTAATGTTGCTAAATACGGTAGCGCAGTCAACAGCAATCAGCAGTCGGGAGGACTTTACAAAATAATTGAAGACAGTCCCGACGGTGCGGGTTTGACGTTCCGCTGGCAGCGTTTGGCTCAGGGTGGAGAAGCCGGTGCGGTAGATGGGGCGGGATTTGCTAATGCAGACAATTTGGATTTTGACCCTCAAGGCAATGTTTGGGTCGTCACTGATATGTCTACGAGCACGCACAACGGTTTTGATGTCGGTGCGAGTGGAGAGCCAAAGACGATCGACCACAACAAGACTGGAAATGTGTCAGATTTGACTGGTGTTTTTGGCAACAATTGGCTGTTTTATATTCCCACTTCTGGGCCGAATGCAGGAACAGTAATTCCGTTTGCTTACGGCCCGAACCGATGCGAAATGACGGGGCCGACTTTTGTGGGAGATACGCTGTTGCTTGCGGTGCAGCATCCTGGGGAAGATTGTCCGATCGATGATGGTACTGTACTGAGTCGGCAAATTGAAATGTTGGATTTGAACGGTGCTGTTTTTAATCAGACTCGTAGTGTTTCTCGCGGCAGTTTGTGGCCGAGTAATATTGAGAATGACAGGCGTCGTTCGCCGATGCCGTCGGTGATTGGAATTCGTCGGGTGCGATCGACTCCAACGGGCCAGTTTGTTTAAATAGGACTTACGATGGGGCTCAGAAACCGGGTTTTTTACGAAAAGACGCGTTGCAGTCCGAAGATTTGGTAAAAAACCCGGTTTCTTTTGTCGAGTGCGTAAATCCTGGTTAAGTAAGCTCATTTCAAAAAACTGAACACCCAAAGCCCCGACTTGGCTGAAGAAGTCGGGGCTCTGAAATATTAGCACCACACAAATGGTAAGGTGCGTCGCCACCCGTCAATCTGCAAGTTCCATTTCTCATCTGGTAGCGACGCACCCTACAAATTAGTAACACACAAATACGAGACTAAGAAAATTGTACTTGGCGATATAAATCGGCGATCGCAATTTCTAGATTCACCGATTCAAGTTGCAAGGAATCGCCCAAACCATACTCGGAGAGAACCCATTGCCCCTGTTGATTGCGCCGAAATATCTCTACTCCTGGCTGTTCAACTTGCACCAATACATACTCTTGCAGTGTTGAAAATTGGCGGTATTTAGCAAATTTTATGCCGCGATCTGCTGCTTCAGTGGAAGGCGATAAAACTTCGATAATTAAGGAAGGAAATTGCACTAATTGCGGATCGTTATCATGCTCATCACAAGTTACCACAACATCAGGATAAAAATATTTTTGCCCTCGTTCCACTTGGACTTTGACATCCGCGATGTAAGGTTCGCAAGGGCGATCGACAAGGGCATCATCTAGGATTCTGAAGAAATTTCCTGAAATTCGATTGTGATTGCGGGTGCCCCCACTCATGGCGACGACTTCGCCATCCCAATACTCGTAGCGTTCCTCTTGGGTGGGTTCCCAAGCCAGGTATTCTTCTGCACTCATCGATGGGCGATCGGGTAAGGCAACCATAATGCGATCGAGAATCAAGTATGTTTCTATAATAGCTTGAAGAAAAAGCGATTAAAAGGGCGGGTTTTTGAGATGGTCAATTATTGGCAGATATTTTTCGTGAACCCGCCCCTATCGTATTAGGGGTAATCGACCCGACATGATATCAGAGGTTTTGATTCCTCTGATTTAGATATTCCTCAAGCCTGCTGGGTCTGACTGATTGTCAGCCCGTCAGGGACTAAATTCCTCATGTAAGTCACTGTAATTGATTAAGTGCGATCGTACCAACTTTGCAGCGCCAAGCGGTGAACTTCCCGCCAGCTAATATTTTTAAGTCTGGCAATTTCCGCGCAATCTTCGTATTCCGGCTGTACATTAACAATCGTTTGTCCAGACTTCGCCACTTTGATCTTGACTTCGCCGTATTCTGTTTGAACAGTCTGGATTTCTCGGTGCAAAATAGTTCTCTGTTGAGTCGATCGCCTAATTCCCAAAGTAGTAGTCTCGCGAAAGATCACAGCTTCGCAAGCATCCTCAAATTCTGGATGACAAATGGCAGTTAACAAAACCCCAAGCCGCGACTTTTTCATCACAATTGGGGCAGTAAAAACATCCAGAGCTCCGGCGGCAAACAAAGCATCAAAAACATAGCCGATCGCCTGCGGACTCAAATCATCAATTTGCGTTTCCAGTACCGTAATAGTTTCTATGGAATTGGTAATTGGTAATTGGGAATCCGTAATTGGGAATTGAGTATTGTTTAAAAACTTCCCTCTTCCTTCTGCCCTCTTTCTGACATCCGTTACATCCGTTACAGAATCCGTTGCCGAACTTCCTTCTGACTTCTCCCCAATCCAGAGGCGCAAAATATTAGGAATTGCCAGGTTTCGAGAACCTGCACCCAAACCGATCGCCTGAACTTGCATCGACGGTGGCGGGCCGAAACCAGCGGCGAGAGTACAGGCGATCGCAGTTCCCGTAGGAGTGCACAATTCGCGATCGATCCCATTGCTATAAACCGGCACTCGGTGCGTTTCCCACAACCGCATCACCGCCGGCGTCGGCACCGCTAATCGGCCGTGGGCCGCCTTCACCGTACCGCCACCAGTCGGCATCGCCGAAAAGTAAAACTCCTCAATATCCAACCAATCCAAACCCAAACAAGTACCCACAATATCAATAATTGCATCCGTCGCCCCCACCTCGTGAAAGTGAACCTCGCTTGCGGGGATACCGTGTACGGCAGCCTCTGCCTCTGCTAATTTGCCAAATACGGCCAAACTCCAGGCTTCCACGCGCGGAGGCAATTTTGCAGAGACGATGATTTGCTCAATTTCGGGCAAATTGCGGTGATGAGTGTGGCTAATTTCTGCATCTTCTTCCCCGTGACTGTGAGAATGTTCTTCCCCGTGATGATGGTGGTGGCGGGCGTCGAAAGTCGGGGATTCGGTTTCCGAGGGATCGAGTTCGGTAGCGGGATTTTCTGGTTTTAACGACAAATCCGCAGCTAAATCGACATAAAATTTAGTTGCTTGTTGAGTATTCCGGTGGACTAATTCCGTCCGCAACTGGTACTCTGTCGAAATGCCGAGCAAATTGAGTTTTTCGATTAGGTATTCTAAAGGAACGCCAGCGTGGACAAGAGCTCCGATGCACATATCGCCAGCAATGCCGGTTGGACAGTCAAAATAAGCTATTTTATTCATTGTTAACAATTAATTTTTAGCATTGATTGTTTCACTCGATATTTCGATCGCCCACTTAGCCTGCAATATCTTAACATGGCAACTATTTACGAAGTGCATCCAGTTGCACCCCAAAGAGACCGGATCGAGAAAATTAACAAATCTCTAAAAGATGGGGCAGTGATGCTTTATCCGACAGATACAGTTTATGCGATCGGCTGCGATCTCAACTCCAAGTCTGCTGTAGAACGAGTCAGGCAGATCAAGCAACTATCCAATGATAAGCCTTTAACGTTCCTGTGTTCATCTCTGTCAAATATCACCGACTATGCTACAGTCAGCGATGAAGCATACAGAATTATCAAGCGGTTAATACCAGGGCCTTATACATTTCTGCTGCCAGCTACCAAGTTAGTGCCACGGTTGGTAATGAGCCCGAAGCGCAAAACCACTGGAATTCGCGTTCCAGACCAGCGGCTTTGTTTTACCATGTTGGAAGCCTTGGGAAATCCAATTATTTCAACATCCGCTCACATTACCACGGATGATGAAGGTGCTGCACCGGTGCCAGCAGAAAAAGCAGAAAGTTTTGGCAAAGCTGAACTTTTTGATTGTTTTTCAAAGTTAGTAGATATCATTGTCGATGACGGTTCCGATCCGGGATATCAAGTTTCTACCATTCTCGATTTGACACAAAGCGAACCGATTGTTGTTCGCCGTGGTTTGGGTTCGGAAGCTGTCGCCGTTTGGGAAAACGATTAAACTTTGAGGATGCTTTCGCTTCTCCAACAGTCCGCCGGGGGTTCAAAACCCCCGTCGAGAGAGCGAAAGTCCTCTCAAAGAGGACTGTTAAATATAGCGGTTATGGTATTGAATTTAATTAAGCTCTGTCCTATATTTTAAAGGATTGACAATTATCATAGGAGCAATCGCTATCAGTAGATATTAGATATTATTTCTATTTGAACTCATCGCAACTTATGTTATTCCTCCCTAATTTCCACAGTCGTCTTAAGACGACTTCAGCTATGAGCCAGGGAATTAATTCCCTGGCGGCCTGTCGGAATCGCCAGCTAACAAACCTGCGGAAAAAACCTAAGCCTCTACCTTAACTCCTTTCCAAAAAGCAATATATCCGGCAATATTTTTAGCAGCATCTTTTGGAGTTGGATAGTACCAAGCAGCATCTTTATTAACTTGTCCGCCGACTTCGACATTGTAGTAACTAGCAACACCTTTCCAACCGCAAGTAGTGTGAGTGCTGCTGTCTTTGAAATACTCACGGTTGATGGCATCGGCGGGGAAATAATAGTTGTTGTCTACAATTTCGCACTTGTCGCTCTCGGCCAAAACGGCACCATTCCAAATTGCTTTCGGCATCTGTTTTTCTGGTTAAATTGAGATTCTCAATTATTGTAACTGTATTTGTGCTCAAAAGGCATAGAATAGTTGAGAAGCCAACAACCAACTACTGCAAATGCCAGCGTCTCATCCGCCAATATCTTCTGTGCCACTGTCCCTGGAACAAGCTCTTAAACATTTTTTTGGCTATGACTCTTTCCGTCCGGGACAGCAGGAAATTGTCGAAGCTGCTTTACAAAAACGGGATATGATGATTGTCATGCCGACGGGCGGTGGCAAGTCTTTGTGTTTTCAATTACCGGCACTGTTGAAACCGGGATTGACAGTGGTTGTTTCGCCGTTAATTGCTCTGATGCAAGACCAGGTGGAGGCTTTGCAGGATAATGGAATTGGGGCGACTTTTCTCAACAGCACTTTGAGCTCTCAGGAAACCCGATCGCGCGAAACAGCAATTCTCGAAGGTAAGATTAAATTGCTCTACGTTGCACCCGAACGCTTGCTCGGTGAGAGATTTTTACCGTTTTTAGATATAGTAGCAAATAAGTTAGGAATTTCGGCATTTGCGATCGACGAAGCCCACTGCGTTTCGGAATGGGGGCACGACTTTCGACCAGAATACAGGCAAATGCAGCGAGTGCGCGATCGATATCCCGACATTCCCATTATGGGACTAACCGCCACCGCCACCGAGCGCGTCCGCCAAGACATCATCCAGCAGCTAACTCTGCGAAATCCCTACATCCACGTCGCCAGCTTCAACCGCCCCAATTTATACTACGAAGTTCGCCCCAAAACCAAACACAGTTTTGCCGAAGTTTTGCAAATCATCCAAAAAAAAGGCGGTTCGGGAATTATCTATTGCCTCAGCCGCAAAAAAGTTGACGAAGTTGCCTATAAATTGCAACAAAGTGGCATCCAAGCCTTACCATACCACGCCGGCATGAACGATGTCGATCGCGCCACCAATCAAACCCGCTTCATTCGCGACGACGTGCAAGTAATGGTAGCCACAATAGCCTTTGGTATGGGCATCAACAAACCAGACGTGAGGTTTGTAATTCACTACGACTTACCCAAGAATCTCGAAGGATACTATCAAGAATCCGGCCGCGCAGGCCGAGACAACGAACCCGCCCATTGCAGCTTATTTTTCGGCTACGGCGATGTCAAAATGATCGACTACATCATCGAGCAAAAACCCGACCCGCAAGAACAACGAATTGCCCGCCAACAGTTGCGTCGAGTAATCAACTATGCAGAATCCACCGAGTGCCGTCGCACAATCCAGTTAAGTTATTTTGGCGATTCATTCCCCGGAAACTGCGGTACTTGCGATAACTGTTGCAACCAAAAACCCGTAGAAGATTGGACGATTGAGGCAATGAAATTTCTTTCTTGCGTCGCCAGATGCCAAGAAAAATTCGGCATGAATCACATTATTGACGTGCTGCGCGGTTCCAAAAATCAAAAAGTATTGCAATACCAGCACCACAAACTTTCTACTTACGGAATTGGCAAAGATAGAAGTGCAGACGATTGGAAAAAATTGAGTCGTTCCCTGTTAAATCAAGGTTTTTTAGAGGAAAGAACAGACGGATTTCCCATTTTGAAACTGAATGAAAAAAGTTGGGAAATTATGAAACGTCAGCGCACAGTTGAAATCGCCATTGAACCCCAACGGGAAGTACAGGCGAAAGTTCGGTCTTTGGCAGTAGAAGTAGAAGCTTTATTTAGCATACTGCGGACACTACGCAAACAAATTGCCGACGAACAATTTGTGCCACCTTACGTAGTTTTTGCCGATAAAAGCTTGCGAGATATGGCAGAAAAACGCCCGCAAAATCTCAGAGAATTCGAGGAAGTTTACGGCGTTGGTAGCAACAAGCGAGATAAGTACGGTAAGGTTTTCTTGGAGGCAATACGCACTTTTTGTCAAGAACAAGGATTGCCAAGTGGTGCTGCATCTTCTGATGTCGCTAATCTTCCAAATCTTTCCAACGTTGCGTCTTATTCGCAGATGCAAACCTGGGAATTATACCGACAAGGTTTGACTGTTCAAGGAATAGCTAATGCGCGGGGGATGAGCCCTAATACTATTTCTGGGCATCTGATAGAATTGATGGAAATGGGCCGGGAAGTTGATATAAATTTGTTGGTAGAATCGGAACGCCAGCAGGCGATAGTGTACGCTATTGAAGTTATGGGGGATGAAAAACTGAGAGCAATTTATGATTTTCTGGAAGAACGTTATACGTTTGAGGAAATTAAGTTTGTGCGGGCTTGGTGGCGGCAAAATTATGTCGGTTTTTAACCGCAGATGTAGGCAGATGTACGCTGATGGACGCAGATAATTAATAGAGAGGAGGGAAAAATGAGAATGCAAAAAGTAGCTTTTGGGATAATATATTAGAGTGGCGTTTTTAACAGATATATTTTTTTCATTTGGCTTTGCTAGCTGGCGTATAGGGGGTGGGCAAAACTTAAATTTAACAAGTGATTTTAAGAGGGCTATAAGTCAGTAAGCTTGGGTTAGCTAAGTGTGTCATTGTTCGCTATGATTCGCGCAGTTGCGAGGGTACGAAGCAATCCAGAAGCTATCGCCGAGACTTTCTTTTGTTCTCAATTTTCGTGAGCTGCTAGGGCGATAAAATACCTTTTTAACTGAACCTTATTGAGCTATAAGTACCTCGTAAAACCAGTTTTTATCTAAGTAGTAGAGTGCGTGAGAGGGAGGAATATTTAAATGCACAAGCATGAGACTGTTTACACTCACGCACAGCCCCAAGGATTGAATAATATTGATGCAGCCGGAAACGATATTAAGTCTCTCTCTTCACCCAGAAGTACCCTAAGTTTTAGCATTGTACTTTGTTTTGGCAAAATTATATATAGGGGTTTTTGACGGCGAGAAATTAAGTTTCTACACTTTAGAAGTGTACAATAAATGGTTGACTTCGTTAGCCAGCCATTCGTTAAACAGATTGTGCAAAATTTCTTGATACCGTTCAGGGGTTAATTCCGCTGGGAGAAACTTTTCAACCAGAAACAAGTGATATCCTAGTTCTGTTTCAATTGGACGAATTACTTCTCCGGGTTGAGCGCTAAATACGGCGACGGCTATGTCTGGTTTTAAACCCCACCGATAAACCTTGCCTTCGCAACCGCATATATGCCGACGATTTTCGTCAATATCGTAAAGGTGAGCAGCATCGAAAAAGCTGATTTCTCCTTCTTGAATTTGATAAAATAGTTCCTGAGCAAGCTGGGGGTTGGCAACAATTATTTGATAAAGAATTATTTGGTCGAATTGCAATTTGTTTTGAACAAAAATCTTTTCTACTTCTTTGCTGAATAAGTGTTCGGCTAGTTTTTGGCTGAGAAGCCGATCGCGAATCCCGGCCTCTAAATCTTCTACAGAAATCATCTGATCGACCAGCCAAGCAATCGTGTCCGCCGCTTTCTCCAAACGCTTCTCGCGGCGGAGTTGGTCGCCCACAGCTTGAATTTCGTCTGGAGTCACAGTTAACTCCCGTTCCTTGGCTGCTTTCTCAATAACTTTTTTATGCAAAACCTTTTGACTAAATGTTTTTAATTGCATCTCTTGTTTGAGTAGTTCGATGATTTCACTTGCTTCAATCATTGGCCCGTAAAAGTCTTTCATCTTTCTCTCTCAACCTATATGAATTTATTAACTTCATCCCCCGAAGATTCCTGCGGGGTAGTTGGGGTTAACGGTTAAGGGTTAGCTACAAGATGTCATTTGGCAAACTAATAAAATCAGCATTGCTCAAAGTTGTTGCACCCGCTGCGTTAACTGTTCCCAAAACAACAGCTAAAATTCGATCGCCATTATTTGAACTAAACTTAAGCAGAGTGGCGTCTGTCGTACCGTCACCGTCAGTATCAAACGCGACGAGTGTCAAGTCTGTTACCGAAAGTCCCCCTGTCAGCCCAATTCGATCGCCTTGAGCGAAATTGAAATCAACGACTCGATCGGCTAACAATGGATTAGCTGCTGCACTCGCTGTTTCGGATCTAAAGGCAAAGGTATCAGCGCCGCTACCTCCAATCAATGTATCGGTGCCGAAGTCGCCGCAAAGAAAATCGTCGCCGTTGCCGCCAATCAGTAAATCCTGACCTTTTCCTCCCCGCAAAGTGTCGTTTCCATCGCCTCCATGAATCGCATCATCACCTTTGTTACCTGTGACAATATCGTCGCCGCTTCCTGCAAAAATTCGATCGCTCCCGCTATCGCCAGTAATCACATCGCTCTCGTTGGTGCCGAGCCAATATCCGTCGCCATTGCTGTCATAGCTGATAGTTAATGCGTCAGGATAGTTTTCTGGGGCGATCATTTCTGGAGGCGGCGTTGTCTCAGCATTGCTGTTGGCATTGTTACCGGGAAGTGCGATCGAATTATTGCTGTTACTGTTATCTGTCGGATTAGAAGCGATCGCGCTACTGCCACCACCACCCGTACCCGCATCCTGATTATTTGAGGGTGTTGGCGGTGTTGGCGCTGGTGTTGGCGCTGGTGTTGGTGTTGGCGCTGGTGTTGCGATGTTAGTTGTTGGTGGAGCGCCTGTAGCAGCGGTTGCTTCTGCACTCCCAGAAGTAGCTCCCGGAGTATAGGCTGTCTGAGTGCTAGTGCTACTGCCTGCGGGGGAAGTTACTGTCGCGCTGCTGTTGTTAGTAACGCCTTGATTATTGGCGATCGAGCTCGTTTCGCTCGAACTGCTACTCTCTGAGGGCGCAGGTGTTGGTGCTGGTTCAGGTGCAGGTGCTGTGGCGCTAGTAGTTGGCGGAGCATCTAAACCGCTGCTAGCTGAGGCGCTCGCACTGCTAGAAGTGTCGCCGGGAGTCGATGCTGTCTGAGTGCTGCTGCTGCTGCTGTTCCCTGTCGGAGAAGTCGCTGTCGCGCTGCTGCTGGCACCGCTGCTGTCTCCTAACGGTGCAGGTGCAGGTGCAGGTGCAGGTGTTGGCGCTGGTGCTGGGGCTGTGGCGCTAGTAGTTGGCGGAGCATCTAAACCGCTGCTAGCTGAGGCGCTCGCACTGCTAGAAGTGTCGCCGGGAGTCGATGCTGTCTGAGTGCTGCTGCTGCTGCTGTTCCCTGTCGGAGAAGTCGCTGTCGCGCTGCTGCTGGCACCGCTGCTGTCTCCTAACGGTGCAGGTGCTGGTGCAGGTGCAGGTGCTGGTGCAGGTGCAGGTGCAGGTGCAGGTGCAGGTGTTGGTGCTGGTGCTGGTGCTGGTGTTGGTGTTGGTGTTGGTGTTGCTGCCGGGGCTGAAGTTGTGGCACTTGTCGTCGGAGAAGCCCCCGCCGAGGCTGTAGCTGTAGCGCTACCGCTGCTGGAGGTGGCTCCCGGAGTATAGACTGTTTGGCTGCTGTTGCTAGATTCTCCCGTTGGAGAAGTACCTGTCGCACTACTTGTACTCCCTGCACCGCTGTCCGAAGTGGATGAAGTGGATTTGGCAGAACTGCTGCTGCCTCCTGAAACCTCGCTGGGAGTAGAAATGTTAGCTGTTGGGGCTGGTTCTGAAGATGCTGAATAGTTAGTAAGTTCACTATTACTTGCACCAGTTCCACCCGCTAACAAGCTAGAGCCACTTGGACTGCTGCTACCGACCGTTAGGGTAGGAGGAGCAGATGCGTCTAATTGAGGCATCGCTGTTAATCTCCTTAAAATTTGTTTTAAGCTGGATAAATCAACTGAAGATTGCTCTGGGTCAAAGCAATGGAGCTATACATTTTTATTTTGATTTCATTACCCTATCGAGATAATAAAAATTATTTAATTTCTATTATTCACGGAATCTAGTTTCGGAACTTGGGAAATGACGGGGGAGTGTAGGCGATCGCAAATACCTGACCGTAACCAACCGCTAGAGAACCACCGTAAGGCGAAGATACTGCCCAAGACTGAGAATTAGCAGCAGTTGAGGTGAATGCACCGATCGCGGAGGTAAAAACACTGATATCGACTGAAGCAAAACCGCCAACAATATTGCCTTCGTCAGAAAATTTATCCAAATATGTCAAATCCTCAATTCTCATTGATTTTTACCTTTATCTGATTATTATTCTTGGATACGCCTGTATTTTTGACTTGAGAAATGTGTAATTTTATCGTTCCGCTGCCAGTAGTGCGGACTTAATTATACTAGCAGCGGGCGACTGAATTCCTAATCGGAAACCGATACAGAAAATGCACCGGATGAACTCGAAAAAGGAGTCGTAAATGTGCTGGTAGCAGCCTTGGTAAATGAGCCATAACCGATCGCACCGGCACCAGCGTCGGCTACAGCTACGTTACCAATTGCTAGACCAGCAGTCAGTGAAATGAAAGAAACGTTGCCGACAATCAAATCAAATTCTGTGAAACCGCCTTCGATTCTGGTTGCTTCGGACACAACTTCTACATGGTTCAGATCAGAGATAATCATGGTTTTTTGCCTTTACTATTGCAGGTTTGTTTGACTAAAAAACTGTGTAATTCTATCGTTTTGCTGCCAGCAGTTCGGACTTATTCAACTAGCAACTGGCGACAAATTTTTAATCGGAAACCGATACGGAAAATGCACCGGATGAACTCGAAAAAGGAGTCGTAAATGTGCTGGTAGCAGCCTTGGTAAATGAGCCATAACCGATCGCATCGGCACCAGCGTCGGCTACCGCTACGTTACCAATTGCTACGCCAGCAGTGAATGAACCGAATGAAACTAGGCCGACAATCAAATCAAATTCAGTGAAACCGCCTTCGATTCTGGTTGCTTCGGAAACAACTTCGACATGGTTCAGGTCAGAGATAATCATGGTTTTTTCCCTTGTTGGTTAAGTGCTTGCTCGAAGCAATCTTGTTTGCTTTCGATGTACCTAATATATCTGGACTAATTAGAGCTGTGTTGCCAATTTGGCAGATTTGTGAAAATTAAAATGTAAATTCAAATTCATGAATATTTGTAAATTATTCGTCCAAAAGCTACAAAAAATCGAGGTATTTTGAAATACAAAAATCAGCCTCGTTTTAGAGTTTATTAACGAGACTGGAAGATTGTAGTATTTAGCTCAATTGATAACTTGTATAGATAAAGACTGCCCAGGCTAAACCGCAGGAATTACAGGTCAACCGATTTGAGATTTGAGATTTGAGATTTGAGATTGAGTCAACGTAAAAGGTTATTATCTTAGATACCCGACTTCTTAAAGAAGTCGGGTAAGCTGTGGAGCATTTAAACCAGTAACGAGGCTAGTAGGGTGCGTCAGGAGTGAACCCTTACGCTGAAACGGAAAACCTTAGATGCTGACGCACCTTACGCAAGTCCTTTAAATGCCGAACAGCTTATCTGGGTATTCCCTTTTTTTAGGTTGACCTACTTAACAAAGTATTAGGTACGATCGCCACACGAGGTTGCCATTTTGGCAGATTTATCGGAAGTGCGGATGTTCGACACTCAAAAACCCGATCGCCCGCGGTGAGTCAACCAAAGAATTGGTACACCCAACGCCCGCAATCGGGTTGTCGATCTCTCGACTAAATTACTTACCCGCCAAATTAAACAAGCGCGTCTTAAATCCCGCAAAAAATCCTTGACTTGGAATTGGCAAACACTCAACCTTCGGCATCGAGAGATATTGCCCTTCCTTGACTTCAAGTCCAAAACCTGCGGTATCTGAGTGCAACTCGGTAAAAGCCTCTGTTACATAACCCCCTCGAACTCCGGCTCGTTTTTCCCTCACCACTTCCACATAATCTAAATCAGCAATTTTACCCAATGCAGGCTTAGCTTCCGATTTACTCGACTTGCCGATTTGACTGTTTTCCTTAAGCAAGCGGTTGGAAGTACGGTAAGGGATATAGTCGAGGGGGTTGTAACCCGTGCACCGCAAAAGTAAAAAACAAGCCCAAGAATACTTTCCTGCCAGGATGGCTGAAATTATCTCATCCAATTGTTCTGGTTTGATTCCAACTTGGGAATGATTGGCAGAATGGTGAAATTGGGAATTCATTATTTTATCCTGTTTTGTGTATAAAGAGTGACAAAGGACAACAACCACTTAACTAAGTTCTACAAACTCATGCCGCCCTTTTGTAGCTGCTTGAGAGGATCAAGCAAAATGTCGGCTATGCTGCGCTGGCGAATGACAATTTCCGCAGAAGCTGTTTGGCCAGCTTTGAGTTTCCAGGTTTGGTTTTTGGCTTTCACTGAGTCTCGATCCATACTCACTTCCACCCGGTAAAAAACACCCAATCGCTCGTCTGTTTTGGCATCCGGCGAAATAGATAAAACTTTTCCCGGAATCACGCCGTAATTTTGATAAGGAAAAGCATCGAATTTGACTTGCACCGGCATTCCGGTTTTGACAAATCCCGCTTCTCGGTTCGGCAAACTCACTTCCAGCACCAGAGGAGCGTGATTCGGAGTCATTTCTGCAATAGTTTGACCCGGTTGAACTACTTCGCCTTTGTTGTGAACGTTGAGTGCGGAAATGACTCCGCTGACGGGTGCGTAGAGAAATCTTTGTTTGAGCTGATTTTTTGCTTGATCGAGCAGGGTTTGGGTTTCGGCAATTTTGGATTTGACTTGATTTAATTGCATTTCCAACTGCTGAATTTTTTGCTCTTTTTCTAACTGCATTTGGCGCGCTGCGGCTTGTTTGCTGGCGGCTTCGGCTTGCAGTCGATCGACTTCTGCCAGTTGTTGAGTTAATTCACCTTGGGTTCTAGAAATGGCGCTAGTTCGATCGCGCAAATTTTGCTCGACTTCAAACAACCTTTCCTTAACCCCAGTTGCCTCAGACAGTTGACTCCTGATGGCAGCACTTTGCCTGTCGCGAACGGTTTGCTCGACTTCAAAGGCACGATCGTCAGCCTGAGTTGTCTCTCCCAACTGGCTTCTAATCACGGCATTTTCGCTTTCCCGCAGAGCTTCCTCAGCTTGAAACAATACGTCTTTTGACAGTGCTCCTTCATCTACCAAAGGTTTGAGACGCGCGATCCGCTCTTTGTGAGCCACCACTTTTGCTTGCAATTGCGACAGCAATTCTTGAGTCTTGCGTTGCAATGGTTTCACCCGATCGCGCCGCCCTTGCTGGGAGTTAATATCTGTTTTCAGTTGCGAGAGCAAGTCTTGCACATCCTTTTCCAGAGGTTTGAGCTGTTGTTGCCGCGCTTGCTGAGACACTACATCTGCTTGCAATTGCTCGATTTGAGACTGCGTGGTGGCCGCTGAAGCGATCGCGCGGGCGATCGCAGCTTCAGCCCCCCGCTTGTCAGCAGCAGCAATAGCTTGGCTAGCTTCCGCTTCCAGTTTAGTTCTCTCGATCGAACTCATCTCTTGCATCAATTGAATTCGATAAGCGTCCAAAACTTGATCGAGACGCTCCACCTCGCTCTGGGCATTCGACGGGTCTAATTCCGCCAATAATTGTCCAGCTTTGATTTTTTGACCTTCTTTGATAGCGAGGTTAATAATTTTTCCCGTCTCCGTCGGGTGAATTTTGTAAACAGCGCCTTTGGGAACTAATTTACCCTGAGCATGACCAACCTCGTCAATTTTTCCCAAAGTTGCCCACGCTCCAAAAGCTACGGAAAAAACCATTCCTCCTAATATCAACCGCTGGGGAAAATATACTGGCGGCTGGTCGAGTACCGAGTGCAAAGAAGTAGACCAATTATTCGCATCAGGCTGCCGCAACTTGGCAATATTGATACCGTCATGAGTTTGAGAAGAGCGATTTTGAGATTCGACAACTTCTAAAGAGCGCTCTTTTTTTCGGATTTCGTTTTCTTGCCTAGAAGCTACGCCCCCATAGACTTCACCTATTTCGTTAGGAGCGCGGCCTAATTGTTTGCCATCTTCTGAAAACATTGTCTTTCCTCCAAATTAGTCTTTTGACTGTTGGCAGTTGGCAGTTGTTAGGAGCTATCAGTCAGGAGTCAGAAGTAAGTGATATCATTTCCGGTCGAGCGAGATCGATTTTTGTAGGGGAGGGTTCGCCAACAATACCTGCTAATAATTGACAATCTCAAAAACCCGCCCGACCGGGATATTATGGTTAATCGATCGGACATGATATGAAAATTATCTTTAGCCTTGTCTTGCTAATGACTAATGACCAATGACTAATGACCAATGACTAATGACCAATGACTAATGACCAATAACTAATGACTAATGACTAATGACTAATGACTTAAATATCCAGTTGTTGCTGAGCGAGGTGATAGTAAAGTCCGCGTTCAGCCATCAATTCGTCGTGGTTGCCTTGTTCGGCTAAAATGCCTTTGTCTAGAACCAAAATTCGATCGGCATTACGCACCGTAGACAACCGATGAGCGATAATAAACGCAGTGCGATCGCGACTAATGCGGGCGAGATTTTGCTGAAACCTGCGCTCAGATTCGGTATCCAGCGAAGAAGTTGCTTCATCCAAAACCAAAATCCGGGGATCGCCCAAAAGAGCGCGGGCGATCGCAATTCGTTGTCGCTGGCCCCCAGACAAACTCGTTCCCCTTTCCCCCACAGGAGTTTGATAACCCAGCGGCATATCTTGAATAAAAGCGTGAGCTTCTGCTAGCTTCGCCACTTCTATCGCCTGTTCCAAGCTTGCAGAAGCAGCATCGCTTCCGTTTTTATACAGCGTAATATTTTCCAAAATCGTTCCCGAAAACAAGAAACAATCTTGAGGAACAACACCCAACTGAACTCGCAGCGACTGCAAAGAAATGTGCCGAATATCGTGGCCGTCAATTGTCAGCCGCCCCTTTTCTGGATAATAGAAACCTTGCAGCAACTTTACCAAAGTGCTCTTACCCGAACCGCTGCGGCCGACAATTGCCACAGTTTCTCCAGCTTGCACCTCAAAGGAAAGATTTTGCAGCGTATTGCGTTCCTCATCCTGAGCATAACGGAAAGAAACATTGTCAAACTTGACGTTTCCCTGAATGCGAGGCAGCACCAGCATTGGCTTGTAAGGGCTTTCTTCAGGTTGGGCAGAGAATACATCATCCAAACGCTCGATCGAAACCAGCACTTCTTGAAACTCATCCCAAAGTCCCACCACTGAAAGCACAGGAGAAATTACGCTCCCAATCATCATATTAAAAGCCACAAATTGACCGATCGTCAACTCGTCTTGAATCACCAGCATTGCCCCATACCACAGCAAAGCCGTACTCCCCAAAGTATTAATCCCACCCCCGATCACCTGCAAAGAATTCGCCAACTTCTGCCCGCGAAATTTAGCATTAATCATGCAGGTTAATTGGTCTTCCCAGCGCCAGCGCATTTCTCGCTCAGCAGCAGTTGCCTTAACCGTCGCTACCCCAGTAATCATTTCCACCAAAGATGAATTTTGCTTGGCACTTTCGGTAAAAACCTCCCGCGACACTTTTCGCAGAAAGGGAGTTGCAACTAAAGTCAAAATCACGATCGGCGGAATCAACGCCAGCACCAACAACGCCAGACGCCAGTTATAGTAAACCATCAGTCCGATGTAAACTACAGCCATCAAAGCATCCAACCAAGCCGTAATAGCTTGGCGAGTCAAAAATGCCTGAATTTTTTGATTTTCCTGAACCCGCGTCAAGATATCGCCCACTTGACGAGATTCAAAAAACTTGATCGGCAAACTGAGAGTGTGACTGATAAAGCCGCTAATTAAAGTCAAGTCAATGCGGTTCGACAAATAATCCAGCAAATACTGTCTCGTTGCACCCAACAGCGTTCGCCAAACACTAAACAGCAGCAGCCCGATCGCAAAAACGTGCAGAGTTACTACGCTTTTGCTGACAACCACTTGGTCGAGAATTACTTGGGTAAATAGGGGAGTAACTAGACCAAATAATTGGAGCAACAAGGAGAGAATCAGAATTTGGGCGATCGCACCCCGGTAGGGCCAGACTATGCCCACAAAATTTTTAAGTTTGATACCTTGATGTTCGGCAGTGTGATTGCGGTATAGTTCCGCTGTTGGGTCTAAAATTAGGGCGTACCCAGTCCAATTTTCGGTAAAAGTTTTAATGCTCATCCACCGCTTGCCCGCCGCCGGATCGGCCACTAAAACCTGTTGATTTTTAAAGCGATAAACTGCCACGTAGTGATTGCCTTGCCAGTGAGCAATCCAGGGATTTTGATTTCGCAGCGGAGTTAAAGAAGCTCGCACGGGACGGGTTTGAAATCCCATCCTTTCCGCTGCTTTTGCCAGACTCTTGAGCGACGCGCCACTGCGGCCGATTTCTGCCAATTCCCGCAAGTAATTTAGGCTGAATTTCTTACCCCAATATTCGCTAATCATGGCTAAGCAAGTAGCTCCACAATCTGCTGAACTCTGTTGTTGAATGAATGGGTGTCTGCTGCTCAACCAGCGCCGATGCTTGGGTTTGGGAAAGCTGATGATTCCGGTTGCGGGTTTTTGCTGAGCAACTGCGGTTAATTTTGATGGCTCGGTTTGTGAGGTAGAGCTGGCCTTTTGGGGCGGCGTTACTAAGCTTAAGATTGGAGGTTTGCGGATGATTTTAGGGCGGGAATTGCTTTCGGAACTAATTGTGGCGTTGGCGATTTCCCACTGTTCGCTGCTAAGCTGGTAAATTATCAGGTCTGTTACCGCTATCCAGTCGCTCTTTACGTCTGAATGTTCCCAGTTACTGCCGAGAATGGGCGGTGCTTGACCTTGAATTTGACCGCTGCGGAGCCAAAAATGATTGTTGGAGTTTTGGCAGTGCTCGGTGAGGGAAACTCCGGCAGGAATTCGGATTTCTTCTATGTAAGGAACTAAGTGGGGCCACAGAAGCTGTTGTTTGTGGGGAGGGAGCGATCGCAAATCTGTTTGTGTCTTGAAAAAGATTAACCGCTGTCGCTTTTGAAATTCTTGCCGCCAGTGCAGTTGCAGTTGCGGGAATTCTTCTAAAATCAGCTCCAATGTGGTGGCGGAAATTCGACCGATTTGGCAAGTCCCAGCCGCAATAGCCCTGTAAGGCAGTCCGCTTTCAATAAATAGGTGATCTGTGCCAAATATTGCTCCGACTTCCAGTACCACCGCCGAAATCTCCTGCTGTTGCGACGCTTCTACCGCTAGCAGCCTGACTCTTCCCTCGCAAACTAAATAAAAATTGCGTGAAGCGAAGCTATCCCGTAGGGAATCGCTCTGTTTTTTTTCAAGGAAATTTTTACTATCTGATGTTTGATATTGAGTGATTTCATCTCCGAGTTGAAACTCGCAAATTTCACAGGCTGTATTTAATTTCGCCACTAAAGTCTGCCCTGCACCGACTTCCTCGAAAATTTTCTGAATAGCCGGGAAATTTTCCAAGGCTTCTGGGGTTTTAAAAAGTTGATTTCCCACCCCTAATTTTTTTTTCATAACTTACCCTGTCAAAAAGTTGTTTCATTTTTTTTGAATGGCAACTAACCCGGTTATGAGCGATTTTTATTGGTTTAGTTGCAACCTAGTTGGCTTACAAACTGTTTGTCGATATGTCCGATTAACACCTCTTAGTTACGGCATCCCTTCAACGCCTTTAGGATATATAAAATTGCGTTTTTTCAGGATTTTGTGGTGATTACGTAAGTGTGGTTTTGGCTGGCTCTCAGTTTAACTTACAGAATCGTGGTTTTGGCTACCTTTAAGGGCAATCTTTACGTAATCTTTATAAACCTACAGTAATTATACGGATATTTGTGAAGATTCTGTGAAGCTGGGCGAGGCAGGTGTTGTGTCGGGTATACGTATATATACACAGAAATTGACATTCACAACTCAAAAACCATCAATTTTCGACGCTTGTTTGTGAAATCCAGGGCCGGATCGTGGTAAAGAAATATTGATGGCTGTTAATTTGTAGCAGCAATTCAAGCAATTAATTGACCCTCTGGTCTGGGTATATAACGGATTAAAGTAAGATGGAAAGTTTTGCTATTGATAACGGTCTTCCATTTGGGGGTGACTTCTGTGATGGCCTAAACCCATCACTATCGCTACCCATCACTATCAATCTAAACCCCGATTAAAAGTATCGGTTTCTCTGCTTAAGGAATTTTGTGCGATCGCACTCAGTGTATTGGTTCTCCAAAAGCATGGAATAGTGTAGAATCCAACAACCAACTCAGGAAATTGTCGAACCTGCTTTACAAAAACTGGATATGATGATTGTCATCCCGACGGGCGGTGGCAAGTCTTTGTATTTTCAATTACTGACACTGTTGAAACCAAGATTGACGGTGGTGATTTCGCGGTTAATTACTGTGATGCAATGCCAGACACTTGTGGCGACTAATTAACTATGCAGAATCCAGCGATTGAGAGCATCTCAATGAAAGCCGCCCTCCGCTAGAAATTCGAGTTAGGAGTCAGGAGTCAGGAGCCAGGAGAAAAGAGGAAGAAGGAAGAAGGAAGAAGGAAGGAGCCAGAAAAAGTGTTTTTACAAATATGAGATGCTCCCCAGCGATTGCCGCCGCACAATCGAGTTAAATTCTTTTGGGGATGGGAGGAAGGGTACTTTTCGGCACATCTTAGCCCTATCATCTGTTGTTGAATTCACCCTATTTCATGCCGCTTCACCTGAGTTGTGCTCAGTCAAGGCAACTGCTAGTAATTGAGCAGCCTGCACGTTACTCATTGCGACTTCCCAAATGCCTTTTGCACAATAGCTGTAAAAGTTAGGAACAGGCAGAAACAATGAATCAAAGTTTAATGAATCTGTAAGATCGCACTTCAGAGACAATTGAAATTAAAATGTACTATAAATCATGCAAATTACGATCGACCTTCCCGACAATCTCCCCCTGACTGAAGCCGATGTGAGGATAGAATTGGCGATCGTACTTTATCAGCAGCACAGCCTCAGTCTCGATAAAGCCGCTCAACTCGCTGTAATGTCTGTGGACGACTTCTACCAACTATTAATCAGTCGCCATATTGTCCCCCCGCCCGCAGATCCCGATGACGATCCTGCCGAACTCGTCTTAGCCAGCCTCTGTAACTCCCTCCAGCAAATTAAAGAAGGCAAATTACACCCTATTTCCGAACTGTGGGAAAGTTTTAGCATTTAATTCTAGAGTTACCACTTACAGATAGACTCTGGCTTGAGAGGACAAGTTTTGGGATAAATTGGATTTTCGTTGAGATATAAAGCACGCAATTCTGTCAAAAATTGCAAAGATTTAATGTCACTGATTTGATTATTTATGAGGTGTAGTTTAGTCAATTTAGTCAATAATTGTAAGGGTTTGATGTCGCTGATTTTATTGTTGTCGAGATCGAGATAATCCAGTTTAGTCAAGGATTGTAAGGGTTTGATCTCGCTGATTTTATTGGTGTTGAGACCGAGAACAGTCAGGTTAGTCAAGGATTCTAGCGGTTTGATGTCGCTGATTTCATTGTCGCTGAGGAACAGCCTAGTCAGTTTAGTCAATGATTCTAGCGGTTTGATATCTTTGATTTGATTGTTTTTGAGAGGGATCACAGTCAGGTTAGTCAAGGATTCTAGCGGTTTGATGTCTATAATTTGATTGTCGCTGAGGAACAGCCAAGTTAGATTAGTCAAAGATTCTAGCGGTTTGATGTCGCTGATTTTATTGTCGCTGAGGAGGATCTCAGTCAGGTTAGTCAAGGATGCTAGCGGTTTGATGTCTATAATTTGATTGTCGTTCAAGCTCAGCCCTTTCAGGTTAGTCAAGGATGCTAGCGGTTTAATGTCTATAATTTGATTGTTGTCGAGGGATAGTACACTCAGGTTAGTCAAGGATGCTAGGGGTTTGATGTCGCTGATTTTATTGTTTTCGAGGCTGAGGTTTGCGAGACTCGAAAGTTTCTGATTAGCTTCATCGCACTCAGTGGCTCCTGCTTTCTCCAACAGCACTTCTACTGTATGTTTAACTTCAGGACTCAAGGAAGCTTTTTCGCGACACCAATCAGCAAACGTTCTGTTTCCCGATCGCACTTCTGCGGCCTTCACTCCGAGGCTAGTTCCAGATAATGCTACGATCGCACTCAAAGCAACTACTATCAAACTTGCTAAATTTATGTGTTTCTGTGCAACTATAAGTTTCATCATCTTGTACCTCTAATTTCCTGAATAGACAATGGCACGTTGGTAAACTGTCACGAGACTGCCAGATAGTTCTAAAATAACTGTGATATTAAACTTATAGCCAATAACTTTATCTGCACAAACTCAGGAAAATACCTTATGAACAGCACAGCATCTTACGCATCATCTCAAATGGCAGATCGCGAACGCGCGAACCTCAGCAAGCTAATCGATTACAGTTCCATTCGATCGATACCCGAAATTTGGGCGATCGTCAAACAAAAATTCGGTCAAACCGTCGCCCTCCACGACCCCCACACCCAGCCAGAAATCAAGCTGACCTACACCGACCTGTACCAACAAATCCAGCAATTCGCCGCCGGCCTCCAAGCCCTAGGCATCGAACCAAATCCCGAAGAAGCAGTCCCTCCCCGCGTCGCCGTCTTCGCAGACAACAGTCCCCGCTGGCTGATAGCCGACCAAGGTATCATGATGGCCGGGGGCGCCAACGCCGTTCGAGGCGCCACCGCCGACCCCGAAGAACTCCTGTACATCATCCAAGACAGCGGCAGCACCGCCTTGGTAGTCGAAAACCTGGCATTACTCAAAAAACTGCAACACCGCCTCCCAGATTTGCCCATCCAACTCATCGTCCTCCTCTCGGACGAAGAACCGGAAATCAGCCAAACCCTGAGCACAGTCAAATTTTCCCAAGTCATGACCACAGGGGCCAACCGTCCCCTCAAACCCACCAACCACAGCCAGCAAACCCTCGCCACCCTCCTCTACACCAGCGGCACCACCGGCAAACCCAAAGGCGTCATGCTGACTCACGGCAACCTGCTGCACCAAGTCACCACTTTAGGTACAGTTCTCCAGCCAGAACCGGGCGAATGCGCCCTCAGTATGTTGCCCAGTTGGCACGCTTACGAACGCAGCGTCGAATACTTCCTGCTTTCCCAAGGATGCACGCAAATTTACACCAATATTCGCTATTTCAAACAAGACTTTAAAACTTACAAACCCCAGTACATGGTCAGCGTTCCGCGCATCTGGGAATCGATTTATGAGGCCGTACAAAAGCAATTTCGGGAACAGCCGCCTAACAAACAAAAATTGGTGAATTTCCTGTTATCTGCCAGCCAGCAATACATCGAGAACCGCCGCATTTCCCAAGGATTAACTCTCAGTTTGAAACCGGCTTCTGCTTCCGAAAAACTAATCGCCCGCATCAAAAGCATTCTGTGGTCGCCCGTACACGGCCTGGCAGAAAAATTGGTTTACAAAAAAGTCAGGGAAGCTACGGGAGGACGCTTAAAATGGGCAATTAGCGGCGGCGGTTCTTTGGCAACGCATTTAGACAATTTCTTTGAAATAGCGAATATCGGTTTGTTGGTGGGATACGGTTTAACCGAAACTTCGCCGGTTTTAACTGTGCGCCGCCCTTGGCACAATCTTAAAGGTTCCGCAGGACAGCCCATTGCCCATACGGAAATTAAAATAGTAGACCCAGAAACCAGACAGCAACTGCCCACAGGCCAGCGCGGCTTAGTATTGGCGCGCGGGCCGCAAATCATGGCAGGTTATTATCTTAATCCCCAAGCGACTGCCAAGGCGATCGACTCCGAAGGCTGGTTCGACACCGGGGATTTGGGCTGGCTGACACCGGGAAACGACTTAATCTTGACCGGGCGGGCCAAAGATACGATCGTCCTCACCAACGGCGAAAACATCGAACCCCAGCCCATAGAAGACGCCTGCGTCCGCAGCCCCTACATCGACCAAATTATGCTAGTAGGTCAAGACCAGAAATCCGTCGGCGCCTTAATTGTCCCCAATGCAGAAGCCGTGCAGAAATGGGCAGAAACTCAAAATCCCCCCTTACACGAAATTGACTGGAATAGCAAGACAATTCAAGATTTATTTCGCAAAGAATTGAACCGAGAGGTGCAAAATCGCCCTGGATACCGCGCGGAGGATCGCATCGGCCCGTTCCGCTTGATTCAGGAGCCATTTTCGATCGAGAATGGAATGTTGACCCAGACCCTGAAAATTAAGCGCCCGGTTGTGACGCAACACTACCGCGATATGATTGACGGGATGTTTTGAAATATTCGCTGGACTTGGGGAATGGAAAAGAAAAAATTATCCCAACACCCGAGTCCCGATTCCGAGTCCTCAGTCCTGGGCCATTAGTTCAGGTTTACCAACTAATGACTCATGACTAATGCCTAATTCCTAATTGACAAGCAACAACTTTTTTATGGAACCACAATTACTCTTGAAGCGATCGATTAACGTTAAAGTCGTCGTTACTCCTCGCTGGAAAGAAGAAGCTCAACAGCAACTCCAAGCCCAAATCAACCAAATAGACTCTCAGCTACAACAGTTAGAAATGCAAGGGCAGCGGATGATTTCAGAAATCCAAAAGTCAAATTTGCAGCCCCCAGGCCCGCAAGTAATGCAGCAAATAGAAAACATTCAAGTGCAGGTGAATCAAAGAAAAAGCGAACTGCTAGAACAGAAAAACCAAAACCTGCAACAGCTTCAGCAAGTGCAGGTGCTAGACCTGGAACAAGAAGTGAGTCAAGGTCAAATTGACGGCACGTTCACTGTCGGGCTGGGAGAAAACTTGATTCAAAAAATGCAAGTAGAAATTCTCCTCCGCGACGGCATAGTCGAAGAAATTCGAGGTGATATTTAGAAATTGGTAAGTGGTAATTGGCGATCGGTAATTGGCAATTGATTTTGAGTCAACAGTCACACATCAAGAATGCGAGACACTGGCATAATAATAAGTATTGCCGGTGGCCGATCGCCAATGCTCAATTGCCAAATACCGATTACCTATTACCAACACAAAAGGACTTTTTACAGATGATTCGCGAAGTTTTCATGCCAGCCCTGAGTTCTACCATGACAGAGGGCAAAATTGTTTCCTGGGTCAAATCCGCCGGAGACAAAGTAGAAAAAGGCGAAACGGTGGTAGTCGTTGAATCCGACAAAGCCGACATGGACGTGGAGTCTTTCTACGAAGGCTATTTAGCAATAATTATCGTACCTGCGGGCGAAGTTGCTCCGGTGGGGGCGGCAATCGCCCTGGTAGCAGAAACGGAAGCCGAAATCGCCACAGCTCAGCAGCAAGGAGCCGCCGCCCCAACCGCAGCCGCAGCCCCGGCTCCCAGCCCCGCTCCTGTCAGCGCAGCTACATCCTCAGCAGGTTTACAGCAAAATGTTAGTCGCCAAAACGGCCGCAGCGTCGTTTCTCCCCGCGCTCGCAAATTAGCCAAAGAGTTTAAAGTAGATTTGAATTCTATCAAAGGCAGCGGGCCCAACGGTCGCATTGTCGCAGAGGATGTGGAAGCAGCAGCCGGCAAAGCTCAACCAGCTCCGGTTCAGCAAGCGGTAACAGTTCCCGCAGCACCCGCACCGGCATCTGCAGCACCCGCCCCCGCAGCAGCCAAACCCGCACCCGCACCAGTCCCGGCGATCGCACTTTCGGGCCAAAAAGTACCGATGAATGCGCTGCAAAATGCGGTGGTGCGGAATATGGAAGCAAGTTTGAGCGTGCCTTCTTTCCGCGTCGGTTACACAATTACTACTGATAATCTGGACAAACTCTACAAACAAATTAAGTCGAAGGGCGTCACGATGACGGCTATGCTGGCGAAGGCTGTAGCTGTAACTTTACAAAAACATCCTCTGCTGAATGCTTCTTATGTGGAGTCGGGAATTCAATACCGCGCTGATATTAATGTGGCGGTAGCGGTGGCGATGGATGGCGGTGGTTTGATTACGCCGGTGTTGCAAAATGCCGATCGCCTCGATATTTATTCGCTCTCCCGCACTTGGAAGGATTTAGTCGATCGCGCCCGCACCAAGCAGTTAAAGCCTGATGAATACAGCACGGGGACTTTTACTCTTTCCAATTTGGGAATGTTTGGAGTAGACAAGTTTGACGCGATTTTGCCGCCGAATCAAGGCTCGATTTTGGCGATCGGCTCTTCGCGGCCGCAAGTAGTGGCTAATGAAGATGGTTTGATGGGAGTGAAGCGCCAAATGCAGGTGAATATTACTTGCGATCACCGGATTATTTACGGTGCTGATGCTGCGTCTTTCTTGCAAGATTTAGCGAAGTTGATTGAGACAAATCCTCAGTCTTTGACGCTTTAGCGATCGTCCTAAATCTCCCTTTTACTGTTATTGGCAGGAAAGGGGGATTTAGACTTAGCTTTTAATGAGATGTCTAATTTTGGAATGATTTAACCGCAGAGACCGCAGAGGACACAGAGTCAGAGAAGAGAGAGATGAATAATTCCGATACCAACGGATTTGATATTACTCATTAAGACGATGAAAGTGCAAGTTTTGTCTGTTCAACCTGCGATTAGCTCTAATACCAATTCGCCCGATCGCCCAACTTAGCACAGACGTAGCGCTCAGCTTTCGATCGCACCTTCCTGAGTCCGCGCACCATTTCCCAAATTGTTGGGCGTGAAGTCGGTTTCGATCGTCGGACGCTCAAACAATTTACCAATTACCAATTACTAATTACCAATTACAAACTTGCGTTATTTCTGTTTTAGGACTACCAACGTAATGTCGTCAAAAACTTTATGTTTGTCAATATGTTGCAGCAGATGATCAATTACTGCTTGTCGAATTTCTTCAGCCGTTTTGTGGCGATTTTCTTTGGTCACTTGGCACAATCTTTCTATGCCGTAATACACTTTATTTATATTTACAGCTTCGGTAATTCCATCTGTGTAAAGCACTACTACATCCCCTGGATTAAGATGCACTTGAACTTGGGAAACAAAATCAGCAATATCTTCCTCTAATCCCAGAGGGAAGCCGAGTTCGATTGTATCGATCCGTTCGATGTTACCATCAGTACGGACTACAATTATTTCTTCATGTTGACCGCTGATGGTAAAGTTACTATCTTGATAATCTAACAAAACCAAGGTCATGTTTTTAGATGAGTCGATGCGCTCGATATTGGCATAAAGGGTGCGGTTTAACACATCAAGAAACTTCACCGGATCGGTTTCGTTCATTTTTTGGAGAGTGCGGACGGCGGTTTGCGCCATAATCATTAATACGCCACTTTCTAAACCATGTCCCGTAACATCGCCGATGGTAATTTTTACCCGATCTTTTTGGGTTAGTACGTCGTAGTAGTCGCCACCCACTTCATCGGCAGGTTCCATATATCCAGCTATTTCTAATCCTTTAATTTTATCTAGTTCTGATTGTTTGGGCAAGATCATTTGTTGCAGTCGTTTGGTGACTTCTAACTCAGCACTGAGGCGGATGTTTTCGGCTTTAAGTTTGTTATTGAGGCTGCTAATTTCCTGGTTTGCTTGGGCGAGTTGGGCGGTGCGTTGTTGCACTTTATCTTCTAAAGTTTGATAGAGGCGGGCATTTTCGATGGAGATCGCAGCTTGGGCGGAAATGATGTTGAGGACTTCTAAGCGATCGCGCGTAAAAGCCCCCGCTGTTAAATTATTTTCTAGGTATAAGATGCCTACCAACTTACCTTGATTGATCAGGGGGCTACACAAAATAGATTTAGGTCGCTGCTGAATAATATACGGGTCAGAGGCAAACCTGCTTTTATTCGTTGCATCATCGATCGCAACAGTTTCTTGCGTGCGTTCTACATAATTAACCAGGGAGATAGGAATCTCTTGACTTTCAGTCGCTGACTTGGATATTAATTGACATCGTTCACCCGTACATTGAGCTTCAATTGTCCACTTACCTGCTGGGTCAGGTATGATAAAATAAAACTTTTCTGCTCCCGCGTTTTCCAGCAAGACTTGCATCAAGTTCGAGAGTAACTTATCTAAATTAACTTCCCCTGAGAGCGCTTGGGAGGCTTTGATAATTGTTGATAAATCCAGCTCGTTTGCAGCACCTGAACTGGTAGAAGTGACAGTGGTTCTGCTCTGAACCATCGTTTCGTCTCTTCCACTCGTCAGGCTATTTTTCCTACCGACGATAGGTGCGAGTAATTCAGCATGGCGCTCTTCTAAATCTTTAACTTTTGCCTTTGCTCCCCAGCGAATATAAGCATAGTAAGCGTCTATCATGTAGGTACGCGCTACTTTCTGACGACCTAATGCTAAATAGAATTCTCCAGCTAATTCATTGGCGAGGGCTTCATCCTGTACATATCCATTTTCCTTGGCTCCATCTATAGCCAGGTCGTAATATTCCATTGCTGAGAAAGATTGCCCTAAGACGCGGGCTTTTTCGGCCTCTACTAAGTCATACTTATGCTGGTGATTCATTGGGCAATGGAACGCCCAATTTTTTATACTTTTCTGAGTTTCTTCGACTTGAATAAGGTATTTTTGTTTCTTTTCTTCCTCTCCTGAAATTGCTTCAAAATGGGCTAAAAGAATCAGACAATAGTAAAAGCTATGTTCAATAAAGCTAATATTTGATTGAACGTAAATTGAATATTTCAACCCTTCCCTAGCAAATTCTAGAGCTTCTTCATATTGCTTAAATAAATAGCAAACTACAGTTTTCGCATAATAAACCCTGAATAAGCACATAAAATTTTTTACTTCTCTTAAATAAGAGATAGCTTCTTCCTCATTTAATATGCTGCCAATCAAAAGCAGTTTATTATCTGTCATCCCCCTTAAATTTTCTACTAATTGACCGAGGATTTTGAGTAAATATAACTGGTGTTCTTGGGACAAGTTATCGGCAAAATCAATATAGTGTTTTTGTTGTTCTTGCACGTAGTCTAGATGCTCGCCCTTAAAAAACAGATGAGCGCAGTAGTAATCAGCAGCATGACAAGCATATTCTATATCTCCAAATTCTAAGCCGCTATTAATTGCTTGACGAAGGGGTTCTAGAGTTTCCCTAGTATGCTTTTTGAAGTGCGTAATACCGATCGAAACATTAACCAATATTTTAGAACGAAACTCTTTGGCATCTAACTGCTCTAATACTTGTAAAGAAAGTTCACCAAGTTGATAGGCCAAATCTATATCTGGTATGAGCCAAGACACGAATATTCCGTAAATGGAATATGCAAAAGTACACTGTGGCGAATTCCCATACTGACGAGAAAGTTCGATCATAGTATATAGAATTGGTAGCGATAGCGGGCTTTCTGCAAAGCAAGCAGGTGCGAATATAAGAACTAAAAACTGCATAGTCGCCAGCTTGTAGGGATCGGTCATTTCTGCCAGGTTAGCTAACTCCTCAATATTGAGTTCTTGCGGCGGTGATTGAGATATGGTCACTCCCAGCATTTCTAGAACTTGCAGTCCGGTATCTACCGCAGAATTGTTCTGGTTTTTAGCGAGGTTAAGCCTAATTTTCAGTGCGTATAAGTTGACTTGTTCGAGGATTGTTTTGGCTTTTTTGAGAGTGCGATCGCACAAAATTTCCGCACGTTCTAAATTGGCATTGAGATATTCGGCTTCCGCCGCTTCCCGATAAAAATTAAATGTCACATCGTATCTACTTTCCCAGCTATCTTGACTCAGGAGTTCTATACCTACATTCAAATAATTAACAGGGGCTTCATAGGCAGTAGCTGCCTTTGCTTTCTGTCCAGCAATCAGGTTTAATTGGGCTAACTCATCTTTTTCTGACTGATTAGTTAGCAAATCTGTGCCAAAATTCAGTTGGTTAACCAGAGCAAAAATATTATCTTTTCGCTCTTGCTCTGTTGTATTATTCAGCAGTAGTTGACCAATTTTCAGGTGAGTGGCTTTTTTCTCCGATTCTGGAATCAAAGAATAGGCTGCTTGCTGCACGCGATCGTGCAAAAATTTGTAGTCAACTTTGATATCGCGTATAGATGCCAACTCTTCCTGGGCAAAGACTAGAGGAATTTTGTAATTTTCAGACAGCGGCAGAATCAAACCCGCTTGCATTGCCTCCCACAAATGAGCAGCCGTCGCTAAGTTTGATTCTTCATTGACAATTGATAAAACTTCTAAGTTAAATTGGTTGCCGATGCAAGCCGCTAATTTTAATGATTTCTGGTTTTTTTCAGGGAGTTTGCGAATATTGCGACCAACCAGTTCAACAATATTGAAATCTGCGATACCAATCGCCTGTATTTGTTGAATATCCCACTCCCAGCGGTCTGTATCTACTTGATAAACCAGCAGATTTTCCGAGTACAGGGTTTTGAGTAGCTGCGTTAAGAAAAACGGATTGCCTTGGGTTTTATTAAAAAGTAACTCGGAAAAAACTTTGATTTTGTCTGAATTTACGCTGGCATCGAGAGTGTCGGCGATTAATTGGTTGACGCTATCCAAAGCCAGCGCCTGAATGGTGATATTATTCACCGCCGTTTCAGTTTCTTGAATTTTTTCTATTGTCTGAATTAAAGGATGAACGGGACTGACTTCGTTATCTCGATAAGCTCCAATCGTTAACAAATATTTGCTATCTGGGTCAGTGACTAAGAGTTGAATTAACTTTAGAGATGCCGAATCTGCCCACTGTAAATCGTCTAGGAATATGACTAGCGGGTGTTCGGGTTGACAAAAAACGCGAATAAATTGTTGAAAGACCCGATTAAATCTGTTTTGGGATTCCGATGAACCCAGTTGAGGAACTTCAGGCTGTTTACCGATAATTAGTTCGACTTCGGGGATAACATCAATAATAACTTGACCGTTATTATCTAGCGACTTTAATAAGTTTTCTTTCCAAATAGCAATGTGTTCGGAAATTTCTGTTAATAGCTGACGAACTAATTCTTGAAATGCTTGGATTAACGCCGCATAGGGAATGTTGCGCTTAAACTGGTCAAACTTACCCGCAATAAAATATCCCCTAGCTGCTACAATTGGTTTATGAACTTCATTGACGATTGAAGTTTTACCAATCCCGGAATAACCGGAAACTAACATCATCTCGGTGGCACCGAGGCTGACTCGTCCAAAGGCATCTAGAAGAATTTGGACTTCGGTTTCTCTACCATAAAGTTTCTGGGGAATGAGTAATTGGTTGCCGCGATCGCGTTGACCGATGGCAAAATTTTCAATCTTTCCAGTTGTCTGCAATTGCTGCAAACAAGTTTCCAGGTCAAATTTTAATCCCGCCGCACTTTGATATCGGTCTTCCGCATTTTTTGCTAACAGTTTCATCACAATATCTGAAACCGCTTGAGGAATTTCTGCTACCTCTTTAGGTGGGACGGGTTGTTTGGCAATATGACAGTAAACCAACTCCATCGGATCGGTGGTACTAAATGGCAACTGGTTGGTCAGCATTTCATAGAAAGTCACTCCCAAAGAATAGAAATCCGTGCGGTAGTCAATTGCGCGATTCATCCTTCCCGTTTGTTCGGGTGACATATAAGCGAGAGTCCCTTCTAGCAAGTTGGGATTGCTAATGCTTTGGTTTTTCAATTCCAAGCGCGATGAAATACTAAAGTCAGTCAGTTTTACTTTTCCTGTCGCTGGATTGATAATGATATTTGAGGGCTTAATGTCTTTGTGAATGATCGGTACTTGATGGAGATAGATCAAAGTTTCGGATAGAGCGATCGCTACCCTCAGCCACTCGGTTATTGACAGGTTATTGGCTGCCATAAAATGATAAAGGGATAGACCCCCAAAATCTTCTAATATCAGCGCTAAACTATTCTGATAATTCTCTAACTTGTAAGTTTTGACAATTCCTTCACACTCTAAATTTTGAGTGATTATAAATTCTTGCCTTAAATTGGTGATTTGTTCAAGGCTAGGATAATCATTTTTTATTATTTTAACGATGACAAGCTGTCGATCCCGATTTCTTATCCCTCGATAAACAACGGTTCTGACTCCTTCGTAAATATTTTCTATAATTTCGTATCCTGAAAGAATGATCGTTTTTTTAACCTTACCCTTTTCATTAACTATTCTAAATCGATGCGATCTAGTTCTTCCCGACTGGCGCTCATAATCGACTGAGGAACTGGGGGACAGCCTGCTTTGGTATTGCTTTGAGTGGGTTCGTTCATCTGGCTCTCCTGAGTTAAAATGTAATAATGGTAACAGTGTATATAATTATTTGATTTATGAATGGGAAATGAGGACTGTAACTTAGATACTATCTTTGATAAAGATTTCAGATCTATTCTCCCCTCCCTTGCGTCAAAGCGCAATTGAAATCGACATTAACTTATTATCGGCTCTCTCGTACTTATGGTGATAACGCAAGCTAATAATTTAGCACGATCGAGGGTTTGAACGTTCAGTCGTCAGATACTTAGTATCATCTGCTACTTTTAACACCAAGCATCGGGGAGAGCCGAGGAAAAAATTATGTGATTAGATGTTTGCATCGACACTGATGTCATGAATGCTGCACTGGGGCAAACGTAACAAGTCGCTTTAACTGACACATCAAGATGCGGCGGGGCTAAAATGTGGCGCGCCACATTTCTGGGGCAACTGTTCAATTAATGCGATGATATAAATGTGTGGCAATGCTCAGACTGACGATCGCCACCAATCAACAACCAATTTAGGCTAGAACTACCAGAAGGTTGCCAGCCTCTGCGCTCTCAAATCGGTTCTATAAAACCGACACATTTTTAATGACGATAATTTTAACCAACGACGACGGCATCGATGCTCCGGGCATTCAAGCACTTTTGCAAGCAGTAAGTGGCAAAACAATTATGGTGGCTCCGCAGGGGCAATTGTCCGGCTGCGGGCATCAAGTGACGGCTCACAGTCCGATTCATGTCGATCGGCGATCGTCCGTGGAATATGCTGTAGGGGGAACACCGGCCGATTGTGTCCGTATCGCTCTTCATCACGTTTGTGCGAAGCCGGATTTGGTGCTTTCGGGTATTAACGCGGGCGGCAATTTGGGGGTTGACGTTTATATTTCGGGTACGGTGGCGGCTGTGCGCGAAGCAGCGATGCACGGTATTCCGGGCATCGCAATTTCCCACCGGATTAAAAGGCCGCTCGAAATTGACTGGGATGTCGCTACTCGCTGGACATCGCGGGTGTTAGCAGATTTGCTCAACCGGGAACCCAAGTCTGGGTGTTTCTGGAATGTGAATTTGCCGCATTTAGCGCCGGGAAGTGCGGAACCGGAAATTGTGTTTTGCCAGCCTTCGACGCAGCCACTGCCTGTGGTTTACCGGGTGGAGGGAGAATACTTTTATTATGCCGGAGAGTATGGATCGCGCGATCGGGCGGCGGGGACTGATGTTGACGTGTGTTTTGAGGGTAATATTGCGGTGACTGAGATATCGCTGTGATAGATTTGATGGGATTTGATGGGATTGGGCGATCGAACTATCTTTTTTTTCAACCAAGTCTAAAAAAATGGTGTTAAATTCGATCGGCGACAGAATGTTTGATATTCATGGCTAAAAACAGATTTCATTATACTTTGGGTTTAGCACTGCATATTCCCTAGATATAATAAACCTGTTTTCGGATTATCCCAAAATAGGATATTTAAATCTGTTAAAAATCGATAGTAATGACAATTACACAAAATTAATCGCAATTCCGAGAGTGGCCGCTATCTCTACTTGCGGCCGTCCGTGCTACCATAATTTTTTTTGTCATCCTTCGGCTTAGCAACACCATCAGGTTGTTTCTTTGGCTTTTTGACTTCTTTGTTGCTTTTTCTTTCTTTTGACATGATTCTTCCTCAATTTTGACTCAGCATAACATAGATTGACACATTTGCCTAACTGCCAGTAGAGGGGGTGATTCTATACAGATATTACTCGCTGTTAGTTTTGTACCATCTGCACTATATTATCCGCTAGGTCTTGAACGAATCCCCTCTACCGTTAGGCATATCGATAAATTCCTTAGAAGTACAATTTCTGAAATTACTTTTCACCCGATCGACTAAAGGAAATATTGAAAAGCACGAGCAGAACTGCTGCGAGACTACCGAGAAAAATTCGGGCTGATTAAGCTGTTGTTCCACATCTAATTTTCCTGAAAAATGACAAGCGAATTTCTTCATGTGGTACCCGCCACGTGATTTATCCGTGGAATCAATCCAAAATCTAAAATCTAAAATCCTCACGCCCCCGAATTGATCTCGCGCAAGTCAATCCAAAATCTAAAATCTAAAATCTAAAATCGAATGACAGTAGATAAAATATGGAGCTATGACCATGCCAGCCTTCGCGACACCGGGCGCAAAAACAACAACAAATTTGCCGTCTCCGTTTAAAAAAAGCTGTTAGCCACAGTGGACAATAAGAATATTGATTTTAACTATTGATTAACACTTCGGACAGGGTTTGATGGCTTACCTACTGAGAATAATGGTTTCACGGATCTCAGTACGATCGCAACCCTTGCCCAAGCACACTAGAGGCTAAGTAAATCAAGGGTTTCAGGTTATGACCTCAAAACGATCGGGACTAGGGAAAAAGCACCAAGTATATGTATAAATATAAAGTTAATTGTCCGCTTTCAAGAAAGTGCGATCCAGTCCGCTCCTTTTGAGATAAAATACTTATAAAGAGTGTTTATTTCTAGATTAATTTCCGCTATAAGGAATGTGACCCGTATGGAAGTAACCGAGCTGCTCAAAGAATACGAAAATGGAAACAGAGACTTTGCTGACGCAAACCTCAGCGGAGCAAACCTCAGCGGAGCTATGTTAGTTGGCGTCAACCTTTCAAGGGCTAACCTGTCGGGAGCTAACCTGAGTCGGGCGCATCTCACCAAAGCAGAACTCAACGACGCAAACCTTTACAGGGCAAATCTGAGTTTTGCCAAAATGGGTCAAGCCAGACTAGCCGATGCAGAGCTGACAAAAGCCAATCTCAGCGGAGCTTTCCTCGTCAAAGCAAAACTGCCCAGGGCAAAGTTGAGTGGCGCCCAACTCATCGGTAGCAACCTGCGGATCGCCATCCTCTGGAACGCCAATTTGTGTACAGCCGACATGCAATTCATCAACCTGCGAGGCGCCAACCTCACGGGAGCCAACCTCAACTGGGCAAACTGCGGAGGGGCAAAACTCAGCGGTGCAAAGCTTTTTGGCGCTCAACTAACAGGCATCTATCTCAGCAAAGCTTATATCAATGGCATCGACCTGAGCAGGACGGATCTCAATGGCGTCAACCTGAGTGAAGCCAAACTAAACGGGGTAAACCTGGAAGGCTCGAACTTGTTAGCTGCCAATCTCAGCGGGGCTCAGTTGCGGGGCGTCCAGTTGATGGGAGCAGATTTAACCAGGGCAAATCTGGTGGGGGTTTCTTTGGTGCAGGCAAACCTTGATTGGGCTAGGCTGTGCTATGCAGACTTGAGCGAAGCCGACTTGAGCGGCGCAAGTTTCACGGGAACCAACTTTGAGGGTACTCAGTTAGCCGGATCAACAATCCCCCCATCTTTGAGCAATGATGTCTACTTAACTGCAGCACGTGGTGTCGCAGCTTAGGCAAGGCCAAAAATTAATTTCGCATCCGAGTGTACGACTCTCGCATTGGTTTAACTTTTGATGCCGACATCATTACTTTTGTGAGAGTGTTGCACCGGCAAGAAATTTACTGATATTTGCGAGAGTTTGTAGCATCACAATTGATCTCACCCGATTAATTTCGCGACTCGCAAAGCAGAGGTAATGGCTCCTTCGTGCAAACCATCCCCCAAATAAGCTCCCGCATGATAAGTGTTGTTCTCGCCATTAGTCTCGATAACTTCATTTCGATATCGAAAAGACTCGACAGTGTACAGCGGCGTGTGATGTTTCTGAATGTGAATAATCTGCTTTTGGGCGATCGACTCCTGCAGTTGAAAAGCTAAACTGTACTCTCGTGGGGAGGAGATACCGCAAAGCTGATTCAAGCTCGCATTATATCCCCATCCCTTGTCCGTCTCGAAAAAATCAAATTCTGATAACTTGCGGATACCATAGCGATCGTACATCGATGTATCCGAATGCAGTACAGTGGTGGCATAATTGGCTTTCCACGCCGAAAACCGCTTCGTTTCCGCATCAGTCGGATCAGACAATAACCTCATCACTCGATCTGGTGGCATCGCAAAAACCACCTTCTCAAATTCCTGGATTTCCCCATCAGAAAGCACAATTTTTACAGCATTCGCACTTCTAAAAATATTGGCAATCTCCACATTTAGCCGTATATCGCCCTTAAATCGCTCCAAAATCTTTTCAATGTAAGAATACACCCCGCCTTTAATCCTCACCCAGTTGACAGAGCCATATTCGCGCAAAACAGGCATCGCTAATTCTGCCGGGAAATTGTCGAGCAATTCAAACGGTATCGAGTAGCTGTACATCGTCAGCAACTTCAGCCAATAATTGCGGATGCACGAACTTTTCAAACTCTGAGAAAGCGGCACATCGTAGAAATCATGCTGTTTAGCAAACCGCATTTTTAAAATAAATCCCGCCGAACGAGCGTAAAGACTATCAAGTCGCAAATACTCGATTAGGCGTTGGATTCCGGTGAAATTCTTTTGGATAGATACCGCAGACAAAAAGTGAGTGCCATCTTTAAAAAACAGCGCTGAACCAATCTGCACGGGTTCTAATTGCACCCCTAGATCCTGCATAAAAGCCACGAAATTGTAAAACACAGTGGGAAATTCCAGCACCCCATTTTCTAATATTTCATTGCACTCCGATTGGTTGGGTACAACATTTTTGTTCAGCGTCCGAATGTGTCCGCCTAAAATCGGCTGACTTTCCAACACAGTGACGTGATGTCCCTGTTTATCGAGCCAGTAGGCTGCTGCCATACCGCTCGCTCCGCCCCCAACAATTGCAATTCTCATAGTTCACTCCTAGATTGATAGGTTATACCATTGTGGATTTTGTATTTTCGATTTTTGATGAAATAATTGGGAATAATTGATGAAGCTCGTGGTCGGAATATTGCCTACGGTTGCATTCTTTTGACGAATTGTATTTGATAGCTATTACAACACTTACCTCTAAGGTTTATATGTAGGTACACACTGCAAACTGTACCGCTATTGATTAGTTGAATAGATATTAATTGAATGCCGATATTATCGGTACGAAACGGCAATCATCTATCCCTACAAATCTTGCCGGCGAGGGACAGGGCATTGCCGTTTCCTGACAGATATCAGCAAATTTTGGGTTTCGCAAAGCCTCAACCCAACCTACGAGATATCGCCGTTATTTAATTGGCATTGCTTAGCCTAAAATCGCATCGCCGGATAAACGTTGATAAAGCAGCGCCCCCGTCCAAAATGTCGGTGCAAAGCCTGGATAGCCCGAGGAGGCGTTGCAGAAATAGAAATTGTTGAGGGATGTTTCATGATTTAGCCGATCGACCCCCATGTTGCGGGGCGTCAGGCTGGAACCGTAGGAATTACCGTTAGGACACCAACAGAAGCGCTCGTTAGTCGTCGGACTTCCAGTAATATGAAACACCATGTGTTTGCGGAAATTCGGAACATAGTGTTTTTCAACTACATCTAAAATCGAGTCCAGAATCTCTTGTTTCTTCTGTCTGTAAGCTTTGCGATCGCTCTCCCAAAGCTGTTTAAAATAGCTGTAATTAGCAACAGTCAGAAATTCGACAATTTGACAATCTTCTGGACAATCCCGCCGCGCTTGGGTCAGTAAAGTTGGCGTTGTAATTGCAAAACTCGGACGAGAAAAATCATTTTGCTCATACATTTGAGCAAACGCTTCATTTAGATCCAAGTGTTCAGAATGAAACGTATTCCACTTGCCAAATCCATAGTCTCGGAGATCGATATCTTTGACAACGCAGTACACCATGTAGTTAGAGGCAGAATACTCATAGTTAAGTTTCCGCCGCACTGTTTTAGAGAACAGTTCCTCTCCAATCATTTTGGCCGCTCTTTTCGGGTCGAGGTTGCAAATCACCGTGTCGCCCGTGAATTCATGGGTTTGATTGGTGGTCAAATCCATCGCTTCAACACCAGTTACTGTTCTATTTATCACCCTAAAATTCGTGACTTCATGGTTTAGTAGAACTTTCCCCCCGTTGGATTCAATGACTTTAACTAAAGAATTGATAACATCTTCAAAATGCTGCGTCGGGTAAAATGCACCTTCTTGATAGCCTCTAAACAAGGCAATCCAAGCATAGAAAGAAAGCTGATTTGGAGGCAGCAAAAAGTCCGGCCATTGCAGGGCTAATAGGGTTTGGGCGGCTTGCGGGAGTTGGAACTTGTCGAAAACGTCCTGAAGTGTACTGTTGAGGTGTTGGACGGCACAGAATACGTCCCCGAAATTTTTGAGCAATTCAATTGGTTTGACGGGAGGAGCGAGTTTTCTTAGTCCTTCGCCGGTTTTCTCGACTTCGTTGACGAATTTGCGAATTCTCTCGCCCGCTTCGGGAAACAGCGCCGACAATCGGCGGATCAGTTCCTCTGGTTCCGAGGGAATATCCAGTGCATACCCAGGCATCCTCATGTGGTCGTAGCCATTCGGATCGTACCGCTCAAAGGTGACATCTCGATCGAGACCGAGTTTTTTGAGAACTCGATTGACTGTATGTCCTTCGCCGCAGTCCCAAACGTAGTGGAATTGGGCATTAAAGGTGTATTTTTTGGCCATCGTAAAGGTGTGACCAAAGCCTCCGGGATGTTCGTGAGCTTCGAGGATTTGTACGGTTTTGCCGGAGTTTGCCATCAAAGCTCCGAAAACCAGTGCTGATAAACCACTGCCGACGATGAGGTAATCTGTTTTCATGGTAAATTTCCTCGATCGATTGAATCGGGCGATCGTTATTTATTTAAACTAGCTCTCAATTCTGAGGAAATTCTGAAGAGGGCTTACCACGCTATTTGTGGGGTACGCACTGCGTACCTTACGCCTTTTTGGGCGGGCGGGACGCCCACCCCACAATAGTGTGAAGCATCTAAATTTAGGATCGCGAATTAAATAACTTACAATTTTAATTGTTATTGTGGGATGGGCGTCCCGCCCGTCCTTTTTGGGCGGGCTAGAAGCCCACCCCACAATAGTGTGAAGCATCTAAATTTTACAGTCAAGTTTGAGCAAATTCTTCTGGGGAGTAGGGGTTGGGCGTCCCGCCCACCCAAAAAATACAATTTAGGTGGGCTTACTTACAGCTTATTTGTGCGGTACAATCACATCAAAAAAAGCATCCTCCAAATCATAACCAAACATCTGCGACATCGCCATCAACTTCGATTTACTGGGGATTCCCTGCTGATTCAACCAATCAGTCAACACAAAAATTTTGCTCATCAAAAACATTTCTAAAGCTTCAGGATTATACTGAATACCTTGGGTGCGGTGGAACTGGTGCGGCACCAACATCGCCGCATAGCGCGCCAATTCTCCCGCTTTCCAATCCAGCAAAAATGGCAGCCAAGGATAACAAGCATCCAAGCGAATAAACCACAGCCGCACTTCGGGAATTTCCGAAATTTCTCGCGGATCTAACTCTTCGCGCGGATACTCAATTTCAAATTGTAGCTGTTGTTCGTTTTGGGCGATCGCTCCTTCGGCCAGCCACTTTTCGATCGCAGTCCGCACCGGAGACAAATCTAAACTGTTTATGCGATCGGCATCTATCGCTATCATAATACTCATAAAATGTCAACCTATGTTAGATTTTAGTTTGCTTCTACCGATGAATCCGGGGGAAAGAGACCCAATTGCTTGATTGTCAACTGGATAGCATTTAGTTATAATACCACCAGCCATAAACATTTTATAGCAGAAGCAAGAACGAAGGAGGAATAAGGAATAAAAAATAAGGAATAAGGCAAATGCAATAAAATCAATGTGTCAGCAATGGAAAATCCCCTAATTACCGAAAAAATTGCTATTAATCATTAATAAATCAACAAATCACCAAAACCGATCCCTATGTAGATCTAGGTGCTCATGCTATCCCAGTTCCCCAAGGTACTCACATTGGTTTAGGTGGATCATTTCACCACAAATAAAAATAAAAAGATATTCAAGATATGGAAAATTTATTATTTAAATTGCCTGAAATTATAGAAAAAATGAAACAGCTTTTTCTGGGAATTCCGACTGAGATTAGATCGGATTTTAGTGATTTAATCATAAAGCAATCTAACATAAATATTGAAACTTTAAAACAAGTGGAATCTATTTTGAAAACAAAACTTCCAGAATCTTTTCAACAAATTATTCTTCAATATGATTGCGGCAACCTAACATTAGGTGGAGTTTGGTTTGGTAATAAGGAAAATTATGCAGAATATCTTGTCAAAAATAATATAAAGCAAGAAACTGTTTTACGTTGGTGGGGAATTGGCGAACGTCCCTATAACTATTTATTAATAGCAGGTTCTGATGGATACGTGATTTTATTAAACACTGAGACTGCACAAATAATGGCTTATGCTAGATGGCAATCTTATCAAGACTCTAAATTAATAGCTTCGGATTTTACTATTTTTTTTCAAGCTGCTGCAACTATATACATACGAAGTAGAACTGGCGACAATAGTAAAGATATATTAATGAAAATTCCTGAAATTGTAGGCTCTACCACAGATAGTGAATTTTGGCATGAAATTATTTAGATGCCCGAAAACCTGAAAACATTATAGATTTTTTGCAAAAGATTGAAGCCAATTTCAAACTGATTCCCTATGCAGGCAAAGAAGATGACTATCTTCAAGAAATGTTACCTAAGATTGAGCTAATGGTACTAGAGCGATGCAATCAACTTTTGAGAACTCCTTAAATAGAAAATTTCCGGGGGATTGAGACGCGGCAGGTTTTGGAGACTTTTGTACGGGAAACTCATGTGCTGGTTGACCTTTATGCAGATGGGGAGGTAATTTCTACTACGGGAGAACATCCTTTCTGGATACCGGATAAAGGGTGGATTGAGGCGAAGGATTTAGTTGTTGGGTCGTTGTTGCAGACTGGAGATGGTCGGGTTGTTGAGGTCGATCGGGTTGAGAAGCGGGAAGGACCGTTTGAGGTTGACAATTTTAATGTTGAGGGTATCCCGACTTACTTTGTCTCGGAGTTGGGGGTGCTGGTTCATAATACTTGTGCTGGAGGTGGAGATCCAATCAGCCTTGATGAAGCCCTTGAAAGAGCTGAGCAGTTTCTGGAACCCGATGTACCAACGCGATTCATTGAAACTCCGACTGGTGTTCAAGCAATTCAAGAGTTTGCAAATACTACGGGTACAAGAGTCACACGACGTGTAGGTTTTGATGTAAATTCTAACACTCCTCATGTACAGCAGTTAGGATCGCATCTTAATCTTCAAACACAGTTTGACGGTGTTATTCAAGGGGGTGCTTTAGCAGATCCTCATATTCCAATTGACCCAACAACAATTACGCCAACAGATTACTAAATAAGGATGCAAGCTATGTATATTTTATTTGATGGTAATTGGAACGAACCAGAAATACAAATATCTGATTCGGCAAGCGGTCTAAGCAAACTGGGAACGCTTTTCCTTGGAATTAGTCAAGATTTAACTATTCATGCAGAGCAAGTAAAGTCCAAGTTTTATCCTGAAAACTTGGAAGCCATTTCAATAAAGTTATTACCAATGGAAAGTCCGGGGGGAAAAAGTTTAATTAAAATTTGTATCACTAATAATCGTCTGATTTTTGAAGGTTCTAAATCTGCTTTTAATATACTGGGTAGGTCATTGGTAAATTTCTTCCCTCATGATAGTAAAAAAGGTGACCATTTTCACCTAGACGATGTGGGAGGAAATTCTTTATTAGCACCTCCTAATTATTCCCTAATATTTGCGTGTACAGGTTAAATTAGTTAGTGTAATTGCTCTACTCGCCAGTACCAACTACCCAAGAGCATCAAATTTTAACTATCGCAATCCTAAATGAGTCATAAATTTTTTACCCACCCCAACCCTCCCCGAAGCCGCGGGGAGGGAGTAAGAAATTCACAAATGATTTAGGATTGCTATATCTACAAGCTCAAAGCATAAGATTTATAATCCGATGCACTTTTAAAACTCCCCCGCGACGGCATCAACATCGTCGCTCAATCGAACGCCATCACCTTCATCGAATCTCTGAGCGCACAACCTTTAGAAGACACCAAAATTCCCGCTGTTATCCGCAAATACTTTGAAGCACTACCCCGCACAGACTACCAAACTTTAAGCATCTATCCCACAAGCTTCGTCACCTTTGAAGAGAGAGATGAAAATGCAGCCTCGGAGTACATTACCTCGGCTTTACTCTCGAAGGACACTTGGTCTGATGTTGGGAAAACTCCGGTAAAAGCTGCTGTTAATTTAGTCTACGCCTGGGAACGGGGAGAACCCTAATTGAGCGTTACCGAAGCTTTGTTGCAGCTACAAGATGCCGACCAAACTCCGGGTTTATGAAGTACAGTTTAATTTTCCTGTTAATATACTGGCTTTAGTGTACTCTATAACCTAGAATATCCTGTAAATAATTACCCATTTTTCCCAAACTTGCTATCCTGCAAAGAATTACCAATCCCCTGGATAATTCCCCGCCCTATCAAACCAATTCCCCGCCCTATAACCTGAGTTAAAACGTAAACAACGCCAGCACCCAACAGCGAAATAACTGCGCGAACTCTAGGTGCGATCGCATCCCTGGTTTCCAGCAGCAAAGTCAAGGCTAACTGCCACCCAGACAACTGTGCTAACTCTAGATTTCTAGGAGCATAAATAGAAATTCTCTTAATTCCTGAATCGCCCAAAACAAACAGCCAAAACCTGCTTTCAAAAATAGCTTTCGGTTCCACAAAATATCTATCCCAGCTATATCTCCAGGACAAATCATTGCGAAATCTCTCAATTTCTCGCGTCGAAATCAACTTTCCATCGTAAAAAATTTGCTTGATTTCTTCAATATTTGCCAAATTATTTAGTAGAGGCTGTACCACTCCGCTAGCAACTTGAATTGCCAAATTTTCTAACAAAGCTTCAGCTCGCTGCATCGCTTCCGGGCTGCCAGCAACACAAGAAACATTGTCAACTGTGAGAGGAGTTTCAAATAGCAAATGTGCAAAAAAATCAACAGTCATCGGTATTTTGTCAAGGATTTCGGCTGCAACTACATCAGCATCTGCTAGCAACTGCGGTACAACTTCTACGCCGCTGCCTGCCCAGATATCAGCAGCGCTTTCCCCTTGACTTTCTCCCAGTGTCAAGCTGGTTTGACTGCCATCAAAAACCATATTTTCTTCCGTTTGCAGTGTATAGTATCTGCCAAAAAAATCTATGATTGTCGCCTGCCACAAATCCCGTAAAATAGCAGGCATTTTTTGCGACAATTGAGTTTCCTGCACTTGCGAAAAGCGCAATTCCTCCAGCAAATCCTTTAACTTCCGCAGGATGGAAGTCATCAATTCACGCTTTTTGGTCGATCGCAAAATATCGATTTCCAAAGGCAAGCCAGTCAAATTCACCAAATCAAACTGCAATTTAGCTGCCGCCGAGTCAAACAAGCTACCTTGCCAATTAGTTGCAACCACCAAAGATCCCGCCAAAACTTGGGACTTCGCTAATTGCGATTGAGAATTCTTTAACAAATTCTCGCCTCTAATTTCTTCTTTCTCCCCTCTGCCTTCTTTCCTCTGCTTTCTGCCTTCTGCCTTCTCCCCTTTCCCTTCAAATAATAACTGACTGACTATCCAGCGAGCTGCGAGCAATTCCCTGCGGCGCCCGCTGAGTACAACCCCATCTAAAATAGAGGGCAAATCTGTCGGTTCGGCGGATCTGATCTCTTGCAAATCAGCTTGAACAACCGCCAAAGTTGCATCTATTTCGCGCAGTCCAGAGAGGCACAAATGAGCCAGCATTTTTTTGTGTACTGGCGTATCAACTGTCGAATTCTCTGCATTTTTATCTACAATTACTGCGGATTTTTCTACTGTTTGAACCACCGCTGCGTTTAGTTCTATTTCCGAGTTAGCTCTCGCATCCGGCGCCCAATAAGTGCAACCAGACGCCACAGCGCGAATAGCTTCGATTGTCAGGGAAATATCTCTACCTTTAGGACAATAGCCATTCGCGCCCGTCGCCTGTAACTCCGCCAACAGATCCGGTGTCAGCTGCCCGCCTAGCAGCAACAGAGGCAGGTTGGGGTACAAACTTTTGAGTTGGCGACAAAATGCCACCGCCTCTATTTGACCCGATCGCAAATTTAGGGTCTCAACAGCCAAAATTACCAAATCTGCGGGCTTCTTGGCTGCTCCAGAGTCGAGCGAGCGAGTTTCTAGAACTCGCAAAGCCTCGGTTGGGGTTGAAACCTCTGCAACAACTTGCAAGTCTGGATACTGCTCGCAAGCGATTCGCAGCCCCAGCCGGAAAATGGGGTCGCCTTCGATCGTCAGCACTTGGAAATTACTCACTTGATTTTAGTTTTGAGATTTTAGAGAGCGATCGCGCGAAAACCCAATTACTCCGGGAGCAAATTAGCATCAGGAGGCCCAACCGATTCAGGAATCGAGGGTGGCGCCGGTTCTGGAGCTGGAGCCGGAGGAGCCGGTTCCGGAGCCGGGGCCGGCGCCTCTTCTCTCGCGGGTGGATAGTAAGGTTCCGGCTCCGGAGCGGGTGGATAGTAAGGTTCCGGTTCCGGCTCTCTCGCAGGCGGATAGTAAGGTTCCGGCTCCGGAGCGGGTGGATAGTAAGGTTCCGGTTCCGGCTCTCTCGCAGGCGGATAGTAAGGTTCTGGCTCTGGCGCGTACTCCTCCTGTCGCGGAGCTGGCGCGTACTCCTCTGCTGGAGCTGGCGCGTACTCCTCTGCTGGAGCTGGCGCGTACTCGCGAGCGGGCTCCGGCGCGTACTCGCGAGCGGGTTCCGGCGGGGGCGCACTGTTGGCTCTGAGTTCAGCACTCCAGCGCCCGATCGCACCTGCCGCCTCTGAATACAGCGCCCTACCGTAACCGATTTGGGAAGCAGTATCGATCGCCGCTCCTAGACTGCCTTGAGATGCCAATTCCGCAGCGCGATCTAGAATCGGTCTGTCTTGAGCCACTTGCAGTTCGCTCACCCACTGATAGACATTATCCTGAGCTTTCGCGTACAAAATCCTACCGCTCTTAATTGCCGAAGCTTTTTCAATAGCAGCACTAAGTTTTCCTTGCTTCGCCAGGGCGATCGCTTCATCCAAAAAAGGCTGATCTTGAATAACTTCTATGCGTTTCGTCCACTCAGCCAAGAGAGTTTGCGCTTCTATTCTGCGGGGCCGGTTTTGAGCAACCAGGACTAACTGAGCCATGCCGCCCTTGAGTCCTTCAACCGTTTGCGTTTCTGCCAACTGCTTCGCCAGAGTCAGAAAAGATTGGTCTTCTATCCGCTGAATTTCTCGGCGCCAAGCAGCCACCAAAGTTTGAGCGTGAATCCGCCGCGGCTGATTGATTCCGATAGTTTGCGCTTGCTCGATCGCGAGTCCAAACGTCCCTATGTGACCGAAACTCGCGATCGTGCTGGCCACTTGCAGACGCAGCAAATCTTGAAACTGCACCTGCAAACTTTCAATTTGAACTTGAGCTTGCTTATACAGAGGGCGACCCGGAGCTATTTGGCTCGCCGCCCCCTTCCCTTCCAGCAAGCTAAAAATGTGTTGCGGCAGCGGAGTTGATATCGACTGGTTCCACGTCACTGCCTGAGCCCTACCCAACTGCATCAAATCTTGAGCTTCCGCAAACAGCGGGGAATCCTGCGGCACAACTGAAGCAGCCTCGATCGCCCCCGGCAAATCTTTCGCCCCCAACCGCTTAGTCGCCATTGCCAGCAAAGTCCGGCTCCAGCCCTCAATTTCCTTCTCAGCTTTAGCGCGGGCAAAAAGCTGCGAGTCTATTTTTCGAGCTAGGACGATCGCCTCAGCGAACTTTTGCGGAGTCTCGTCCTTCGCCAAATCTCTAGCCTCTTGCAAGCGCTGCCAGCCGTTTCTTTCCAAAGAAATCTGCCCTATCAGCTCGTTGTAACGCTTCTGACTCCAGAAAATATTTTCCAGCTTGAACAAAGCTTGAGCATAATCCCAAGCCTTCCTTAAATCCTCACTTTTCAAAGCTGCTAGGGCTGTATCGTAGAGTTTTTGGCCCTCCTGCCAATTTTTTTCCCAAGCAGTCACAGCCTCTTCTACTTCGGGGTAAGACCGACTGGTTTTCGGAATTTTCGCCACAATCTCCAGAGCACCTTTCAAATCGCCCCTCTCAATTTTTGCCCTGGCAAATCCCAGAATGGCCTTCGACCATTCCCCTATCAAATGTTGACCTTGCGAGTATAGCGGATGTTCTTTCGGCCAAGCCTGCACCAATGCCATTGCCGATTCTAGCTGTTCTAGCTTGCCCGACTTAGCAGCTTGCTGAGCGCAGTAAAGTCGCTCTCCGTCCGCCGCCAGCGGCGACAGTTGCTGGCAATTGGGCGGTGGAGGCATCGTCAGCAACCACAGAAATGCAGCGGCCCCCGTTACTCCAAATCCCACCAGGAGACTCAGCCAGATAAGCTGCCACTGCCAAAAAGTTCTTTTTCCTTCGGTCGGCGCAGCCGTTACGAAGGAACTCGCATCGCCTGTCGCCTCTGCACTGAACTGTGCCGTCGGTTTAGGGGATGGGTTGTATTGCGGTGGTGTGTGGAATTGGTCAGATTGTCGTCTCGCCATTACTTCAGCCTGTCCTGTAATGCGCTCTAGAATGTGACACTCCTACATCAAATCTATAGATTGTGATGTGGGCTTCTGACTCCTGTTAAGGAGATCGAGAACTTCCTTCAAGGTACTGGCAATCTTTCCCTCTACGGCGTTTTATAGTGAGGTTTGTGTCTGGCCCCACTGGTTGCTTCCGAGTATTTTATGCTCTCGAAGCACGTAAATCATACCAGTTATCAAACATTTATTGACATATTCCGGGGCAGTTTAGCAGAAAAAACAGTATAAAGCCCGTCAGTCTAGCAATTTTAGATTTTAGATTTTAGATT
>NZ_JAUBOR010000003.1:146058-173947 GCF_036700305.1 Microcoleus sp. Z1_A1
TTAGATTTTAGAATTGACTCTGCACATGAATTGTGGGAGGGATTCAACTAAGCTCTCATATTAAATCCGGGTCAGAATTTTCCTGACCAGACTCAGCAGTTTAAACCGCCCAGCAATAATTTTAGATTTTAGATTTTAGATTTTAGATTTTAGAATTGACTCTGCACATGAATTGTGGGAGGGATTCAACTAAGCTCTCATATTAAATCCGGGTCAGAAATTTCCTTATCAGACTCAGCGGTTGAAACCGCCCAGCAATAATTTTAGATTTTAGATTTTAGATTTTAGATTTTAGATTTGACTCCACAGATGAATTGGGGGAGGGATTCAACTCAGGTCTAATATTAAATCCGGATCAGAAATTTCCTTATCAGACTCAGCGGTTGAAACCGCAAATACACAAACTTTCGTCTCCTCCAAGCCGATTAAAAAATCAAGGGGGGACTACAGCCGGATTTGGTTTACACTTTTACGTGTAGCCGGTAGAACTGATTTTTTGGGTTTAGGAATGAGAATTAAATAACTTCCACAAGATTGTGGGATGGGCGTCCCACAATAACAATTAAAATTGTAAGTTATTTAATTCGCGATCCTTAGTCGTAAATTTTATTCCCGATCGCCAAACTTGCCGATCGAGTTTCATTTTTCTGTTTTCATTTTTTTTCTACTGTGCCGAATTCCGGCTGGCGACGGCAAAAAGCCCGATCGAACCCAGCTAAATACTTAAATCATTTTATACCACCGATCGGCTCAGTACAAATATCGGCTTTGCTTCCAACAGCCGCTGCTTTATCCGTTACGAAGCCTTTGACGTATCGCTGACACTCGATGCTTGGGTGGCGGACTCGGCCGATCGGTATCCGTAGAAATCTATCCGGTAGTCTACTATTTTGACACCCGTTTGCTCTTGAATTTGCTCGATCAAGTCGATCGGCAATTCCACATGAACGTCGAGAATCTGAGCCGTATCAAGACAATTGACATGAGAGTGAGAATCGCTGACATTGCCGTACAAGCGTCCCTCCGAGCGTTCTATGCACTCAATAATCCCTGCTTTCGACAAAGCTTCTAGATTTTGATAAACAGAAGTATGCCCGATCGAATGAGCTTGTTTGTTGAGGCGATCGTAGATTTCGCGAGCAGAGAGGTGTTCTTTTGCCTCCCACAAAAGTTCTAGAATAAATCGACGCTGGCGGCTCAAGCGCATTCCCATCGCCTGACAGCGGTTTAAAGCATCTTCTAATGAACTAATTGGTTTCACAGCTACCGCCTTATAAAGCCTGCTCGATTTTTAATTCTGGTACAATATTGCACGCCGATATATTCACTAATTCTAACGCAGGGTTGCCCAACAGTAGAAGGTAGAGGGCAAAAATCTCGAATGAGTGAATTTTTTCGAGTTGCTGCTCAACTCTATCTTCTACTGCCACACATCCTAGTTCGAGGATTTGATGGCGTTAACCAGTAACTTGGCGATTTCCGAAAGTTGCTTTTTGTTGAAAGTTTTGAGCAAAAGCTTGACTACCGCCTTCGGTTCGGCGGGAAGTGCGACTTGCTTCGACGCGGAGGCTGGGGCTGCTGGGGCTGCTGGGGCTGCTGGGGCTGCTGGGGCTGGTTTTGGGCTTGCTGCCAAAAGTAGCAAATTTTTACTCGGAACGATCGTCTTAACTTTCCCCACTTGTACTAAATCGCCAGCTTCCTTGAGTTCTTTGATAATCAACGGAGCTAAGACTTTATAAGAGTTTTTGGGATTAACGATCGCTGCTCTAGCTGTTTTTACTAAATTTTGCCAAGTCTCTATTTTACCTCCCAACTTATAGAGGCGAACGCACACAGCCGTCAACTCAGAGCGACTAGCAGCCGATTCTTTCTGCTTGAACACCTGCAACATTTCTTTGAGTAAAGTCATCACTTCAACAGCAAAATTTGGCGGCACAGCGCCCGCTGTTGGAGCGGCGGGCGTACCAGACCCAGCAGCAACCACCTGCACTTTACCCGACGCCAATTTATCGAGGTGAGTTTCGAGTTGAGCAAAAACAGGCATCACCTGCTGCACGAGTTTTTCTCCCTCCTCATTCCTCAAGCCGAAAGGCCCCTCCAGTCGCCCCAGCAAGTCCTTAAGCGTATCAACTCCCTTTAAAAATAGGGATTCTGCCGTTTGGTCAACCTGCTTAACTGGCCCGTCCTTGAGCACCTTAAAACAATCTTCCAAGCGGTGAGCGGTTGTTTTAATACTATCTAAGCCAAGCATAGCCGCCCCTCCTTTTACCGAATGGGCAGCTCGAAACATCTCTTGGACGCTTTCGGGGTCTTTCATCGTGGACTTCAAATCCACTAAACCATTTTCTAGAGTATCGAGGTGCTCCTTAGCCTCCTCTATAAACAAACGCATTATTCGGTCTTGCTGATCTGACACGACAGTCCTCCTAACAATCTGTGCACCCTCCAGAAAGCACCCTCTTCGCGGGAGAAAACACGACTCCTGCCAAAAGTCGGAAGCTCCCATGCAAAACATTCTAGCCTGCCTCAGCTAGCAGACTCAAAATACGGGTGTGAGGGCAATCTTAGCTCTCAAACTGCTGCGGTGGAGATTGAGCCTAGAGTTCTGAGGGAGTATCTGGAGCGACTTCAATACCCATTCCTTGTTTCATCATCTGCTGAGTCGTAATCAAGTCGTTTAACTCCTTGACTTCGACGCCGATGTCTTGGCAAGCCTGTTTCAGTTCCCGCTCGAAGGTGTTGAGGTCGCTTCCGTAGCCGCAGAGCTTCGCGGCTGTGGCGATTCCTTGTTGGGCGTTAGCTTTGGCGCAGTCGATCAATTCAATGCCTTTGAGGGGTTGGGAGGATGCCATAATTTCAAGCCACAATTTATCTTTTCTCCCACTGTACCTAGAACGTTGAGGTCGATCGATCTATCGAAAGGCATGAAAAATCCTGCCTGTGCTCAGTGTTGCCCATTCATAGCTATTTGTCTGGGAGTTCCGGGCCAGATAGCAGTAGTTGGGATTTTCTAACCCCCATATTCGGAGCTGAAACCATGTTTTTGCGTAAGTCTTTATGTTTATTGACAAAACGAAGTCATAACGAGTATGATTTAACCATAAGCAAAAAAGAGAGCCGCCATGAGGATAGAAGAAATTCCCCTCAACCAGATTCGCCGCCCCCTGCCGCGAGTCAACGACCAAACCAAAGTCGCCGCCCTTATGGAATCCATCCGCGAGGTAGGTTTAAACGAACCCATCGACGTGCTAGAAGTAGATGGTCAGTATTACGGATTTTCCGGTTGCCATCGGTACGAAGCTTGCCAGCGTCTCGGTTTAGAAACTATCCGCTGTAATGTACGCCGAGCTCCCCGTACCGTGTTGCAGATGCACTTAGCCTGAGCCTCTCAACAGAAATTCATGACAGGCAAATATTCGATCGCCCAAAGCTTTCTAATATATTCGATCGACAATCACTAATAACAAGCTAAAAACCTATGACTACCAACAACCACAAACAACATCTTTACCCCACCCGCATCGATATGTCAGCCGCCACCCGCTCTCAAGTAGTCGGGCTGCTCAACGCAACGCTAGCAACGACTCTGGACTTAAAAACTCAAGTCAAGCAAGCTCACTGGAACGTCAAAGGCATGGACTTCTATCAGTTGCACTTGCTATTTGACGAAATGGCAACAGAACTCGAAGAATACGTTGATACGGTTGCAGAACGAGTCACAGCTTTGGGCGGTTTGGCTGTAGGAACAGCCCGCACAGCCGCTGCTGATTCGATTTTGCCAGAATTTCCTTTCGACATTTTAGACGGGAAAGAATATGTGACGGCTTTAGCCGATCGCTACGCACCCTACGCCCAACACCTGCGAGTCGCCATCGACAAAGCAGACGAACTCGGCGATGCCGATACAGCGGATTTGTACACCGAAATTTCGCGGACAATTGACAAGCGTTTGTGGTTCCTAGAAGCGCATTTGCAAGGTTCTGCGACAACTGCAACAGCTGCCGCTGCAAAAGTTGCCGTCAAATAGCACACTTTCAATAATTGAACTTGCATCTTCATAAATCGCCAAACTCTTGTGGGGCGGGCTGTTGGGCCCGCCCCACAGATGTATTTCCTTAAGGCTCCTGACAGCTTAGGATCGAGAATATGTCCATTTAGTGAACAAACCTGACGGTCAACTGAGTACAGTTAGACCGCAGGCTTCTTGTTCCTTTTTTTCAAAGGCTTTTTATAGTGAGGTAGTTCCACCTCCACTTGCTAATATAGTATCAGAGTATTTCCAGAGCATCTTGGGGTATAAAAGAATAATTGTCGGTTTCGGTACCGAAACCCGACGAGCCTTTCATCCCAAGGAGTAATTCCCAACGGGGTACGGGGCCGAGTGCTCAGATTAATCCCCTCTAAATATACCGAGGGACTTCCCGGCTAATAGTTAATTTGGATGAGTTTTTCGTGACTGCCAATATTCCAGATTATGCTCTTCAACTGCAACGCCTGATGGAACAGGCGGGGCTTTCGAGCGATCGAGAACTCAGCCAAAAAGCAGGAGTTTCCGAGATCCAGCTAAGTCGCCTGCGTCGCGGTTTAGCCCTGCAAACCAGAGCCGACATCCTGCTCAAAATTAGTCAAGCTTTGCAAATTTCCTTAACCGAACTGCTCGCAACCTTGACGCCAAACTATGTAGAGTTAGAACAGGCACCACCGACAGCCCTAGAACAAGAATATCAGCGCCTGCAAGCTTCGATCGAACAGCAGCGAGAATCTTTGATGCAGGAATTCCAGCTATCTAGCCTGCAAATTTTAGAATCTTGGATGTTGCAGTGGCCGACTGCTGCGAGCAAAGCTCAGGAAAATCACAACTTGCGGGCTCAGAAACTACTACCCTTGCTGCGGCCAGTCGAGCAGTTATTAGAGCATTGGGGAGTGGAGTCGATCGCCCCAGTCGGAGCCGAGATTCCCTACAACCCCCAACAGCACCAGCTAATGGAAGGAACAGCCGAACCCGGAGAACCCGTCACAGTCCGCTACACAGGCTACAGACAAGGTGAAAAACTGCTCTACCGCGCCAAAGTTAGCCGAGTTTGATTAATACCAGAAGGGCCTTCGGCAGAACAAAGATTGTCCCTCTCTCAAAATTCACTCCCGGCGAAGCACGGCCACTGCGATCGACCTTACGATCCGCGACGAGCACCATCTATTGCCCTCAAAACTATTCTCCCGCTCTCAGGCTCTGGCGCTTTCCCCCTCTCTTATTTGGATCGGAGTCCATCTCGCAGCTATACTAGCGTAGTCTGGCTAGTAATTCTGATATTCCCACCGCAAAATATGAGTCCTGTAGTTAAAATTATTCAGCCCTCTGGCATTTTAGACGGCACCAAGGCAAGTCAATTCCGCCAAGAGATTAGCGACCTAGTGGAAGCGGGAGCCGATGTGGTATTGATAGACTTCACTGATGTGACATTTATGGATAGTTCTGGTTTGGGCGCTTTAGTATTGGCGCTCAAAACAGTCCGGGCCGCTGGGAGTCAATTAGTTGTCTGTTCTATCAACGAGCAAATCCGCATTTTATTTGAACTCACCAGCATGGATCGAGTTTTCGAGATATTTCAGACCCGCGATGCTTTTAATAGCAAAATTCTCTCAACTAACTAAATCTTTGGGCTGCTGTCTTCTTGCTATTTGGTCGCAGATGCACTGCAAGAAGTCAGCTAGCCAAAGTTTACCTTGAGTAAAGACCAATCATCATCAAAAACTGCTTTAGCGTTCAACTTTTGAATGTAGTTCAAAACCAGCTCTAACTGGTCGGCACTTGCACCGTTGTAAGCTGCTAACAAATCTACGAAAGGGTCAAGCCCCCAGATATTGCCGTCAGGTTGGTGGATCTCGTATACCCCGTCGCTAAAGATGTAGAGAGTGCTCAAATCCTCGACATCGCAGCAATTATCGACATAGGGGGCGTCAGGGAACATCCCGACGGGCATTCCGGGGGTTTTTAATCGCTGGATTTTAGCGGTGCTCGCAGGGGACTGGGAAATTAACACTGCCGGTGGATGGCCGGCGCTGGCATAAACTAGCTGGCGAGAAATGCGGTTGTAAACGCCGTACCAGATGGTGAAATACTTGTCATTTTGGTAGCTCATCTGGAAGGTGGTGTTCAGGGCGCGCAACACGTCGCTGGGTTTGTAGTAGTCTATGTTGGGGAGCGTGCGCGATCGCAGCAAATTCAGCACGGCCACCGAAGGCAGCGCCGCCCGCAAACCGTGACCGGCTACGTCGAGCAAGTAAATCGCCAAATAATCGGCATCTAGCCAGTTGTAGTCAAAGCAATCTCCCCCCAACTGCCGGGAGGGAATGAATTTTGCTTCGATGCTGAAAGGTTCCGTCATCGGATCTGGCAGCAGCGATTGCACGTACTCGGCGGCTTCGGCTAACTCTGCTTCCAGATTTTGCTTGGCTATTTTCAAATCTCGGCTGAGTTGGTGCAGCCTCAATCCGGCGCGTACTCTCGCCTGTAATTCGTTGAGTTCGATCGGCTTGGAGATAAAATCGTCGGCACCGGCGTCGAGGCCTTTGACTCGATCGGCGATCGAACCCAAAGAAGTCAACAAAAAGAATTGTGTAGTTGACAGATCCGGATCTGCCTTGACTCGACGGCAGACATCGATGCCGGTCAAGCGCGGCATGATCCAATCGCAAATTATCAGGGCCGGACGCAATTTTTGCGCCTGGGCTACACCGTCTTCGCCATTGCTTGCTACTGTTACTTCGTAACCCTGTTTTTTCAGGGTTCTTCTCAGCAGTTCTTGAACAGCCGTATCATCGTCAATAACCAGAATTTGAAACATGGGCACTTAGGTACTACAAGTTTTTCAAGGTCTGGGGGTCATTTAAAATATATCCTGTCAGCGCCCTTGTCTGAGATTGAGTATAGTTGATTGACATCGCTTTCGAGGTAATTGCTTTTGAGGGCGGGTCGTTGAGTTCAATTTACGTTAAAATTTGATAGAAATTTGGCGCGATCGAACTTCACTCAGTTTATACTCAGAATATAAATTTTTATAGACTTTTATTTGCCACAGGCGATGGTTGACATGGAAGTGCTATTTATGGTATAATGGCTAACCGATTAGTGGATTAAACATCGATCGACGGCCCACCAAAGCTAGTATCCTCAAACAACCATTCAATTTGGCCGCCGTTATACTTTGTCTCGTGGTATTTTATCTGGTTGTATTTTGTCTCGTTGTATTTTGCCCACCGGCCGATGAAGAACTTGTGTGGTGAGCGTGATTGAATTAAAGGGTTCCGAAAAGTTGCCGATGCTAAAAAAAGCGGATCTTCAAGTCAATACAGGTCTGAATGGATTAAGCTGGGTTTTGTCGTGGTTTGCACAATTGTACGACTCGCGAATCCCTACAAGTGTGTGGATACGGTGTCAGTTGGCTTTGGCTGAGGGCTTTACGAATGCGGTGCGTCACGCCCACAAGGGCAAACCAGCGGATTTGCCTGTTGACATTCAGGTGGCTGTGTTCGCTGAATCTTTAGAGATTAAAATTTGGGACTCGGGCGATCCGTTTGATTTAGAGAAAAAAATCAAAGATATTTCGGAAAAAGTCGATATTCACTCTCCGGGCGGGCGGGGTCTAAAATTGATTAAAGACATCGCAGACACTATTAGTTACGAGAGAACGGCTGATGGACGGAACTGTTTGTCGATCGTCAAAAATTATTCGCCCTGTCTTAATGCCGAACGATGAAGCTGATATGTGGTTGGCAACTGCCGAAGGAACTTTCGGGTTAATAGCCTTTAGAAGCTTTTAAACGCGGGACGCAGGATTCAGCCACAGCAGAATTGTCCGTTTTAATTGATTTAATTCTCGATACACTTCTTGTTTTACCCACTGCCCGATCGCGTCGAACGGCGTAAAAATTTGACCCACAGGCCAGCTAACATCTTGCCCCAAGGGCGTTTGATGGTTGCCCGCTAGAGTCTGAACGGTAATCATGTCGGGAAATCGTGCTTTTAGCAGTTTGGTCAACAGCAGGGTTTGGTCGATGTTGTCGCCGTTAAATTTGACTAAAAGATTGCGCCGGATTTGATAGCTATTTTGGACGAGGCGATTAGTCTCTTGCGGGGAAGGGGTAAACTCGACATTAAAGACGGGGGAAATTTGCTCGACGATCGGGATTGCTTCGGATGCCGCATAATTGTTGAAAGAAATCAGAATATTGCCTGCCCTTTCTACGTCAAACACAGAACCGATCAGCAAGTGCAGTTTGCATCCCATGCTGTGTCCCATACCGTAAATGGGGAGATAGGAAGATTTGAGCAATTTAGTTGCCCGCAGGCGATCTAGGGCATTTTCAAATTTGTTGAGGACATCGCGGGCGATCGCAATATGATCCAAGGTATTGACAAACGGCGTTGCTACTACAACATATCCTTGGTTCCCCAAAGCCTCTAACAGCCAGCGATAAGTCAACTGCGGTGCTGTCGCTACAAATGCACCGCCGAGAAAATGTACGATCGCGATCGGTCTTGAAGGAATTAATACCCAATTGCCTGAAATTTCTTGCCAGTCCATAAATTCAATCTAATAATAAATAAAAAGGCGATCGTTCTCTGAAGGTAAAAGGCAGAATGTTGGATAAATTTTTGCTTTTATTTTCTGCATCAAAAAGGGGTTTGCTACCCATTTTTAAATTCCAAAAACTTTCTTTTTTACTTATACATTATTTATTCTAACTGTTGTGGGGGTAAATAGCACGGCTGGCGATCGCTGCTATTTTCGCCCTGTATAGGGTTGAAGCTGGCGGCCCAATAAATCAAGGCTGACATCGGCTGGCGGCTTTCAAAGATTTGTATATCGTGTCCTATCCCACGGCTGCAAGCCGCTGTAGCTGGTATTGCCGGTAATTGACCCGACAGGATATTAACAGTCAAATACGGCTCAAAACCCCTATATCGCGTATTAATCAGCCCCTGGGCGATCGGCTTCGATTCGGCTATACAACTATAACATCCTTTAGGACAGCCCCCCGATTTCAGACGATCGCTGGGGGTTTAATTCTGGCGAATGACCAATACCTTCTGCCGTTTGATGACTCAACTTTTCGTGAGTCTTCATCCATTTCCACTTGTTGACAGTAGCTTGAGGATTGAGCACTGTGGTAGCGATGCCGTAAACAATAGTCGGCAACACCTCCCGATTTAACCAACTTTGTCCCAGCTTTCTCATGTAGTGCAGTGCCAAAACTTCTCGAAATTTGTTCAGCCTTTGCAAAAGCGGCAAATTCTTAAAACATAACTCTTCGTACTCGTGGAGTGATAACTCTTTTTCTCCCCGCAAGCGCCGCAGTTGGTTTTCCTTGACACAATCAGAAGCTATGCGCTTTTTGAGCCAGTGCTTATCTGTGAGAGAGTTCCCTCTAATTCGATAATTTCCCAAAGGTTCTGTCGCCGCTAGCAAGCCATACTTTTGAGCAACTTTAGTAAATAATTCTGTATCTTCTCCTACCTCCCAATCTTCTGGAAACCCGCCTTCTTGGAGTAGAATAGAGCGATCGACTACAACAGAAGACGGGAAAACCCAAGGACTTTCGCCTGTCTCCTTAATCGCCTGCATTTCTGCTTTAGTTGTAGGATAGGTGGGAATATAACTCAACTTGTTGCCACGCTTGTCTAAATACCGCAAAGCGTGAGCGACAGCTTTGACTTCGGGATTGTCTGCGAGCATTTTCAGGCAAACTTCTAACTTATTGGGTTCCCAGGTATCGTCGCTGTCGATAAACGCTACATACTCGCCTGTGGCGCGATACATCATTAAATTTCTCGACTTAGAAACCCCGTAATTTTCGGGATTTCTGAAGTATTGAATTCTCGAATCTTGCTCTACCAGCTTAGCAGCAACTTTGTCAGTAGCGTCAGTAGAGCAGTCATCAACAATTAAAATTTCTAAATTCTTGTGGGTACCATTGAGTACGGAGGCAATTGTCTCGGCCAGAGTGTCGGCAGCATTGAATGCAGGAATGATGACGCTGACTTTTTGGCTGTTCATAACTTGCATTAAGGTGTGGTTTGGTAGTTATTCGCCGAAGTATAGTCTCGAAGCAGACACTCTGACTCCTTTACGTGCAAGTACCTGTAGTCAGGAAACTTGCCTACATACTGCCAATATAACAGGTTTACCACGTCAGTGTTATCTACCATAAGGAGGCAACAGCCCTTAGCAGGCGGAGTGCAGACTATGATTTGGCGGCCAATTTTTTTGACACAAAAGCCACGGGTGCGAGGGATTGAGGGATTTTTCTGGGGACTGGAGTTGTCCTAAATTCGATCGCATCTTTTTTTTTGTTAAATAGGACTTACCCAGAAAAACCCGGCATCACCCAAAATCATTGGTTTGAGAAGTATGCAGCTACACAAAAATTGGTTTCTGACTCAGTTCGATTTCTGTTAATAGCTAATCATATTTTTTCGACCGCCAAAACCGGGAATTTAGGAGTGTGAAACTTTACTACAGCAATCTTAAATCAGTTGTACAAATATGTAGGGGTAGTGCCAAGAATGCCTACCCCCAAGGATCGGGGCAACCGGGCGCGAGTTTTGGCCCTACAACACTTACACAATTCCTTGAGAATCGCTATACGAACCTAATTTAAAAACATCAGCAAAAATAGCATTTTCCTCCACCATTCTTCCCGCATCCGGCGAATCGTAAACCACTAACAGCGAATTCTGCCCTCCCAAATAGGGAAACAGGCTCAATCCCTCAGCATTGTCCGTACCCACCTTAAAAGGCAAGTCAAACAATACCTCCAAATCTCCCCCATCTTGCCCCGTAATACTGTCGCCCGATCGCCCTAAAATTCCCTTTAACCGAAAAACCCTCATCGCCCCAGATAAAGTCATCGTCGGCCCGGCTAAAACCATCAAATCTTCTCCATTCCAGCACAATTCTCGCACCCCCAAACCGTTCAAATCAACAAAATGTTTCTTGTACAATTTCTCTCCTTCCCCAATAGCCTTAAGCCTTAAAACTCCCGGTTCTGCCTCTTCAACTTCTATCTCTAAAATTATCGCCCAACCCCGCAGCACCGGCCCCCGCAAACCAAGAAAAATCCGATTTCCGCGCACCGCCAACCCTTCAATATCAAAGCCATTTTCTTTACTCGGAATCGGCACAGATAAATATAGACCGAGGTGGGTGTCATCTTTGAGCGCGTCTGTCAGCAAATTGCCTGTTTCTGTCCGCTGCAGGCATCCCACTGTCTGCTGAATTTCGGGATTGTCTGAATCGGGAATTGACTCGCACAAAATCCCGTCTTTCATAGGAATGCGCGCCAGTAAATAGCGGTTGACTTCTGTGACGATTTCTGCTAATCTTTCAATGTCTTTACCGGGGTCTTTGCCTTTAGCTTTCTTGCGTTTGGTGCTGTGAGAACCGACTACCCAAAGATAATCGTTGCTGAAATCAATTCCTTCAATATCGATTTCAGATTCTCCAGATAAATCTATAAAATCTGCGATCGCAAATTTTTGATGTTCTCCAAAAATATGAGGGGCGACAGGCGACAAACGCTCGATCGAAGTCGTTTCATCGGAACCCAGCCACAAATGGCCGTCTGGAGTTAAAGCAACAGCGGATAAGTCTGTAATGATATCCGCGGCTTCGCTGGTGAATTGCAGCAGCAGCCGACCGAGCAAAAAAGATTCTGGCATAATTATTAGCACTAAAACTATTGTTATGGTCAGTCATTATAGCTAAATATGCTTAAAATTGATATCTTGCCACAGGTGTAATAGCTATAGTAGTAGGGTGCGTCATAACGGGAGATATTTGGGAGAATTAATCAGGCATCAACTGACGCACGATGGGATTAGGAAGGTGCGTCAGATGTATAGCGGGAAGCTGCAGGCAGAGGTAATCAGAGCAAGGGTTTCAGGAATCGATACCGTCGTAACCGCCAAGGCGGTGGCTATAAATTTTCCCAGAATAAATTAGATATGAACTGAGGCAGCCTAGAAATTAAGTTAATTGTCGATGGCATCTCTTCGCCGCTGGCTGTAGCGTTTCAATTCATCAATTAAGTGAGTATCGTTAGAAGCTGTTCTCGCGCCCGCTTCCGCCGCCCACCGCTTCAAATCTTCAATTTGCGATCGCGCGATCGCAGCTAAAGGTACTGTATCCTCGATCGACCTTAAAATATCCTCGGTCATCAAATCCCGGCGCTGTCCGTTGACAAAAGTGCCAAAGGCTCGATACAATCCATCTATTACGACTTGTTCAATTTCTGCACCGCTAAAATTCTCAGCGCGTTTCGCCAAAACTCCCAAATCAAACTCGCGCAATCTAGTTGGCCGCAAACGCTGCAAATGCACTTTAAAGATATCTTGCCGTTCCGATTCTGAGGGCAAATTCAAAAAGAAAATTTCATCAAACCTGCCCTTTCTCAGCAACTCTGCCGGCAAAATCCGCACGTTATTTGCAGTTGCGACGATAAACACCGGACTGGTTTTTTCCTGCATCCAAGTAATCAAACTGCCGAATACCCGGCGCGAAGTTCCCGAATCGCCGTCGCTGCCGCTGATAATGTTGCCGAAGGCTTTATCTATTTCATCGATCCACAAAACGCAAGGTGCGATCGCCTCTGCTAATTGTATCATTTGCCTGACGCGACTTTCGCTTTCCCCGACCACGCCGCCAAACAATCTTCCAGTATCCAATCGCAACAGTGGCAAACGCCATTCTGAGGCTATTGTTTTCGCCGATAAAGATTTGCCCGTTCCTTGAATTCCTACTAACAAAACTCCTTTCGGATTCGGTATACCGTAGCGACGCGCTTCATCAGTAAAAGCATCTTGCCGCATCTTTACCCACTGTTTCAAATTCTCCAACCCGCCCACACTTTTTAGGGATTCTCTGGAGTTGAAAAACTCCAAAATTCCCGTTTGGCGAATTGCTTGTTGTTTTTCCTCCAAAACTCCGTCAATATCTGACTCGTTAATTTGCTGTTTGGCGGCCAAAGCTTTAGCCAAAACCCGCCCGATTCTAGCGCGACTCAAACCCTGACAAGCTTTAACCAATTGTTCCCTTGCTAAACCGCTAACTTGCAACTGTTGCGGTTTTTCCACAACGTGGGAAATTAAACTGTCGATTTCTTGGACGTTGGGCAAAGGAAAATCAATTACTGTGACTTCTTCTTTCAATTCCTCCGGCAATTCCAGGGTGTGAGAAGTAAGAACTATAGTTTTTTTGCTACGCTTCAATTCCCGCGTTAAATTCCGCAATTCCCGCACTACCGCCGCATTTTTTTCGGTGTAGGGATATTTCAAAATAGGGTGCAAATCCCGCAGTACAAATATGGTATATTCTTCAACAGCAGTTTTGCTGACGCGATCGAGCGCCGCCATTACCGAACCTTTCCCAGAACCGTTATCCTCCCAGCCCCGCACAAGATCCCAGAACAACACCCGGCGCGCGGGAGTTACTTGCAGCGCTACTTGGCCAATTACGGCTTCGACTGGTTCCTCCTCCGCGCCGACAATGTACAGCAGGGAATAGCGGGCGCGAATCATCAAATCTAGTCGTTTTACCAGTGCCTCGAAATGGTTATTTTTACTGCCCTTGACGACATCTAATTCTTTGGGGTTTGGGTAATTTTCTGTCATTTTATTGGATATCTTAAATATATATTCAACCTTATTAAATATTTTGTTTGCAGTTAGGACTTTAGTCCTTAAAAAGGATTTAACCGAACTAAAGGTTAGTAGTAAGGACTTTAGTCCTTAACAACTATTTAGCCGGACTAAAGTCCGTACTGCGAACGTTAAAATTATAACAGAATCGTGAGCCGTTGGCTACTTAGCAGCTTTTCGAGCTTGTTTCACCATTTCAATCAGAGTATGGTGAGCATCTTCGGCGTCTTTTAAAGTGCGATCGAAATTTACTCTGACGGGCACTGTTTCGTCGTTGACTTTAGCGGTTAAATCCATGCCGTTGGCATCAATAGCGAGCATTTGAGCTTCTGTCGCCTCCGGTTTGCCGCCAAATGCTTGAGCATATAGCACTACAGCACTAGCGTGGTCTTCGTTCATGTGAGTGCAGATGCGATCGCTAATCTCAGTGGAAAACTGTTCTGACATGGGGAGATTCCTCAGATGCAATATCGATCGATTGTACTGCGATCGGTACAAAGTTTTCAACCGCGATCAATTGCCTCAAGAGTTATGAGGGATAAATAACTAAATTCTATCCGCGTAAATCGGCGTTAATCTGCGGTTTTAAAAATGCCATCTTTCAACTATAATGATAAAATATTACTTTCTTAATAGTGCATAATCACATGAAAAAATCTAGCGCTTATATCGAACTACTCAAAACATTTCCGCCGCGACCCATAAGTGCTGAGGAGGAGTTAATGGCAACTCAAGAAGCAATCGACTCTTTGTTGGATAAAGGCGAACTGACTCCCGACGAACGCGACTATCTAAACGTACTTGGAACTCTCGTTTATGAATACTAGCAAACTTGAGAACCCATACCTGACATTTATGGGATAGAACTGTTAAAAGCTTTAATCGAAGAATTTGACCTGAGACAAAAAGACCTAGTTCCTATTTTTAAAACCGAGTCAATTGTCTCAGATATCCTCCATGAAAAGCGTAAACTTACAACTGAACACATACAAAAACTTGCAGAGTTTTTCAGTGTCTCGCCGGCTGTTTTCTTTCCAGTGCATCCAGTTAAAACAACTACTTGAATTGAGAAACATATTTTTGTTTGTAGTAAGGACTTTAGTCCAGAAACCCGGTTTTTACGATAACACGCATTGTCACCGAGAGATTCTCTAAAAACCCGGTTTCTTGAATCGGAGTGCCTAAATCCTGAGAATGCTTCCTTTTCATTGTTTCTTAAAGGCGAGACAGTTTATCATAATTAGCAACTAAATAGAATTTAAACAACCTGCCATGCTGTGGACACCCGGACAAATCCTCAAAACTCGCCCTTTCCGCATTGACACCATCCTGGGAATGGGGGGATTTGGCATGACTTACAAGGCCACACACTTGCAACTTAACTATCAAATTGTCCTCAAAACACCGAATCTGAGTTTGCAAAATGACCCGGAATACGCCAACTTTGTTCGCAGATTTATCCGCGAAGGGCAAATCTTAGCAAAATTTTGCCAAAACGCGCACCCTGGAATTGTCCGCATTAGCGATTTGTTTGAGGAAAAAGGCCTTCACTGTTTGGTAAGGGATTTAATCGTCGGTCAAAGTTTATTTGATACAGTACGGCAACGGGGGCGACTCCCTGATACAGAAGCAGTGGCAATTATCCGCCAAATTGGAGAAGCATTAAGTGATGTTCACCAAGCAGGAATTGTCCATCGAGATGCCCATCCGGGTAATATTATGTTGCGTCCCAACGGGCAAGCAGTGTTAATTGATTTTGGTCTGGCAAGTGAATTAATGCCAACTATTATTAGTAGCAGACATCCTCATAACCCTGCTTTTGCTCCTTGGGAACAGCATATCGAAGGTAGTGGCAAACCAACGGTTGATATTTATACTTTGGCTGCATCTTTATATTATGCGGTAACTGGAAAAGTACCAACAGCTTCCCTCAACCGGCATTTTAGAAATGAAGCATTGCCACCTGCGAAAGATTTTGGGGTGAAGGATTGGGTGAGTTTAGCAATAGAAAAAGGGATGGCATCCGAAGCAGAAAAGCGGCCGCAGTCGATGCAAGATTGGTTGAGTTATTTACGGGAACCGATTCCACAAACGATTGCCAGTGTTTCGGTACAGCTTAAATCGGCGCGGGGTGTTGACTATACTCGTCTCCGGGATTTATTGGCGGCGGGGAAGTGGAAAGAGGCGGATGGGGAAACACTCAAGGTGATGCTAAAAGCTGCTAGACGGGAGAAGGAAGGCTATTTTGATAAGGAATCGATCGAGAATTTTCCTTGCGATGATTTGCGGACGATCGACCAATTGTGGGTAAAATACAGTCAGGGTCGTTTTGGCTTTAGCGTCCAGAAAAAAATCTGGTTGGAAGTTGGCGGTAAAGTTGATTATGAGACTCAATGCAAGCTGGGCGATCGTGTCGGTTGGAGTAAAGGAGGACAGTGGTTGGACAAAAGTAACCTAACCTGGAATAAGCAAGCACCTGCAGGCCACCTCCCTGTGGGTGGTGGTGGGGGGGTTGGGTGGGTGGTTTGGTGTTCTTCTCTCGCATCAAGAGCTGTAAGCTGTAACCTATAGCGATTTCAGCCCTTTGTCAAGTCTTTTTTCTCGAACCTTTGTTTACGAAATTATCTGCTTTTAGTCATTTCAATATCTGTTACACCTTGATATCACTCTTCAAGCAATAGACTCGCGAAATTCGGGTCATAGCAATTGGCCAACACAGACTGTTTGGGGTTCAGAAACCTGGTTTTTTACGAAATATTTGGTTGTAGCCAGCAGATTCCGTAAAAACCCGGTTTATTTGGTCAGTGTGTAAGTCCTAAGCTGTTCTGCATTTAAATGGTATGTCAATAAATTTTAAAGTCTTGTAGGGTGGGCGTCCCGCCCGCCCTCAATCTACAATTTAAATGCGCGACAGCTTAATCTACTCTAAAGAGGATTTTATCGAACACTTCTTAGTCAAACAGTAACAACTATATCATTCCAAATCCGCAAGAGCTAATTTCAAGCAAGCACGAACCTCCTTCCAGTCACGTTCCGACAGATGACCAATTAGAACTAAGTTGGAAGATGGGGGTAGAGTGACAATAAAACTGCGAAAAACTGAAGCGACTCGTAAACCTGCTGCAGCCCAATCTTGGAGTATATAATCAGTTAAACCTAAAGCAGTGGTCTGTGTAGTAAGGAGTCCAGCTATTACATCGCGGCGGGTTGTGTTATAGATAACTGATGATAGAATTACAGCCGGACGACGTTTAATGCCAGTGACACCAGGAAAATCTACTGTCACCACATCACCAGGATTAAAAGACACTATTACATCTCCTCATTTTCAGAAAAAATGGTTGCCGCGTACTGCAAAGAAAATGCCGTCACATCGAGTTTATCTTCCTCAGTCCAAGTCTCGCTTTCATCGACAACCGACTGATTTTGCTGCACCAAATCGTTGAGAATAAGAGTTGCCAAGCGCAGTCTATCCTTTGGTGAAAGGGTAGACAGAACGCGATCGTAAACTTCTCGAACAGTAGTTAACATAGCAAATCCTCTTGCTTCTTATCTTGTGGAACACTTAGGACAGGTTGATTTGATTATAGCTCAAAAATTTAATAAAATTATGCTATAATTAAGTTCTAATTTTTAACCCCATATTCACCTATGCCAACTTTAACTGATATTGGCACTTTAATTATCCGCGATCCGCACCTTCGCGGTGGCATCCCTATTATTGCAGGTACTGCCACATCGGTGCAGCGAATCGTAGTCTTATACAAACAAGGTAATAGTGCTGAGGAAATAGCAGCGGATCTGGATCATCTCACCTTAGCGCAGGTTTATGCTGCACTGACTTATTATCACGCAAATCGAGCAGAAATAGAAGCAGATTTAGCGGCTGAACAAGCTGAATATGAACGTTTGGCAGCATTAAATCGGCTAAAAATGCAGAAGAAAGCATGAGCCAAATTCGTCTTTACTTAGATGAAGATTCACGAAGTAAAAAACTATTGCAAGCTTTACAAAGTCGTGGTGTAGATGTCATTACAGTTTCCGAAACAGGGATGTTATCTCGCAGCGATGAAGAGCAATTAATTTGGGCTTTTACTAATCAAAGGGTAATTTATAGTTTCAACATTAGGGATTTTTATAGAATCCATACCAATTGGCTAGAAAGAGGAGATTCTCATGCAGGAATTATTTTAGGACAGCAAAATTATTCAGTGGGAGAACAAATGCGTCGCCTTTTGAGTCTAATTTCTGCCAAATCAGCGGCAGAAATGCAAAATCAAATAGAGTTTATCAGTGCTTGGAGTGAAGAGTAAAGATATTATCGATCGAGATAATTAGAATCCCGACTTCTCCAAGAAGTCGGGGTTGTGAGTATTCTGGTTTGTGACTACAAACTGCACAGCCTAACTAAAAGATCGATCGTCAAACGGCAATTCATCAAACCGCGAATCACTATCAGCCTCAGCATTCGCAACGGGGGGATTAGCGCGAGATGCCGGCGGCTTAACAGAATTCGCCTGGGCTACTGATAACTTGGCGGCAGGTTCCGATTTCTGTAGATTAACTACAGGTAACTCCCCGCCATTTTCTCCATTTTTGCCCGTTTGATTCCACATCATCATTCCCAGCAAACCATCAACCAAACCGCCACCGCTACCGTTGCCTGTTACCGCAACATCCGGCACAACTCGCACGTTGCGATCGCCTATAATTTGCATTAACTGCAAAGCCGTATAACCCGAACCTCCCAAAGCTACAACACCCGCGCGATAAGCTTCAGCTTGAGCATTTCCTTTCACCCGAATCGACTCAGCTTCGCCTTGAGCTTGTTTCACCTGAGAATTCGCTTTCAACTCAGAAATCTTCACGCCTTGTTCCGATTTCACCATCTCTTGTTGAATCTCAGCCAGCGCCGTTTCCCGCACCAATTGTTGCCGCTGAGTTTGTGCTAATTGCTGCACCTCATAAGTCTTGCACTGTTCTTCAGCAATTTTGCGATCTGTTTGAGTTTGCATCAACTCTGCAGGCGGCAAAATATCCCCGATCAAAGTATCAATTGCTTGCACGTCGTAGGTACGCAAAGCTGCTTTGATATACTCGGCGGCTTCCGCTTGTCTGCCGCTTCTTGCCGAGAGAAAATCTAATACAGAATAAGCTTGAGCCGAATTGCGGAAATAATTCCCAATTGTCGGCTGCAAAACGTGGTCTACTAAATTCTGCATCGAACCGACGCGAGAAATCACTTTGGGAGCATCCAAGGCTCCAACGTGAATAATCTGAGCTACTTCTAAATCAAAGGCAAAACCGTCTTGAGAACGCACGGTTAAAGACGAAAGTTGAGAATCGTAACTGTGCCTTTCTGTTTTTCCTGACCAGTTCAATACTATATTAGTAGTCGGCACTAACTCTACTTTCAAAATGCGAGTATTCAGCGGATGTTTCCCCGGATAAAGGGGAGTTACCCAAACCCCTTTATTGCCGACATTTACTAAATTTCCGTGAGTGAAAGCAGCGCCGCTCACATCTTCCGAGGTTTGGCCGACATAGGAAATAACCGCGCCGACATAGCCGATCGGGATTTCGGTCATCGCCACTTGGTCAACCCCGACAAACCAAGGATTTAAGTTCCACGAACCGGAAAGCAAAACCTGTTCCTGCAAACCGCGCCGCCCGCCGGCGGTGATAAATTTTTGCGCGTTTTGGAAGTTGTCGTGATTCGGAATAATTGGGCCAGCAATTTCGCCATCTTGAATCGGAACGCCGTCAAAAGTTGTGACAATTCCCACTTTATCAGGGGCAATTCTGTACAGCTTTAATTGTTCGGCTGTCATCCCGTGTTTGGCAGCATTTGCCGCTGTAATTACTGTAAATAATGCTGTATTAATTCGATAGCTACCGCCAGTCAAAATGCCGAGTTGTCTACCTTTTTCGCCGCCGCCTTTGAGGAATTGGCGAGCATCTTGAAAATTGTCACATTCTGTGATTTTGCCGAGGATGCGCTGCGGTGGAATTGACTTACCACCTGCTGCGATAATCAGGGCAATTTCACCTTGGGGAACTACAGTTAGAGACTCTTTGCGAACGTTGTACTGCAAAGGCCAATAACCCCAGTGCCAACCGGGGGGCAAAGTATCAGCTTGATATCCCGCTTCTCCGTTTAAGGCAATTAAATCTCCGGGCGGTAAAGACTTGCCGCCGAAGCTAAACTTTTTACTGACAATGCCAACTTCGCGATCGCCAATTACTACCAATCCGCCAAAAAATAATGGCAGCACTAGAATAATTATCATACCGCCGATCGCGATCGGGATAAATCCGCCCGGATCGAGCTGCATTGTCTGCACGGGAACAGTGGTACGCAACTGCCCTAACTGCAGGCTAGAATCAGGTTTTGCGACTAACTGAATCGAGGTTCCATTTGCGAGGGGGATATTGCTAGCTGCTAATACCGGCGAGGGTTTCAAACTGGTTGTTGCACTAAGTGCTAAAGACGCCGAAACAGCGGCTGCAAACTGTTTTAAAACGCGGATTTTGACTTGAGATTTGGACAAAAATGAATAAAGCATTTTTTTTTAGCAGGGCTAATTTATCCTAGGAGTTCCAGCTTAGCCTTACTAAAAAGTTTTGGCGTAAAACTTAAGGTCTTATCATTATTTGCCGTCATAATAGTCATATAGCAATCCTTGCAGGAGTCGTAAAATGTTTACCCCACCCCAACCCTCCCCTTATCAAGGGGAGGGAGTAAGAAATTCACAAATGATTTAGGATTCCTATATTTGTCAGTAAAAAAAATACTGCTCATTAAACTACAGGCTGACAATCCCCCGTTTTAAGGCGGAAATCGCGGCCTGCGTGCGATCGCTAACTCCCATTTTGCTCAAAATATTGTTGATGTGAAACTTGACGGTGCTTTCGCTGATGTGCAAAACTTCACTAATCTGGCTGTTGCTTTTACCAGCGACTATGAGGCGGATGACTTCTAATTCGCGATCGCTCAATTCAGGCCCACTCAGGCGATCGGCTAACTTAACACCCACTGCCAGCGGAATGTACTTTTTACCCTCAAAAACAGTCCGAATTGCTGCTAAAAGTTCCTCTGGTTCCGCATCCTTAAGCAGATAGCCCTTAGCGCCAGCTTGCAATCCGCGATAGATGTTTTCATCGCCGTCATAAGTCGTCAGCACCACAATCCGGGCGCTGGAAAACTCCGCACAAATCGCAGCAATGGCGGCGACTCCATCCATTTGGGGCATCCGCATATCCATAAGGGTGACATCGGGCTGATATTCGCGGAACATTGTTAATGCTTCCTGCCCGTTGCTTGCTTGCGCCACAACTTTAACATCTGATTCCTGATTCAGCAGCGCCACTAAACCTTGCCGCACAATATAATGATCGTCGGCAATTAAAACGCGAATAATATTTGATTGGTTAATCATGTTTACCCTGTTAATCTTATTAAAAAAACTGAATTTCTCACTACAAACTTACTATGTATGGTGCGAAATGTGCACCTTTACTGGCGATTAACTGAAACTATAACTTCTGTTCCGTTTCCGGGGCGGCTGTTTACTGTTAGCTGCGCGTTAATGCGATCGGCGCGTTCTCTCATTCCCAATAAACCAAAGCCATTCCTAAAACAGATACTTTCTGTATCAAATCCCTGTCCGTTGTCTTGCACCCGCAAAAGAAACTTGGATATTTCGTATACTAACTCAATTTTTATCGCCGTAGCTTTGGCATATTTGAAAGCATTTGTTAATGCTTCCTGCCCGATACGCAACAGATTATTTTCTACCTCTAATGGTAGGGAATATGCCGTGCCAACCACTTCAAAAATAGTGTACGTATCAGTATCTGATGACAGTTGTTTAGCGATTTGGTTGAGAGCGCTATACAAATCGCCCTCTTCTAACAGTTGCGGGCGTAAAGATTCTACGGATCGCCGCGCTTCGGCAAGTCCAGAGCGAGCCAATTCGCAGACTGTTTTCATGTATGCTTGTGCTTGTTCTGGATTGGCTGCTATTACCCGTTCGGCGGCTCCCAAATGTATGATGATGCCTGTAAAAGTTTGCGCTAAAGTGTCGTGAATTTCCCGCGCCATCCGGTTGCGCTCTTCGAGAATATTTTGGTCTAGGAGTTGTTTAGACATCCTTCTCAGACGCAATTGATTTTCGACGCGCACTAAAACTTCTTGTTGTTGAAAAGGTTTGGTAATATAGTCTATTCCGCCCAGAGAAAATGCTTTTACCTTATCTAAAACTTCTTGCAAAGCGCTGATAAAAATTATTGGGATATCTTGAGTTTTTGGAGTAGCTTTGAGCTGCTCGCAGACTTCGTAGCCATCCATGTGAGGCATCATAATATCCAGTAAAATTAAGTCGGGTAAATTGGCATTGATAAAGTTAAGAGCTAATTTCCCACTGGGAGCTAGGTGAACTTTATACCCAGCGACAGATAGTATGCTGCTTAAAAGTTTTAAGTTCTCAGGACAATCATCAATAACTAAAATACTTTCTTCGCGGGTAAAACGGAGGTTTTTCTTCATGTCTCATCCCTTAATGTGTGTATTAAATTTAGCAACTGTTCGTACTGAAAATTTTTAATGCAAGCTGCGATCGCCCTCGCTAAGGGCTGATTGATTTCGCGAATTTGACTGATGACTGTGTGCATCTGTTCCAAATCGAGATTGCTAATGGCTTGCTGAAGATTGGCTAGTAACTCAGGAGGCAATTCAGAAAAAGCGCTTTTTGTCAATACATTTACTTCATTTTCTGTGAAGCTGGGCGCAGCATTTAGTTCTTCAAAAACGAATTGCACTCCGATATGTTTGTGCAGAATATCAAATATGTTTGCTTCTCTAAATGGTTTGCGAATAAAATCATCGCAGCCGGTAGAAAGGACAACAGCTTTCTCTTCCTCAAAACTACTTGCTGTTATGGCAACAATTGCTGTCTGGGGTAGGCACGGGGGCACTACCCCTACAAAATCATCGTTTTCCGTAGGGGCAATCCCCCTGTGGTTGCCCTCTTTAATTTGTTTGGTGGCTTCATACCCATCCATCACCGGCATCCGCATATCCATAAAGATTAAGTGCGGCGAATATTGCTCCCACTTTTCTATTGCTTCTCTCCCATTTTTGGCTTCGTAAACTTCAAAACCGATCGCGGAAAGCAGTTTAACTAGCAGTTGGCGGTTGTCAAAAGCGTCGTCTGCAACGATAATCCGATAGCGGGGTTGATTGGGCGCGATCGCCATAACTCGTCTGGTTGGCTGTTCCCGTTGGCGATCGGCTTTTTCAACTGAATTAACTTTAATGTCAAATTTGAAAATAGTACCGCCTCCAGGACGAGAACTGACTGTCATTTCACCGCCCATTAAGTGTACAAAAGAACGTGCGATCGTTAAACCTAATCCTGTTCCTTGTTGCGATTCTTCCCCGGTTTTGGTTTGAACAAAAGCTTCAAATATCTTGTCTAATTCAATAACATCAATTCCATCTCCTGTGTCTTCAATCTCAAAGCTGATTTTCTGAGCAAAATCCTGATTTTTAACTTTTACATGAATGCCGCCTTCGGAGGTGAATTTAATCGCGTTAGAAAGCAGGTTAATCAAGATTTGGCGCAATTTTATTTCATCAGTTCGCACATATTGGGGAACGTCTTGCCTCCGCTCTACTAATAACTGCAATCCCTTATTTTGTGCCGGAATTTGGAACATATTTTTGATGTCGTCCAGCAGGCGGTGGAGGTCAAAATTGGTCTGGTTGAGAGTCGTGCGTCCCGCTTCTATTTTGGACAAATCTAATACTTGGTTAATCAGTTCGAGCAAATGTTCTCCGCTGCGGGTGATAATACTCAGGTGTTCTTGCTGTTCCTGCAATAAGTTAGAACCGCGATTTATTAATTGGGAAAATCCGAGAATTGCATTGAGGGGAGTCCGCAATTCGTGGCTCATATTTGCGAGGAATGTACTTTTTGCTCGGTTGGCTTCTTGTGCTGCTTCTTCAGCTCGTTGTCGCTCGATAATTTCCCGCTGGAGTTCGAGAGTGCGATCGCTCACTTGCTGTTCTAAAGTGCGGTTGTAGTCGGCTAAAACTTTTTCTGCTTGTTTGCGATCGGTGATGTCTTGAAATGTGGCGATCGCATAATTAATTTTACCCGTTTCATCCACAATTGGTGTGCTGGAAACTTCCAAGGAAACAATCTTATCAGGTAGGTGGAACTCGATATCATCTACTTTGACAGTTTCACCCCCCAAAGAACGCACGATTGGTATTTGTGCGGTGGGATATAACTCGTTAGTTCCCGCGAGATAAAGTTGATAAGCTTCTGCTAATTTCTCAGTATTTGCTTCGGCTATTGTGGGAATGCCACTTAGTTGATGTGCTGTCTGATTTGCGTAGGTAATTTGTCCGGTGGTGTCATGCACGGCTACCCCGATCGGCATAGCATTGATAAATTGAGTAAGCCGATTTTCGCGTTCTTTTACTTCTGTGTAGAGTTTAGCGTTAGTAAGTGCGATCGCCGCTTGTCCCGATAACAATTGCAAAACTTCCAGGCGATCGGGCGTAAAAGCTTGTGCGGTAAGGTTATTTTCGAGATAAACAATAGCAGCCAGTTGACCTTGATTCATCAAAGCAGCACACAAAATAGACTTGGGCTGACGTGCTTTGATGTAAGGGTCATTCGTAAACTTTCCTTCACGGGTGGCATCATTTAGCACTAAATTTTCTTGGGTTCGAGCGACATAATTGATAATAGCTTCGGAAAGTTCCGGGCAATTTTCAACTGGTTCAGATTGCAACACTGTTATCTGTTCATCATTCATTACACCTTCAGCTTCAATCAGCAATTTTCCCTGGGTTTCTATAATCAAATATCCTTTTTGAGCGCCGACATTTTCAATCAAAATTTTCATCAATCTGGAGAGTAATTTATCCTGTACAATTTCCCCAGCAATTGCCTCGGAAGCTTTCATGACTGTAGCGATATCCAAGGAAGAACTAGAACGGCTGCCCGTAGTTGATGTAGTGGTTGAAATTTCTTTATTTATCGGTTTATCGATCGTAAATAACTGCGGATATCGAGTTTCTAAATCTTTGACTTTAGCCGCTGCACCCCATAGCTGGTAGCAGTAACGAGCTTCCTGCATATAAGCTTTGGCTGTTAATTCTTTACCCCTAGATAAATAGAACTTAGCGGCGAGTTCGTAAGCGAGGGCGGCTTCGTGGATGTACTCGTTTTCTTTGGCGAGGGAAATTGCGCGATCGTAATAGTCGATCGCCCGTGCATCTTTACCAATAACCCGATATCTTTCTGCCTCAACTAAATTAAATTTGTGCAAGTGATTCATCGGAGCGTGATGCGCCCATTTTTTCATTTTTTTCTGATTAGCCCTGACTTTTTTTAAACCGTGCTTTTGCTGGTCAAAAGAAGCATTAGAATAAAACGAAAGTTGAGCCAGCGATTCATAAAAATAGCAGTAGGATACTTGCAGAGTTCCAGCGGCACTATCTACATACTGCATTGTGGAAGCTGCATTTGATACCGCTTCAGCATATTGCCCGAATAAATAACAGAGAATCATTTTATAAAAATGCAGGGCAAAAATCGAAGTGCGATCGTTAGCTTCAGTTAACAGTGATAGCGCAGTCCGCTCATCATAGGCATCCCCAATTAAATAGCAGGGATTTTCCGACTTACCTAATAAATTAAAAACCGACTGATCTAAGGGTCTAATCTGCCAAATAATTGGATCAAATTTTAACTTTTCTATCCCCTCGCGATAAGTAGCAATATCGCGTTCCAGCCCTGACAATTCAGCGCCGAAGAGGTACGAATAACCGCAGTAAGTTTGAGACGCACAAGCACGTTCTTCAACTTGTCCTGTTTCCAATCCGCTTTTGTAAGCTTCTAACAAAGATGGCAAACTTTCTTTAGCTGGTGCTTTCCAATGACGGATGAAGTCATTAAATGGAATAAGGACTTTAGTTTTTAATTCTGGCTTGCCAAATTGCTCCAACATCCTCAATGCTAGCTGACCAAATTTATAACCACCTTCAATATCTCCCACCACTCCGCACAAAATTAATCCATAAACTGCATAAGCATGGAGAGACTCAGGATAGTTGCCATACTTTACAGATAAAATCACCTGCTTAAACACAATTAAAGGCATCAGTTGAGGGGCAACGCCATAGGCGACAGTAGCCATAAATGACAAGATACGCAGTGCGGCTTGTTTAGCAGGATCGCTTCCTTGAGGTAAATTGGCTAAATCCTCAATGCGTTTCCCAGCTAGGGTTAACTTAACTTCCAGCAATCCGATTATGCTATCTAGATTGTTAGGCTTTGCGGGCAGTTTGACTCCCAACTGCCTCAGAATTTTTAGCCCCATATTAAGTGCCATATCTAGTTGATTTTGGGCAGCATGAGTACCCATTTTTACCTCGATAACTTTGACGCGATCGAACACTGTTTTAGCATTTGTTAGCACGAGGTTCCCTAAACTTTCCATCTGCTCAAAATCGCCCAATATGTAAGCTAGCTCTGCGGCTTCTTGATGCAGTTGTAAACTTAGCTTGTATTGCACCACCCAAGCGTTTTCGGCAAGCAAATTTATCCCCGTTTGCAGATAGTTAAAAGCTGCCTGATAAGCTGCCGATGCCTTGGCTTTTTTGCCAGCCATCAGATTTAACTGAGCCAGTTCATCTCTTTCTGTTTGATGGGAAATTAGCTGGCAGCCGAAATTGAGTTGATTAACAATGTCAAAAATTTGTTCTTCTGTGGGACAGGCATCTTGCCTGTCATCTGCGAGGGTATTTTGCAGCAGCAGTTTTCCTATTTGATGGTGAACCGCCGGCTTATCTTCTTCGGAAATCAGGGAATAAGCGGCTTGCTGAATTCTGTCATGAACAAACTTGTATTCTACGGATTGGGTACTGGGTAATTTGCCTGCAATTTCTAATTCCACATCTCCCATATTCCCCAGCAACACGACTAAATTCTCAGCAAGTGCTGCGTACAAATCATCCGCCGTTTGTCCCACAGATTTTTCGCAAAGTGAGGCGAGGGTTTTCAGGTCGAATAGATTGCCAATGCAGGCTGCTATCTTTAACGTTTCCTGCGTTTTCTCTGACAGTTGTTGAATTTTGCCAGCCATCAATTCGACAACATTATCAGTGAAATTTCTCGCTTGAATTTCTTCTAAATCCCACTGCCAACTCCCCTGTGTCCCCCCTTGGTGAGGCTGGGCTGTTTCATTCTCTTGTAGGGGCAATCCCTCCTGAAGAGCCCCGATATCTGAAACCCCTACCCCATCGTCTATGGGCTGGGCGGGCACGGGGGCACCGCCCCTACAAAACCCTGGTTTTTCGTAGGGGCAATCCCCCCGTGGTTGCCCCGAAACAGCCCTGGGGGTAAAGTCAAATTGTAACAGCCCTTCTGTATAAAGCGATTTGAGAAATTCATTCATAAAGAAAGGATTTCCGCCCGTTTTGAAAAAGACTAACTCGGCAAGGGAGTTGACTCTTGCTTCCGGGCAATTCAGGGCATCGGAAATCAGTTGAGTCACAGAGGATAAATCCAAAGGTGACAGGAAAATGCGATCGACTTTTGCCCCATTTTTGACAATCTCTTCAATTGTTAGCATTAACGGATGAGCAGCAGAAACTTCGTTATCCCGATAAGCCCCAATTAAAAACAGTCCCGCTGGCGAAGCATTCATCAGCAGTTGCATCAGTTTCAGAGATGCCCCGTCAGCCCACTGCAAATCATCGATAAATATTGTCAGAGGATGTTCTGGTTTAGTAAAAACTTTAATGAAGTTTTGAAACACAAAATTAAAGCGATTTTCCGCTTCACCAGCACCCAATTCTGGCGGGGCGGGTTGCTTGCCGATAATTAATTCAATTTCGGGAATCACGTCAATAATAACTTGACCGTTGATTCCCAATGCGGCTAATAATTTTTTCCGCCATTCTGTGAGATTGGCTTCGCTTTCTGCTAACAGTTGTTTGGCTAAATCCTGAAAAGAATTGACAATGGCGCTGTAGGGAATATTGCGCTGATATTGGTCAAATTTGCCGGAGATAAAATAACCGCGATGTTGAGTAATCGGTTTGTATAATTCTTGCACCAAAGCTGATTTGCCGATACCAGAATATCCCGAAATCAGCATCATTGAGCT
>NZ_JAUBOR010000003.1:174047-262396 GCF_036700305.1 Microcoleus sp. Z1_A1
TGTGGCACAGGCATCTTGCCTGTGACTGCTGGTGGCACAGGCATCTTGCCTGTGACTGCTGGTGGCACAGGCATCTTCCCCATGTCCACTTGTGGCACAGGCATCTTGCCTGTGACTGCTGGTGGCACAGGCATCTTGCCTGTGACTGCTGGTGGCACAGGCATCTTGCCTGTGACTGCTGGTGGCACAGGCATCTTGCCTGTGACTGCTGACTGTTTCAAAAGCTGTTAGTAAACTATCAATTTCTCGCTCTCTGCCGTAAAGTTTTTGCGGGATTTGAAAACGGTCATAAATATCTTGACATCCTAGGGTAAAAACTGATATATTGTTATGAGTGTGCAGTTGATTTAAACATTCTTCTAAATCGAGTTTAATTCCGATCGCACTTTGATACCGCTCCTCAGAATTTTTCCCCATCAACTTCATCACAATATCGGAAACAATTTGCGGAATTTCGGGATTCACCTGAGATGGAGATAAGGGCTGTTTAGCGAGATGACTGTGTACCAATTCCAGCACATCATTGGTGTCAAAAGGCAATTTGTTTGTCAGCAGTTCGTAAAAGGTAGCCCCCAGGGAATAAAAATCCGTGCGGTAATCTAAACTGCGGTTCATTCTGCCGGTTTGTTCCGGCGACATATAAGCAAGAGTTCCCTCTAAAATGTTGGGATTTTTGATGGTGTAATTCTCGCGCGTTAACTGCGTGGAAATGCCAAAATCGATAATTTTGAGTTCGCCGCTGGCTGGATTGAAGACAATATTTGAAGGGTTAATGTCTTTGTGAATGATGTGGGCGCTGTGAATTTGTTGTAAACTTTCTGTTGTGGCGATCGCAATTCGCAAGAATTCTGCAATACTAAATTTTTGCTGCTGCATCCAAATTTTCAAGGATTCGCCGCCAAAATCCTCAACAAACATTACCAGCGTGTTTTGATATGGCTGCAAATCATAGGCTTTTATACAGCCACTCAGATTCAGAGATTGTGTAATTTTATACTCTGTGCGATAGCGGGCGAGTTCTTGGGGTGTGGGATAATTTTCTTTGAGGACTTTGAGGATGACGGGGAGACTGTCGGGTTGTCGGAATCCTCGGTAAACCAGCGAGTTTGCGCTTTCGTAGATAAGCTCTGTGACTTCAACGCCAGGAAAAGTGAGCATATTCAGCCTGCAGTCAACTTTGCAGTCGAACATAGCATAAATTTGCTCCTCACACCAGAGGGGCGTGAGCCATCAGTCGATTTTAGATTTTAGATTTTAGATTTTAGATTTTAGATTTTAGATTTTAGATTTGACTCCACATCTGAGATTTTAGATTTTAGAAGCCAAGACAGGCTTCCCAGTCAATACAGCTTGTTCGATAATATCAGCGGCGCGCTTAGTTCCGCCCGATCGCCCGATCGCCTCTTGCATCTCGATCGCCCTTTGTTTATACGAATCTTGGGTTAGGACTTTCACAATTGCCGATCGGACTTTAGAAACGCTCAATTCCTTCAAAGGAACCACTTCGCCAACACCCGTATAAGCAATCCGCGCTGCCACTCCCGGCTGATCATTCGCCACAGGAATTGCCACCATTGGGACTCCATTGCTCAAAGATTCCAAAGTCGTATTCATCCCGGCATGAGTAATCGTGAGAGTGGCTTTTTGCAGCAATTCTAATTGTGGTGCATAGCCAACAACGATCGGATTTCCCAGCAAGGGCGGCAAAGATTCGGGAGTCGCACCACCTCCGAGAGATATTACCAATTGAGCGTCTAATCCTTCACAAGCAGAGGCGATTATTTGAAAAACATCCAGCAAGCGATTTTGCACAGTTCCCATCGAAGCATAAATCAATGGTTTGCCAGTTAATTTATCAAAAGGAAAAGGGACTGGTTTGCGCGTGGATCTGTTGTCATAAGGGCCAGTGAAATGGAAGTGTGCAGGTAAATCTTGCCTGGGAAAATCAAATTCTGCGGGTTGTTGGCTGATTTGAGCGAGTTTAGAGTAAAAGTCATTCGGGTGAGAGTAGACAGGTAATTTCCACTTTCGGCGATACTCGGCTATCGGTCCTCGAAGCGGTTTAACAACCAAACTGAGTAACTGATAGCTAATTTGATTGCGTAAACGTGCTCCCCAAGTTGGAGTGTACGGCCAAAGGGTACAAAAGGGAGGAATGTTGGGTTCTCGGTTGACGGCTAAGGCACTGCAAACTGTTATAAAAGGAAGGTTGAGAAAATCCGCGATCGTTCCTCCTTCGAGCGAAACTTGGTCTACAAGCAAAGCTTCTACACCTGCTTTTTTAATGGCGCTTGGAGCCTCTCTGAAAATAGCAGCCGAAATCTGGGTAAAAGTTTTAATAGAAGATCGAAAGGCAGCCAGTCCGCTGAGCTTCCCCTGTTGGCTCAAAGTTTCTGCATTTGTTCCTAGGGGAAACTCATCTTCAGCTAATGACTGGAATTCTAATCCACTGGCTAGAGTTGTGGCTTTAGCATCAGGGAAGTTAAATACAGTAACTCGATGACCGCGACGAAGCAGTTCGCAGCCCAAAGGTATCATAGTGTTGAGGTGGCTGTTGAATCCCGGACAGAGAATGCCGAAGTGAGTCATCAGTAAAGGCTCCTTTGAGGTTAAACTTTTTTTATTGCAGTGGGGTGAGTGGTTTGTGTTGGGGGGTTGGGGCGTGGGGGCGATCGCACTTTTTGGTTATAGATTACTGCTGTGAGGGAGGAAGTTTTGGGGCGTTCCTCGATCGGCTATACAACCAGACTGAGTAAGCGATCGCCCAACTACACTAACTAATAGGTTAGGTTGCCATCGTTATTATCAATTCCTAGTAATGTGACAGAAGATGGCTGATTTCCACCGCGGCAATTGGCAGACAGTTCGTCTCCCTTTATGCTGATGCCTGTGCAAGTTCGGTTGAACGTACTTTGTTCATTAAGATTACCTTGCACGAGTTGTCCATTTTGATTATGAACGCCTTTAATGGTAATGGAAGTGCGCTGACTGGTACCATTTTTTTTGTTACAAGTTGCTGATAATTGAGCGCCATTGATTGAAATGTCCGTGCAACTGGTAGCAAAGGTACTTGCTTTTTGAGCATGAGTCGGCTGCTGAAAGATGGATAACGATAGTACGATTGAAGCCGATAATCCCGACACTTTAATTAAGTTCATGGTCTTTTTTCTGGTTGATTTACTATTTTCAGCCTAAGATAATAACCCTAAAAAGCTTCTAGCTTTTAGTTGAGTATTAACTTAGCCAAATAGTCAGCTTGCGACTCAGAATCTGTGAGATAAAATCCTCAACTTTTGGCTAGGTGTTTCCCTCAAACATAGGCTGCGATCGCTTGGAGAAACTCAGGCATGGCACGCAGGCTTTAGTCATTGCCAGAGAGTGTTACCAGTATATATTTGTATGCGCTCTGCGATACCTAGCCAAAAGTTCAGGTTATCTCCTCAACTAAAGGTTAGTTACTAGCGGATTTGGGTACTCTAGCTCACAATCAAATTCAATCAACTATTAAGGGTGCTAGTTTTGTTTTTGATAAGATTACTAAACCAACCCCAGTGCAACAAAAGGCTCTAGATTTGCTTGGTGTTTCTCTGATTTATACGCAGTAAACCGGGCGCCAAAATCTTTAAAAAGCTTACTCTACACTGAATATGCCTTTGTTTGGTAAATTGGGGAAGTTCAGTGTAATTGGTGATTGGTAATTGTAGCTTGGGTAGAACGAAGGGAAACCGCACATACAATTACTATTAACAGTCAATCGATTTTAGATTTTAGATTTTAGATTTTAGATTGAAGCATTGACTTGCGCGAGATAAATACGTTCGGCAAGCTTCATCGGATACAGGTTTTTGATTTCTCCGTCCTGAGTCTGCGAAGGAATGAATCACGTGGCGGGTATCCTGGATGCTTTCGGTCAAAATCAAAACTCAAAAGTTAACAGTCAACAGTTAATTGTTAACCGTTGACTGTTAAACTGAATGCCTGTGCCGAACTCGCTAGAAACGGTGGGAATGGCTGTTCATTCTTTGGATTTAGCACTTTTGGAGAGCTTACCCTCAAAAGGTTGAACTCCACTATTGGGATAGTTGTCATCGCTGGGGCTAAAAATCCGCACCGCTGCTTCCGAAACGTAACGCATCGCGTTTGCCAAAGATTTAGAAAGATTCATAGAATCTGCCTCTCTTGTCTGAGTTCTGATACTTTTAATATTACTCTGATTTTTGGGCTGTGGATGAGTTTAGCAATATTTATTTGAATTACTTATTGGTCTGCAACAATAAAGCAAGCTGAAGGTTTAAGAAATTACGCATTTTTGGACGATCGACCTTTTGCTGGTAGATTATTTCCTCGCTCAACTCCAGCACTCGCGATCGCCCTCCCGACGGTCAGAAACCGGGTTTTCTAACTCTATTCAAAGGCTGCAACGAAATATTTTCGCAAAAAACCCGGAACGCTTGAGTGTTTGTGCTTAATTCTGAGTTTGTTAAATTCAATATTTATATTGAATTTACCATAATATTAATGTACAAATTAACCGAGATCCGCTATCAAAGGGCATTATAAGCGAATTTATCCGACAAATATCTGCAATCTTCATCAAATATTTACAAAAAGATATGGTGTTTGTCACTATAATTAAGAAAAAGAAGTTTGTCCGGGGTTTTTTTTATGAAAACTACCACAGAAAGCCTGCAGCTCACAGGTTTTGAAGAAATCTTAGAAGACCAGGAACTAACGGTTTCTTCAGCAGATTACAGCCTTTTGACCGATCTCTACCAGCTAACGATGGCCGCTTGTTACGTCGGGGAAGGGCTCGACGGGCGGGCCGCGAGTTTTGAGTTGTTCGCGCGCAGGCTGCCAGAAGGTTTTGGCTACGCGATCGCGATGGGTTTGGCTCAAGTTATCGATTATTTGGAGAAATTTCGGTTTTCTCAGTCGCAAATTGAGGCTTTGCAGTCCACTGGGATTTTTGCCGGCGCCCCGGAACGATTTTGGACTTTACTCGCCACAGCCCGTTTTACTGGCGATGTTTGGGCGGTGCCGGAGGGGACGGCGGTTTTTGCCAATGAGCCACTGCTGCGAATTGAGGCTCCTCTGTGGCAGGCTCAGTTAGTGGAAACTTATTTATTGAATGCCATAAATTATCAAACTTTGATTGCGACGCGGGCAGCGCGGCTGCGGGATGTGGCGGGCCCGGAGGCTAAGTTGCTGGAATTCGGGACGCGCAGGGCTTTTGGGCCTCAAGCTGCTGTTTGGGCGGCTAGGGCTGCTCTGGCTGCGGGATTCGACGGAACTTCTAATGTTTTGGCTGCTTTGAAGTTGGGCCGCAAACCTGTCGGTACGATCGCCCATGCTTTGGTAATGGCTGTTGCCGCCCTCGAAGGCAGCGAGAATCAGGCGTTTGCAGCTTTTCACCGCTATTTTCCGGGGGCGCCACTGCTGATCGATACTTATGATACTGTGGGGGCGGCGCGGATGTTGGCCGATCGAGTAAACAGCGGTGAAATGCAGTTGGAAGGCGTGCGGCTGGATTCGGGCGATTTGGCGGTGCTGTCGCGGGAAGTTCGATCGATCCTGCCTGGGGTTCCAATTTTTGCTAGTGGCGATTTGGACGATCGAGAAATTGCTAAATTAAAAAGTAGCGGTGCTTGCATTGACGGTTACGGTTTGGGAACCAAGTTAGTCAGCGGTTCCCCTGTCAACGGTGTTTATAAGTTGGTGGAAATTGACGGAATTCCGGTGATGAAAGAGGCAAGCGGCAAGGTAACATATCCAGGAAGAAAGCAAATTTTTAGACATATTGAAAATGGGCAAATTCTCGGAGATTGTTTAGGATTGTCGGGAGAAACTATTCACAATTGCGATTCTTACTTACCATTAATGGAGTTGGTTTTCAAGGAGGGAAAACGAGTCAAGAACCAGGAAAGTTTGGAGGATATCGCCAAACGCACTGCTGCTTCTGTCGCCAGTCTTCGACCCGAAACTCGTCAACTTGACAACCCGATTTCGCCGTCAGTGGAAATTTCTACAGATTTGCAGAGTCTCACCGAAAAAACGAAAAAGAGTCAATCGATTTTAGATTTTAGATTTTAGATTTTAGATTGAAGTCAACAGTCAACAGTCAACAGTCAACAGTCAACAGTCAACAGTCAACAATTACCGATTCCCTATGCAGAAGATTGCTCTTTTTGGAACCAGTGCCGATCCACCAACAGCGGGACATAAAACAATTCTGAGTTGGCTTTCGCAACATTTTGATTGGGTAGCAGTTTGGGCGTCGGACAATCCTTTTAAGTCGCACCAAACTTCTCTAGAACACCGATCGGCAATGCTGCTGTTAATGATTCAAGAAATTAATTCGCCCAGACACAATCTTTGCTTGCATCCAGAACTCAGCAGTCCGAGGACTGTGGAAACTGTGGAACAAGCAAAATTGCTGTGGCCGAATGCAGATTTGACGCTGGTAATAGGTTCGGACTTGGTGGGGCAACTGTCTCGCTGGTACAAATTTGAACAATTGTTAAAACAAGTGGACTTGCTGATAGTACCGCGACCCGGTTATCCATCAGAACAATTAGATTTGTGGCAGTTGAGGCGCATGGGTGCAGAGGTGGCGATCGCATCTTTGAGTGCTCCCAATGTTTCTTCTACTTCCTATCGGGAAAAAGGAGACAGGGAAGCTCTGACTCCCACCATCGAAGATTACATCCATAGGGAGCATTTGTACGCATGGCACGAGGCACAAACAAGAGCGAGGGTTGCTCATTAGCTGACTTTAAAGTAGGAGTAGATAATGTTATTTTTTCCGTCGATACCGTGCAGAACCGCTTGTTGGTGCTGTTGCTAATGCGGCCAGACGAACCGTTTATCGATTCTTGGAGTCTTCCCGGTACTTTGGTGCGACACGGAGAGTCTCTTGAAAATGCGGCTTACCGGATTTTGTCTGAGAAAATTCGGGTAAAAAATTTGTATCTGGAGCAATTGTATACTTTCGGAGAACCGGGGCGCGATCCTCGGGAAATTACCAGGGGCAATCGCTATCTTTCGGTGAGTTATTTTGCTTTGGTTCGTTTTGAGGAAGCTGAGTTAATTGCTGGGAGTGTAGTCGCGGGTGTGGGCCACCGCGTCGGCGGCATTGCTTGGTATCCCGTGCAACAAGTTCCTAAGCTGGCCTTCGATCACAATCAAATTCTCGAATACGGATATCGGCGACTGCGTAACAAACTTGAATACAGCCCGGTAGCTTTTGAAGTGTTGCCGGAACTTTTTACTTTGAGCGATTTGTATCAACTTTATACAACTATTTTGGGGGAAAATTTTTCTGATTATTCTAATTTTAGAGCTCGATTGTTGAAATTGGGTTTTTTGTGCGATACCGGTGTTAAGGTTTCGCGCGGGGCGGGCCGCCCTGCTAGTTTGTACCGCTTTGATGCGACCGCTTTTGCTCCTTTCAAAAATAAGCCTCTGGTGTTTATCTAGCTGTTTATTGGATGACATTCGGGGAGCAATTTAGTAACATGAGAATAGAAGCTATTAAGGAGTACGGACTATGAAAGATCCAGATGAATGCGCTAATATTCACGAAGTTCGGGAGGAAATTGATATCATCGATCGAGAAGTGATCGAGGCTTTGAGCAAGAGATTTCAATACGTCATCGCTGCAGCAAGGTTCAAAACGAGTGAAGCTAGCGTTAAATCGTTCGATCGCTTTCACGATATGTTACAGCAGCGGCGCGAGTGGGCTCAACAATCGGGTTTGAATCCTGATGTGGTTGAAAATATTTACCGGGATTTGGTAAATTATTATATTGAGGAAGAGTTGAAACATTACAAATCCAAGTAATCTTTCGCTACATTCAAATCTAGGACTATAGGAAAGTGAGTCCGCGCGGGCGGACTGTTAGCAATATTTATTAGGTGATTTGGTGAGATGAAAATTGCGATCGCACAACTCAACCCTACTATTGGTGATATCTTGGGCAACTCCAACCTAATTCTGGAGGCTGCGAAAAAAGCTGAGGTTGAGGGCGCAAACTTATTGCTAACACCGGAACTTTCCCTGATCGGTTATCCGCCGCGCGATTTGTTAATCAATCCGAGTTTCATTGCAGATGCAGGTGCACAGTTGCTGCAACTGGCGCAAGCTTTGCCGCCGGAGTTGGCAGTCATAGCAGGCACTGCCTTACCTAATGCTAATGCTGTTCAACTAGGCGGAAAATCATTGTTTAATAGCGCTGTTTTGTTGCAAAATGGCGTGGTCAAACAAGTTTTTCATAAACGCTTGTTGCCTACTTATGATGTATTTGATGAAGATAGATATTTTGAACCGGGAGAAAACAGCAATTACTTTTCTATTGGCGAAGTCAAAATCGGCGTGACAATCTGTGAAGATTTGTGGAACAATGAGGAGTTTTGGGGTAAACGCAGTTACGCGGGCGATCCTGTTTCCGATTTGGCAAAATTGGGTGTAGATTTAGTGGTGAATTTGTCGGCATCGCCTTATTCTGCTCTGAAGCGGGGAGTGCGATCGGCTATGTTGCAGCACAGCGTCATCCGCTGCGGGATACCGATTATTTATGCTAATCAAATAGGAGGAAATGACGATATTATTTTTGACGGCAGCAGTTTTGCTGTGAATCGAAAGGGTGATTTAATTCAGGTATTAGCTTCTTTTGAAACGGATTTTGCGGTGCTGGAATATGATGCAGCTAAACAAGATTTAGTTGCCAGCGGGAACGGGCAAGATGCCCGTTCCACAACTGATTTGGGATTAGGTGAAGGACGACAAAAACTAGGTTCGATCGGCAGTGGCGTTGGCAGCGGGAACGGGCAAGATGCCCGTTCCACAACTGATTTGAGTTTTTATCCGGCGGTTGGAGATGCCGAAATTTGGGCTGCTTTGGTTTTGGGAGTGCGAGATTATGTCCGCAAGTGCGGTTTTTCTAAGGTTGTACTCGGTTTGAGTGGCGGGATAGATTCGGCTTTGGTGGCTGCGATCGCCAGTTGCGCGATCGGGCCCGAAAATGTTCTAGGGGTGTTGATGCCTTCTCCTTATAGTTCGGATCATTCGGTTAATGATGCTTTGGAATTAGCCCGAAATCTGGGCATCGCGATCGAAATGTTGTCGATCGACGATTTGATGAAAACTTACGATCGCACTCTCGCCGATTTGTTTGTCAACACAACTTTCGGCATTGCTGAGGAAAATATTCAATCGCGGATTCGAGGCAATCTGTTGATGGCAATTTCTAATAAGTTCGGACATTTGCTACTTTCGACTGGCAATAAGTCGGAAATGGCGGTGGGTTACTGCACCCTCTACGGCGATATGAATGGGGGATTGGCGGTGATTTCCGATGTGCCGAAAACTCGCGTTTATTCGCTTTGTAGGTGGCTGAATTCTGGCGGATATGTAGGGGCGGTGCCCCCGTGCCCGCCCTCTCCCTACCCACCCCCGTACCCGCCCCAGGGAAAGGAAATTATTCCGGTTAATATTATTACTAAACCGCCTAGTGCTGAACTGAAGCCTGGACAAATTGACCAAGATTCTTTGCCGGATTACGATGTTTTGGATGACATCTTGCAGCGGTCGATCGAACATCACGAATCGGTTCAACAAATTGTCGCTGCTGGACACGATGAAGCCGTGGTTAAACGTGTAGTAAAATTAGTCAGGCAAGCGGAGTTTAAGCGGCGGCAAGCAGCCCCAGGTTTGAAAATTAGCGATCGAGCTTTTGGTACCGGTTGGCGGATGCCGATCGCCAAATCTTCCTTCTATTAAACCCATCCTTAAACGCAAAATGGTTAACATCGACGGTACTTTTGGCTTCGATTTTCTCGCGGGAACTCTCAGCAACGATACGATTAGAGGATTTGCGGGTAATGATACTATTCAAGGTTTGGGGGGAAACGACCGAATTTTTGGCGATCGGGAAAATGACTTGCTAGCAGGAAATGAAGGCGCTGATACGCTGTCTGGCGGGCAAGGAAGCGATACAATCTATGGAGGACAAGACTCCGATTGGATTTTTGGCGATCGGGGTCAGGATTTGCTAATAGGAGGCGAAGGCAGGGATCTCTTGACAGGAGGCGCGGGGGAGGATTTATTTGTGATGGAAAAAACCGCCGCCGCATCTACTATTAGTGAAGCCGATATAATTACCGATTTTGGCAACGGCAATGATAAAATTGTCTTGACAGAAGGCATGAAGTTTAGCGATTTAGAGCTTTCTGTTTCCAACAACCAAACTATTATGAAAGATAAAAACTCTGGTGATTATTTAGGAGTTGTTTTGGGAAATTCTAATCTGACAGAATCCAACTTTATGTCGCTGTTTGGCGGACTAGATAGGGGTCAGCTTTTGCCAATTTCTGTTAACACGATTATAGCCGATCGCGCGATCGGACTGGAAGTGGCGCAAACTCCCCAAGAACAAGCGACAGGTTTAATGTTTCGCACAGAATTACCAGACGACAGGGGAATGCTTTTCCCGATCGAACCCGCGCGAAACGTGCGTTTCTGGATGAAAAACGTGTTTATTGAGCTCGATATGGTTTTTCTGCGGGAAGGCGTCGTGCAGGCGATAATTCCTAACGTACCGCCGTGTTTGAGCGAAACCTGCCCCAACTACGGCCCGGATGTTCCCGTTGACGGAGTTATTGAACTCAGAGGCGGAAGGGCGGCCCAATTGGGACTCAAAATTGGCGATCGGATTCCCAATTTACCCTAAAAGGTATATGATTTTCTCGCATCCTTCAACATTTTTGCATCCTATGAATCCTATGAATCCTATTGAATTAAAAATAATCCCCCATCAAACTCAAGACGGTTTAGCTTACCAACATTTGCGCTTGCGAATTACCACTCAAGACGGTATCATCACACCCGATGATTTACAAGGTTTGAAACTTCCTCAAGACGTTCAATTAAGCCAAGGAATTGTCATTGAAGGTAGAGGAGCAATTTGGCTGTACGGGTATTTAGTGCACGAATGTCATCCGGCGGCTTGGGTTGGATGTTACGATCCGCGATTAGAAGGTGCGGTGGTAGTAGCGACGCACAAGCACGAGGTATCAGTTGGACAGGTATTAAAATTGAGTTTACCAAGCGATTAAGACTCTCCTGAGTTTTAGGTAATAATAAATAAAAATAAAACTTCCGGTGGTGGGGACATATTACCTGCGTTAGCGACACGCTAACACTACTGTTTCCACCACAAATCCAGAAGAGTCGCGATTAAATTAGAGCGTTTCGGGTCAATAGTTCGGACTTTTGTGCACCCAACTATCCAGCTATGAATGCCCATCGCTGCTGAATTGCTGTGGGAGGAATTGATATAAATAGCAGGAGAGATAAATTCTCTAACCGTGCAGGTTCCATATTTGTGGATTAGGTAGTGGCACCGGGAGTAGATATCTTTTCTACAACTCCCTATAACACCTAGGAAACCTAATATCTCACCTTTACTCAAAGAACACGATGGGACTTACGAACTCCGGCAGAGAAACCGGGTTTTTTAGCGAATCTGCGGGTCACAACCGAGTATTTTCGGAAAAAACCCGGTTTCTGAACCCCCGTGCACAAGCCCTAGCAAAAAATGGTTTGACGCGCAATATACTGTTGTTAGCTTTTACTTATTAATTATGGCAAATTACAGAACTGTATTGTTGTTCAATAGTCTAACTTTAGTGCTAGTTGGGTTAGTGACGGCGTGTCTGAGCTTATTCGGTTCTTCGTCGGTAAAAGGGTTATTTTTGCCGCCTTGCTCTGCCACGTATCCGGGTGCAGGTTTCTTTTTCTTGGCGTTTCAAATGTTATTTTATTTATCGGTAATGGTGTGCGCTTTTACCTTTGGATTGCTGAGAATTATTCAACCCGATCGCCCAGAAAATCGATTTATTTTATATTCGGCACTGTTTGCAGGTTGCTTTCTATTCAATGAAGTTTTTCGCACCCACGTTCATCTGGGACGTGCGGGTTTTCCGAAAGTGACAATTGTCATATTTTACGCGGTGCTGGCAATTGCATACGGATTAGCTTTTCGGAGACAAATTCGCTCGACTCCCTATCCTTTACTGCTGAGTGGCGTTGGTTTGTTATTTGTTGCCTTTTTTGCAGAAGCACTGCCTTTAAAAAACGAGATTGTTTCGAGCTTGCTGGAGGGAATACCGAAGCTGTTGAGCGGGATTAATATTGCACTTTATTTTTGGTTTTTGTGTCAGGGTTTGATAGTGCGATCGTTCAATTTTTATAACAATAAATTACATCCCGAATGAAGTAAGATGAAGATTTGGCGTTGGGTGTGGGCAGGTTTTTGAGATTGTCGGTTTTGGGCAAATATTGTTGGTAAAACCCGCCCCTACATGATTGTATAATCGGTTAAAACTGAGATATTGCACCCTTTTCAATTAGCATTTTCTGAACAGGCTTTTCGGCCTGTTCCACAAGAAAATTTATATGTTGTGGAACAGGCCGAAAAGCCTGTTGCTGACGCAAGATGCCTGTTCCACAAGAAAATTTATATGTTGTGGAACAGGCCGAAAAGCCTGTTGCTGAAAATGGTGCAAGATATCAGTTAAAACAAAAAGTACCGCTGGGCCATTGGCAAAACTGTTGCCGGTTCGCAAGTTAACAATTCCCCATCCGCCCTGACTTCATAAGTTTCTGGATCGACTTCCATTTGTGGCAAATAATCGTTGAGTTTCATGTCTCTTTTACTAATTTGTCGGGTGCCGGAAACTGCTACAGTGGGCTTTTGCAAACCGAGCTGTGCGGCAATGTCTCGATCGCGCGCAGCTTGGGAAACAAACGTCAGACAAGTCGCCCCAATCGCCCCGCCAAAACTGCCAAACATCGGCCGCATATGCACCGGTTGCGGCGTCGGAATGCTGGCGTTAGCATCTCCCATCTGCCCATAGGCGATCGCCCCTCCTTTAATTACCAGTTCCGGTTTCACCCCAAAAAAAGCCGGCCGCCACAAACACAAATCCGCCAATTTCCCCTCTTCCACCGAACCGACATACTGACTAATTCCGTGAGTAATCGCCGGATTAATTGTATATTTCGCAATGTACCGCTTCACCCGAAAATTATCGTTAATTCCCTCTGTTTCCCCTCCTTGGTAAGGGGGGGTTAGGGGGGGTAAATTCCCCCTTTGAACCTTCATTTTATGTGCCGTTTGCCAAGTCCGAATAATCACCTCTCCCACTCTTCCCATCGCCTGAGAATCAGAAGAAATCATACTAAACGCACCTAAATCGTGCAAAATATCCTCAGCAGCAATAGTTTCCCTTCTAATTCTCGATTCAGCAAAAGCCACATCTTCAGGAATGCCCCGATCCAAATGGTGGCAAACCATCAACATATCTAAATGTTCTTCCAAAGTATTGACAGTGTAAGGGCGAGTCGGGTTAGTTGACGAAGGCAAAACATTAGCTTGACCACAGACTTTAATAATATCCGGTGCGTGTCCGCCGCCAGCACCTTCAGTGTGGTAAGTGTGAATAGCTCGATTCTTAAAAGCCGCAATTGTAGCTTCCACAAATCCCGCTTCATTGAGAGTGTCGGTGTGAATTGCAACTTGCACATCGTACTCGTCAGCTACACTCAAACAAGTGTCGATCGTTGCTGGCGTAGTTCCCCAATCTTCGTGGAGTTTCAAACCCATTGCACCGGCAAAAATTTGTTCGACTAATCCTTGAGGTTGACTGCTATTTCCTTTACCTAAAAACCCTAGATTTACGGGGAAAGCGTCAGCAGCTTGCAGCATTCTGTACATATGCCAAGGCCCTGGAGTGCAAGTTGTGGCGTTTGTACCCGTTGCCGGGCCAGTGCCACCGCCGATCATTGTCGTGATTCCAGAGGCGATCGCCACTTCTATTTGTTGCGGACAAATAAAATGAATGTGAGTGTCAATTCCCCCAGCCGTGAGAATCATTCCTTCACCGGCAATTACTTCAGTACCAGGCCCGATAATAATATCTACCCTATCTTGAATATAAGGATTTCCGGCTTTACCAATTTTGTAAATTTTGCCGTCTTTAATGCCGACATCTGCTTTAACAATTCCCCACCAGTCTAATATTAAAGCATTAGTAATTACCGTGTCAACAGCGCCGTCCGCATTAGAAATAGGCGACTGTCCCATGCCGTCGCGAATAACTTTGCCACCGCCAAATTTAACTTCATCCCCGTAGGTTGTGAAGTCTTTTTCAACTTCTATGAATAATTCTGTATCGGCTAACCGGACGCGATCGCCCGTTGTCGGCCCGAAGGTTTCCGCGTAGGCGCGGCGATCCATTCTGTAACTCATATTAATTAGCTCCTTACTTGATTTAATTTTCCCACAAACTGGTTCACCTGTTCTTCTGTTTTAAAGAATCCTTCAGCAATTAAACCAAAGGAATCATTTTGTTCTATTTCTTGATAGTTAGGCAACAAATTAGCAAACTCTTCTGCATCAATGTTTAAATAGTTTGAAATTCTATCTATGTATACCTTAACTTTTAGACCATTCCTAGGCGTGCTTTCAGTTAACAAAAGATTTAAGATAAGTTTGCCATTTTGACTTCTTTCTCTCAATGCCAGACCTTTTGTTGTTGTATTTATCCAAAATATATCTGGTACAACTTCGTCATAAAGTAGTCTATAGACTTTTCCAAATTCATTGCTATCTGCTATTTCAAGTAATTGTTCCAGGGTCAAAGTGGGATTTTTTTTTGATATATTTACAGGTTTTATTTCAGGCTCGATAAACATTTTTCTTGCTAGTAACTCTCTACCGCTTGAGTCACGGAAATACTGGAATGTTGCGACATTGATTCTCACACCATAAGTTTCTGACAAGTATTTAATAATCCTTTCAGAAATAATATCTATCTGTGCAGCTACAATTATAATGTTGTGCTGATAATTCAAAATATCAGGGAATTCTGAGCTAAATTTATCACAGAAAGCATCTTCTAAGTTACTGCCATTTTTAGTCAGTAAATAAGCATTGGCAATTTCTGTAACTCTCTCCTTTGACAAATCCTTAACCCATGAGGCGTAATCCAAGGCTTGTGCTGTTACTTCTCTTGATGTTTTGTCCTTCTTTAACTCAACAATGACTAAATCTCCGTACCTATCTATACATAAAAGGTCAAGTTTTCCACCATAATCAGTAATCACTTGCCGACCAATTACTAAGAGATCATCTGCTAGGAGGGAAATATCATTATCTAGCCAGGTTTCCAAACGAAATTCTAAGTCTAACTTAGATTCGGTAATTTCATTCAATTTATCCTTTGATATTTCCCACAATCTAATTTGATCGGGCATATCGAATTATCCTCCTACTAATTATTCTTTTTAAGTTCGGCCAAAAAGTCTCGTCCCTCTAAAAATCTCATCCATCTAACTCACCATTCACTTTTCCATTGAAGCCGTAGACTTGACGACTACCAACAAACGGCACTAATTGCACTTCCCTTTCATCTCCCGGTTCAAACCTGACTGCTGTACCTGCGGGGATATCCAACCGCATTCCTTTTGTTTGTTCTCGATTAAATTCTAAGGCTTCGTTGGCTTCATAAAAGTGATAGTGGGAACCGATTTGAATGGGTCGATCGCCTTTATTTCCTACCAGCAACCGTAGTATTTTACGCCCTGCATTTAATTCTATTTCGCCTGCTGAAACAATCATTTCTCCGGGAATCATCTTTTCCTCCTCTGAGTCTATGTGGTTGATTTTTTAACGTATCGGATCGTGTACTGTTACCAACTTAGTTCCATCGGGAAAAGTCGCCTCAACCTGGACTTCATGCACCATTTCTGCTATCCCTTCCATCACATCTTCCCGCGTCAGGAGAGTTGTTCCGTAACTCATTAAATCGGCGACGGTGAGGCCATCTCTGGCTCCTTCTAAAATGGCGGCGGAAATGTAGGCTAGTGCTTCTGGATAGTTTAATTTTAAACCTCTTTGTTTGCGGCGCTCTGCTACCAGGGCGGCGGTGAAAATCAGCAGTTTGTCTTTTTCTTGGGGGGTGAGTTGCATTTTTATTCTTGTAAGTGCGATCGCATTATTTGGTTATGATATCGTTTACGGTTGTTGCTGAATGATTAAGAATGATTAAACCGCAGAGGGCGCAGAGGGCGCAGAGTCTCCAGAAGAGAGAGATGAATAATCTAGTTAGGAGGGCAACTATAGATTGAAACTCAAATATCATCCTATTTTATCCAAACTCTGGGCAAACAGCAAGGGCGTTCTGAAAAAGACAAGCGCAGCAAGTGCCAAATGCTGACAAACCAGTCTCTCGCTGCAGTTGTGGATGTACCGCGATATCGGCACAGCAAACCGTTAGGAATACGAGTCACGCCGACGGTGGAATTACCAGGATAAATTGTTGCCTCAGATGGCAAATCTCGCACTTTTTCGACGACTTCTGTGGTTACGGGTTCGCCTACCCAAGCGAGGGTGGCGACTACGGGTTTTCCTGCGAGGCCGTGAGGACTTTCGAGCATTTTTTCTCCACCTTTTAGCAATTGTCTATCAATCCATAAAGGACTGTTTTGTTGCCAGACTTCGGTGTGCGAGATCCATTCTCCCGACAAGAACTTTTCGCCCCTAGCACTGCGTCCAAATCTGGTAATTTCCCACAGTAAAATCTTCGCTGTTGGTGCTAATTCTACCCGCAAATTTTGCCGATATATGGCGCCATCAAAAACTATAGTTTCTTGGGGCAGCCATTCTAAATTAGCACCAGATTCTAGTTTAATGTCAATATTTTGTTGTGATTCTAGTCCGCTGCTGCGATAGATTTTACCAGCGGCGGCCGTGGTAATCAAGGCTTTGGCGTTGGCTTGGAGGTGAAAATGGCCCGAAAGTCGATCGCCCCCGACAACTCCCCCAGCCGTGTGCAAGATGACGCTGTGGCAAATCTCTTTCCCTTCAGGATAAAACGGGCGCTGCACCTTGAGGGGTGCTTGCATTTGATTGTGAATGATTTGAGTTGCACCGCTGCGGTTAGCGTAGACTAAATTGAGGTGGCCGTGCCATCCAGTTTCAACTTGATCTATATGTTGTTTGGTCAAATTTTCAGTCACTAATTTTTTAATTTAAAAACATTCACTATCAAAAACATACCACGACTGCGGCGCTTCCCTCCAATTAGTTAAATAATGATAATCGTTATCGGAAATATTTTTGGTTTCTGCACTTATTAGTATAAGAATTTACATTTATCAACCATCAGATCGGCGAAGATGCGCGTACCATGTAAAAATCAGTAACTAGAGGAGTGCAGAATATGCCTCAAGTTCTCTTCAAAGTTGATTTGACCAAACCGATGTCCGAACAGGAATTAGTCGGTCACAATCGCTGGCATCCAGATATTCCAGCAGTAGTTTCCGTCAATCCCGGCGATGTATTTCGCATCGAGTGCAAAGACTGGACAGACGGACAAATTAAAAATGACGACAATCCCGACGACATTCGCGATGTAGACTTAACAGTAGTTCACGTTTTGAGCGGGCCAATTTACGTTAACGGCGCGCAGCCCGGGGATATTTTAGTAGTCGATATCCTCGATATCGGGGCTTTGCAAGGGGACGAATGGGGTTTTACGGGAATTTTTGCTAAAGAAAACGGCGGCGGTTTCTTGACCGAACATTTTCCGACTGCTGCTAAAGCAATTTGGGATTTTCAGGGAATTTATACCGCTTCCCGACACATACCAAAAGTCAGGTTTGCTGGGATTACTCATCCGGGTTTAATCGGCTGCGCTCCTTCTCAGGAATTGTTGAATAAATGGAACAAACGGGAAGCGGAATTAGTAGCCACAAATCCCGATAGAGTGCCGCCTTTAGCAGCACTGCCGAACCCCAAAAATGCTGTTTTGGGGTCGCTGCAAGGGGCAGAATTCGAGCGAGTGGCGGCAGAAGCGGCGCGCACTGTTCCTCCCCGCGAACACGGCGGCAATTGCGATATTAAAAACCTGTCGCGGGGTTCGAGGATTTATTTCCCGGTTTATGTCGAAGGCGCGAAACTTTCGATGGGAGATATTCACTTTTCTCAAGGAGACGGGGAAATTTCATTCTGCGGGGCAATTGAAATGTCGGGTTACATCGACCTCCACGTTGATATTATCAAAGGTGGCATGGATAAATACGCGATGGTCAACCCGATTTTCAAACCCGGGCCGGTGGAACCCCGCTATTCTGAGTACCTCGTTTTTGAAGGGATTTCTGTTGATGAATTTACGGGTCAGCAGTATTATATGGATGCCCACGTTGCTTATCGCCGAGCTTGTTTGAATGCGATCGAATATTTGAAAAAGTTTGGTTTTACCGGAGAACAAGCGTATTTACTGTTAAGCTGTGCTCCGGTTGAGGGTCGCATCAGCGGCATTGTGGATATTCCTAATGCTTGCTGCACGATTGCTTTACCGACAGAAATTTTCCAGATGGATATTCTGCCGTCTTAATTACAGTCCTGGACGCACGTCGAGGTCAGAAACCGGGTTTCTTCGTAAATCTCTAGTTATCAACCAACGATTTTGCAGAGAAACCCGGTTTCTTTGCCTAAGTCCTGTTAGTATCAGCAATCAAAAATTGATATGCCTCTCTACGATTTTAAGTGTGAAACTTGCGGCACTTTTGATAAGTGGCGCCCTCTTGCAGAAGCAGATACACCGGTGCTTTGTCCGAGTTGCGAAACTGTTGCTAAACGCATCTTTTCGCCGCCGATGATTCTAACTGGAAAGCTGCGGTTGAAAGGTCAAGAAAATCGGGAACCGGAGGTAGTTAAGCGTTCTGAGGAACCTAAACCGCAGCGGAATCGCGAACACCGAGGGGGACGGCCTTGGATGATCGGTCACTGATGTAGTTTGATATTCCGACAGTCCGATAGTCCGGCAGGGAATGAATTCCCTGCCTCAAAGCGAAAGTCCTCGCTATGAGGACTGTAAAGTTAGTATTTGCTTGCTGTGCGTAAGTCCTGTATTTCAGTCGGTTTCAACCGACTTTTGCTATTAGACAGGGACTTCAGTCCCTGGCGGGCATGGCGGGCATGGCGGGCATGGCGGGCCAAGGAAGTATGAATCAATTCTACTCTCTTTAAAAAAGGCTAGGGAGTATCGAAATTTTAAGCGATCGCTGCGTAACTTCTAACCAGATTATACTAATTAATATGCGTTTTAAATTATCCTCCCATGCCAGCCACCCCTGAAAGCCTCCAAAAATTCGTCACCTACTGCCAACAACACATTACAGGCGATGAAAAAGGACAAGCACAGGTATTTTTAGACCGCTTCTTTCGGGCTTTCGGCCACGAGGGGGCATTAGAAGCCGGCGCAACCTATGAGGAACGCATAGAAAAAAGCAGCAAAAAAGGTCAACTCGGATTTGCTGATTTGGTGTGGAAAAAGCACGTTTTGATTGAAATGAAAAAGCGCGGTGAAGATTTGACTAAAAGAGAACACCGCACCCAAACAGAACGCTATTATATTCGCCTCAAAAAAGACGATCGCCCGCGCTACGTAATGATGTGCAATTTTGACGAGTTTCACATTTACGATTTCGACCTTCAGCCGGATCAGCCTGTAGACATTATATCCCTAAAGCAATTGCCCGCGCGATCGCCCGCTTTTGCCTTCATGGAATCTACCAGCCGCCGCCCCATATTCAAAAACAACCAAGTCGAGATTACCGAAAAAGCTGCTAGCAGAATGGGGATGCTACTGGAAATGCTAATCGATCGCGGCCAAGAGCGCAAATTTGCTAAATTTAATCAGTTTCAGGCCCAGCGATTTGTGTTGCAGTGCGTCTTAGCAATGTTTGCCGAAGATAGAGGACTTTTGCCGCCGGCATTCTTTACTCGCTGCGTCAAAGATTGCCTAGAAGGAGCAAGTTCTTACGATGTCTTGGGCGGCTTATTTCAAGCAATGAATCAGCAGGGAGTCACGCCCGCAGGACGTTATGAAGGAGTCGAGTATTTCAACGGCGGATTATTTTCGGAAATACACCCCATTGAACTGCAACAGGGAGAGTTGAAAATATTAGAAGTTTGTGCCGAACAAAATTGGAGTCAGGTACGCCCTTCTATTTTTGGCAATATCTTTGAATCCGCTTTGAAAACAGATAAAAAACAGCGCCGCGCTTACGGGATTCACTTTACTACTGAGGGAGACATTCGTCGCATTGTTTTGCCCACAATTAGCTATTACTGGGAAGAGCGAATTAACGCTGCAAATACCGTAGCCAAACTGCAAAATCTGCACCAAGAATTAGGTCGCTATCGCGTCCTAGATCCGGCTTGTGGTTCGGGTAATTTTCTGTATGTAGCTTATCAGGAACTCAAGCAAGTTGAAAAGTTACTTTTAGATAAGCTAAACGAGTTCGACGGTACAAGAGGTTATATGAATTTAGTCACGCCGCTGCAATTTTACGGCATGGATATTAACTCGTTTGCGGTGGAGTTGGCGCGAGTGACGTTGATGATTGGCCGCAAGGTGGCGATCGACAATTTGGGATTGAAAGAACCTTCTCTGCCTTTGGATACTTTGGATAAAAATATTGTCTGTGCTGATGCTTTATTTACTGATTGGGTAAAGGCTGACGCGATTATCGGGAATCCTCCGTTTTTAGGCGGAAAGCACATGAGAATTGCCCTGGGAGATGAATATATTGACCGCGTGTTTAAACGCTTTCCTGATGTGAAAGATTCGGTTGATTTTTGTGCTTATTGGTTTCGCATTGCTCACAATAATTTAGAACTAAATGGCAGGGCTGGTTTAGTTGCTACTAATTCAATTAGTCAAGGTAAAAGTCGTGCTGCTGCTTTAGATTATGTCGCGCAAAATGGCGGTTACATTTATGCAGCCGTTTCTACTCAGCCTTGGTCTGGGGAAGCTAAGGTTCATGTTAGTTTGATTAACTGGAGCAAGGAAAAGCCGAAAGTTTACTATTTAGATAATCTCGCGGTTTCAAGTATTAACTCTTCGCTACAAGCTACGATTGATGTTTCTCAAGCTGCCCGGTTGTCAGCGAACTCAAACAAATGCTTTCAAGGTGTAATTCCAGTGGGAATGGGGTTTATTGTTACTCAACAGCAGGTTAATGATTGGATTAAAGCTGATGCGAAAAATCAAGAGGTTCTTAAACTTTTTTCAATGGGGGCAAATCTCGCAAAAAATCCTAATTGTACGCCGGAACGCTGGATTATTGATTTTAATGATATGAGTATTGAAGAAGCTAGCAATTACGAACTACCACTAGAGCATATTAGGATTCATGTTAAACCTGAACGCGAGCAAAACCGCGAAGCTATTCTGCGAGAAAAGTGGTGGAGATTTAAGCGTACTAATCAAGGAATGAGAAAGGCGATCGCCCCCTTATCTGACTACTTCACTGTACCGAGAGTCTCAAAGTGGGCTGTCTTCATTCCCGCCCCCGTTAGTTGGCTGCCGGGAGACAAATCAGTAGTTGTTGCCTCAGAAGACTTTTATATTCTCGGCATTCTCTCATCTAACATTCACCGAATTTGGATGCACGCTCAAAAATCAACTCTCAAAGGAGATATCGCATACACCCACAATACCTGCTTTGAAACTTTCCCATTTCCCCAGACACCGACTCGTAAATCAGTAGAGCAAATTCGGGCAACGGCGGTCGAATTGCATCAATACCGCACTCAACAAATGTCCGCAAAGCAGTGGGGAATTACTCAAGTTTACAATAAGTTTTTTGAAGAACCCACAAGTCAACTTTATAAACTTCATGAAGCGCTCGATCGCGAATGTAATGCAGCTTATGGATTTACTGACAGCGACGATATTTTAGCAAAAGTGCTGGAATTAAACCTAGAACTGGCAGAAAAAGAAAAACGGGGAGAGCCGGTAGTTGGGGCTTGTGTTCCAACTGACTACAAATACTAATCGCTCTTATCATAACTTTTGTAAATTTGCGTATAATCACATAGATTGTTGATATAGATCACAAACACTCTAGTCGAAAAAGAGAGATACTAGGGGAAGCCTTGAGTCTTGAGTTGTGATTTTTGAGTTAAAAATTTAAAATTTAAAAATTAAACACTCAAAACAGCTTTCTGCTTTCAGCATAAGTGCCTTCTGCATTTATTCGCTCAATTACTCCTGATTGTTTTGGGAGGAGCTTTCAATGTTATTATTTACCCACACTCAGCCCCAAGATAGCAAAGTAGAGCAAGAACACTCTGCTAAAAAAACCTTGTTACACCATTCAAACATTAATATAAGTTGGCTAAAAGGACGATTCAACTATTTGCGGATCGGTCAAAAAATCAGCTATGGCTATGCTTTAGCTATCGGCATAGCGATTTTGGGAACTGGTGCGGGACTGAGATTGGGAGACTACTTTCACCAGCAAGCTTTAGTTCAGGTAAATGTTGCTGGGCAGCAGCAGCAACTGCTGCAAAATTTGCAAAATACCGTATTTGAAGCCCGATCGCACGCGGCGAGATTGCCAGTCGTTTTGGGAAACGCCGTGTGGCTGCAATACGAACACGATCGCTTTGTCGGGCAAATCAATCAGGCCAAAATCCTGATTTCAGAACTTGAATCTTTCGCACGAGAACATCCCAAGAGACTAGCAACAGAAGAGGCAGCATTGCACGCTATATTGAAGAAATCTGCCCTCGTCATTGATTACTACGGTCAGCTAATTAAATTGCAGTTAAAAGAAGCGGAAGTTTGGAATTTGCCCCCCAACAGCATCGAGTCCGCACAGCTACAAATGTTGAGGACTAGCAGCGGCCAAGAGGCGATCGTACTAGATAACCTCGCTCAACGTTTAACTGAGCTAATTTCTCAAGTAGAAATTCACAAACAGGAAGGAACCCAAGCATTAGAAGAATCTGAAAATTTGCGAAACCGAATTATTCTCGGAAGTATGCTAATTTCAGCACTCATCGCCGCGGCGCTAGCGGACAAAACCAGCCGCGCGATCGCCCAACCCCTCGAAACAGTCACTAATGTCGCTCAGCAAGTTGCTCGCGAATCGAATTTTAACCTGCAAGTACCAGTCACAACCGACGACGAAATAGGAGTTTTAGCTGTCTCTTTCAATCAATTGATTCAGCGAGTTAGTGAGTATACAAAAGAACTCAAAGAAACTCAATCCCAATTAATTCAAACCGAAAAAATGTCGTCTCTCGGTCAAATGGTGGCAGGGATAGCCCACGAAATTAACAATCCTGTCAACTTCATCGGGGGCAACATTGACTATGCCAACCAATACATCGAAGATTTGGCAGGTTTGGTAACTCTCTATCAAGAATACTATCCCAACCCACCAGATGCCATTCTAGAGCGCATCGAAGACATTGAACTCGAATTTCTCAGAGAAGATTTGCCAAAAACCCTCTCTTCGATGAAAATGGGAGCCGATCGCATTCGCGAAATTGTCGTATCCATGCGGAATTTTTCGCGATCGGACGACGGAAAAATGAAATCAGCCGACATTCACGAAGGAATTGATAGCACCCTCGTAATTCTCAATCATCGGATCAAACAAGGTATTCAAGTTATTAAACAATACGGCAATTTGCCTGCGGTTGAGTGCTATCCCGCGCAACTGAATCAAGTATTTATGAATATTATTAGCAATGCAATAGATGCGCTGGAGGAGGTGAAAAAGGAAGACAAAGGCTATTCGCCAACGATTTGGGTGAGCACGGAAATTACAGCCGACAATACTGTCACCGTCAAGATTCGGGATAACGGGCCGGGAATTGCAGCAGCCTGTGTCCAACAGATTTTTGACCCATTTTTTACTACAAAGTCGATCGGCAAAGGTACTGGATTAGGATTGGCTATTTCCTATCAAATCCTTGCCAAGCATCAAGGCAAAATAGAGGTGAATTCTCAAATAGGACAAGGTACGGAATTTGTGATTACTTTGCCAGTTGCTGTGTAATATTCGCGGGGCGACTTCGTTTTTGTTTGGACGTGCAAAAATTAGACAATCAAAGTCCTCTTGAGGCGTGCTGGTGATACGGGATTGTACACCATCAGAGATCCGTTGAGGCGATCGCTCCCTTCAAAGCGGTTGCAGGATAGCCAGACGCTTAAGCGCGATCGCACCCTCGATCCAATCTCCGAAAGCCTGCCCATCACCTACGTTATCGATCGCAATACAATTTTTCTAAGTTTTGGCATCTCCGGGGCCGAAACTCTCAACGCCGATCGCGTTTACATTAGTGTCAACGCTTTAGATTATTCCGGCTATCGGCACTGTCGCCCCCATTATATTCAAGCCATGCAAGAAGTATTTCGGATCGGGGCATAATAGGAGAGAGAAGGCGATGCACTCTCTATCTTAATACCTCTGATTGAGCTAAAAAAGACAGCAATCATTAAATTAGGCAATAATGGGGGAGTGCCTTGCAAAAAAACTTGGTTTTGTTACGGCGGCGGTAAAGTTGCTGACGGCGTTGGCAATTCCTGTGAGGAATGAGAATTAAATAACTTCCACTCTTGAAAGTGGGATGGGCGTCCCGCCCGTCCACTCATGATGGGCGGGACGCCCATCCCACAATAACAATTAAAATTGTAAGTTATTTAATTAGCGCTCCTGAGTTAAAGCTGGCAGCGTTTCATGAGTTAAGTTTACAAGATCCGCAGCCTGATACTCGCAACCATAAAACCCCTCGATAAAAATTTTCTTAATAATTTTGCCACAACACTTGACTGAAGCTTAACCAACGGATAATCTATTTTAATGAAAGTTTCTTCCAAATAGCTTATAATAGTTATGCAATTTTCAACTGCCACTCAAACTCCTAAAAATTATGAAGCGGCGGCATTTTGTTGGGTTATCCCTATTGTTTGTAGCAAGCTGTTCTACAACAGTAAATCAATCTAATCGCACTTCTTCCAGTTTGGCCGTAAGTGAACCTGAAACCCTTGAATTTGCTGTGACTGATGTTCATGGTGCAGAAGATTTGCAGCAAAATTATCAAACCTTTCGCAGTGTTCTTGGGGAAGTTTTGGAGAAAAAAATTGAATTGTTCCCTGTCGATAACTATATAGAAGCAGCAGTAGCTCTCCAGTCTGGTCAGCTAAAACTAGCTCTAACAGGGCCATCTGAATATGTGATTATGCGGGCCCGGACAAATGCTGTTCCCATCATTGCCATCACCCGCCCCGACTATCACTCAATTATTCTTGTTCGTGCCAATAGCGAAATTAAGTCCGCAGCACAATTGAAAGGTAAAACAATAGCTATGTGGGAAATAGGTGCAACTGGTGGTCATCTAAGCCCGATTAAAATTCTCCTGGATGCTGGCTTAAATCCCCAATCCGACTTCAAAATCTCAATGTTGGGAATCAAGGGTTTGCAGGCTCTCAAAAAAGACCAAGTTGATGCCTTAGCAATTGGTGTGAATAGATACAAAGATTTACTCAAAACAGACAGTTTATCAACCAAGGATTTTCGGATTATTGCCACAGGGCAACCCTTACCTAATGATTTGTTTGTTGCTAGTAGTAATCTGCCTAATACTCTTGTTGAAGAAATTCGCGATCGCCTGGTCGAAAATCAAGATAAGCTAATTGAAGCAATTTTAGTTGGGAAAGATAATGATAAGTATCAAGGAGCTAAACTGGTCCCAGCAAACGACAGTGATTATAACATGATTCGTGAAGTTTATAAAGCTATTGGTCAGGGGAATGTTTTGTAAGGTTAAGTTTTATCTAATGCCGACTTTGTAGTAGGGCGTTAGCCCTTAATCCATAAACTATAGAGAAGATTTGGTACTAGGAATCAGAAAGTTTATTTACGTGCATTTACTAATTGATAAAGTTGTTAAAATTTAGCTCAGGTTGCCAGTATGCAAAAGTTTGAACAGGGAGAGAATAGGGCTGTGAGGTTCAAAAACCTTATCCTAAATAGAGGTAAAAATAATGTCCCTGTCAGTGAAGGATCTCGCGAAATTAAAAATTATCTCAAAAAAACTCCCTTCATTGCAATTAACCGTTTCATTTCTCGTTTGAGCATTGCCCAAAAAATTAATTATGGCTACTCCCTAGCAATTGGAATAGCCGTACTAGGAACCACAGGGGGAATGATCTGTGGAGACTATTACCAAAAGCAAGCTTTCAAAGCTTTAACCTTCGCCGACGATCAACAAGATTTGCTCAGGGATTTAGAATATTCCGTGCAGGTAGTCCAGTCACATCCCAAACGACTAATATCTATCTTGGGAGATTCAATCTGGTTTGAATATGAAACTGCTAAGTTCTCGAAAGATGTTAAGGCAGTTAAAAAAAATATTGCAGAAATAGACACTTTTAGTGAAGAATACTCGGAAGAATTAGCAGTAAATTATGCTGAATTAAAGGAATTATTAGACGGTTACACAACTGCGACAGATTCGTATTCTAAATTGCTCAAATCTTTTTGGCAAGAAATAGCTCCCTCCTCACTAAAACTAGAGGACGTTAAACAGGCGCAGCAGCAAGTATTGGATTTAATCAGAGGGGATAGAGCTGTTAAGCTCGATGTTAAGTTTGAGCGACTGTCAGAGAGTTTAAGCTTGATGACAGAAGTAGCTAAGGCACAGCAGAGACAAGCTTCTGTTAATTTTAAGAGAGCTGAGAAATTGCGAGTGCAAATCATCGTAGTGAGTATGTTAGTTTCAGTTGTGATCGCTACTTTTCTAGCCATTTGTACCAGTCGCGCGATCGCCATCCCTATCCAAGCTGTAACCAGCGTGGCTAAAACTATTACTCAACAAGCAAACTTTGATTTGCAAGCGCCTGTCACCACAGAAGATGAAGTGGGAACCTTAGCAAAATCCATCAATCAATTAGTTCAATGGGTAGCAGAATACACCCATGAATTAGAGCTGGCTCGCCAAACTTTGGAAGAGCGAGTAGAAGAAAGAACAGAAGAGCTTACAGCAGCGCTTCACCAACTAAAACACACCCAAACCCAGTTAATCCAAACCGAAAAAATGTCGAGTTTAGGGCAGATGGTGGCAGGGGTAGCCCATGAAATCAACAACCCTATTAACTTTATTCACGGCAACCTAGAATATGCCAACGAGTATATTATAAACTTGCTGCATTTACTTCGTCTATATCAGCAGGAATACCCGCAACCCACAGAGGCGATCGCACAAGAAATCGCAGAAATAGAACTAGAATTTATCACAGAAGATTTACTAAAACTGCTTGAATCTATGAAAATAGGTTCAGAACGCATCCGGCAAATAGTTTTGTCTTTGCGAAATTTCTCTCGCTTAGATGAATCTCAAATGAAATTAGTTGATATTCATGAAGGCATTGACAATACACTGTTGATTTTGAACAGTCGGCTCAAGCAGGGAATTGAAGTTGTCAAAAACTATGGAGAATTGCCAGAAATAGAGTGTTACCCAGCCCAGCTCAATCAAGTCTTTATGAATATTATAGCAAATGCGATAGATGCACTAGAAGAGTCATCCCATGACGCTAAAAAAGAGAAAATTCCTCAGATTTTAATTCAGACGCAAAAGTTGGACAGTAGCCAAATTATGGTGCGAATTTGCGATAACGGCCCTGGCATTCCATCCGCAATCCAAAACAAGCTATTTGACCCATTTTTTACAACTAAAGAACCAGGAAAAGGCACTGGTATCGGACTCGCAATTTGCTACCAAATTGTGGAAAAACATCGGGGAAAAATAGAGGTAATTTCATCTTTGGGAGGGGGAGCAGAGTTTGCGATCGCACTCCCCGCCTCATCTCAAACTTGAAGCTAGATATTGTCTATTTTGAGGACATTAATGTGTTAACGACGGCACATAATTTGTTATTCGACTATTTAAACTCAGCTCCGACAGCCGCCCAATTTCCCAAACCAGCCGATTTGCTCAACCAGTTGACAGCCCGACGTAAAAAGTCGGGGCGAACTGGGCAGATATAGAGGCGCTTTTGGACTTAGTAAAAAACCATTAGCGCGAAAATTGAGCGGAAAACAGAACTCTTGGTGACAAGAAATCTGAAACCGTTGAATCACTAACGATTGAAATGGATGGGGGCGGAGGGACTTGAACCCACACGACCGTTTCGGGTCAACGGATTTTAAGTCCGTAGCGTCTACCATTCCGCCACGCCCCCCTTTGGTCAAGCTGCTGTGGTTTTGAGCGATTAACAGCAACAGCCTTTTATTCTACAGGCAAAACCCCGATTTACGCAACCCCTAATCAAAAAATTCCCAAAAGTCGCGCTGGATCTCCGCAAGCGGTACAATAGTTAACCAGCTAACGGAGCGTGTCAACTGACTTACCGGTGTTATTATTCCCCTAAAGCAAATCTATGTATATTACCTTACTGCTTTACGCCGTCTTGGCAGGAGCCTACCTCCTGGTAGTACCCGCGGCCACCTACGCTTACCTGAACAGCCGCTGGTACGTCGCTACCTCTTTTGAGCGGGGCTTCATGTACTTCTTGATGTTCTTCTTCTTCCCAGGTATGTTTCTCCTAGCTCCATTTTTGAATTTTCGGCCCAAACGGCGGCAGATAGAAGCCTAAATGCGACGTATTGACGTAATTGGAATCAGTGTCGGCTTTTTTGTAGCAGGTGGGTTTGTCTACTTGCTACTGCAATTTGCCGGACTCGACAGTATGAATGCCGGGATTTGGAGTCAGTTGTTTTTGGTTGCTGGCTTGATTGGCTGGCTGGTGACTTATTTATTTCGAGCACTGACTCAAAATATGACCTACAGCCAGCAATTGCAAGACTACAAAGAAGCTGTCTTGCAGAAGCAACTGGATGCACTCACTCCTGAAGAATTAGCCAAACTTCAAGCCGAAATTGAGCAGGAAAAAGATAGTTAGTCAGTGGTTAGTTGTCAATTGTCAGTGGTTAGTTGTTAGTTGTCAGTGGTTAGTTGTTATATCATGTCCGGTCGAGCGATCGCGATTTTTGTAGGGGCGGGTTCACAAACAATACCGCCCATAATTGACAATCTCAAAAACCCGCCCCGACCGGGCTATTATGGTTAATCGCTCGGACATGATATTAGTTGTTATTAGCTAATACCAACTGCCAACAACCAACTGCCAACTGCCAACAACCAACTGCCAACAACCAACTGCCAACAACCAACTGCCAACAACCAATGACTGATGACTAATAACTAATGACTATTTCTAATTGTTTTGAAAAGTTACGCAAGAACCACCAATGTGCATTGATTCCTTTTATTACTGCTGGCGACCCAGACTTGGAGACAACGGCTAAAGCACTGCAAATTTTGGATGACAATGGTGCAGATGCGATCGAGCTTGGCGTTCCCTATTCTGACCCGCTAGCTGACGGGCCGGTGATTCAAGCCGCTGCTACAAGGGCTCTACAGCGGGGAACGCGGTTAGATTCGGTGCTGGAAATGGTAGCGAAAGTTAGTCCGAATTTGCGATCGCCCATCATTCTCTTCACATACTACAACCCGATTTTGTACCGAGGTATAGAAACCTTCTTGCAGCAAATCAAAAGTGCTGGAGTTCAGGGATTGGTTGTACCAGACTTGCCCTTAGAAGAAGCAGACAGTCTCATCCAACCTGCCAACAAATTAGGGATTGAACTAACATTATTAGTTGCGCCGACAAGTCCCAAAAGTCGTATAGAAGCGATCGCTCGTCAGTCTCAAGGATTTATTTACTTAGTCAGTGTGACGGGGGTGACGGGAGTACGCGAAGGCTTAGAAACGAGAGCAAAAGAGTTGCTGCAAGAACTTCGCGCCGTCACCGACAAACCCATCGGGGTCGGGTTTGGTATCTCGCAACCCGAACACGCTCGCCAAGTGAAAGAATGGGGTGCAGATGCTGCGATTGTTGGTAGTGCTTTTGTCAAACGGTTGGCAGAAGGTACTCCAGAACAGGGCTTAGAGGCGATCGGCGAATTCTGCAAAAGTCTAAAAACAGCGATTCAAAATCCTTAGTAACTGTACAATACTTTCAGCCATTAGACAGATGTGTGCGATCGGGATGTGCCATCACAATTGCGATTAAAGACCTTGTTGTACTTGAGATAATACACCACATTCCTTCTAGTTCCTGACTAGAAGGTTTTTTTTGAGCCGAACACGCACAACATTTCAACATAGTGGAGGCATGGAGAACCAAACAGCTATGTATGCAAACGACTTTGCCTTCTCCGGTGGGCTGTGCTGCGACTTTTAATAATGGGTAAAAGATTGAGGATTATTCATTCCTTCTTCCTGATTGGTGATTTCTCTCCGCTCGCCAAGCTGAAGAGCCTTCTTCCTTCTTATTTCTTCCTTCTTCCTTCTTCCTTCTTCCTTCTTCCTCCTACTATAACTTGAGGAATGTAACTTGGGATAGATGAAAAGCTACGGTTTCTATTCGTATACTTAAAAAAGTGTTTAAGTGCCTAATTTGGTAAGGCTAGCCATCTACAAAACCACCAGGCATTTGAGCATCTCACAATAGAAAGGAGCATTTTTGTCAGGAACTCAGGGCTAAGTGCCACTGAGCTTGTAAGAAATTGCAAGCTGTTCTGACCAGACCCCCGCATGGCGGAGACGTTATTTAGGTCACGACACCGGTGAATGCGACGCCAGTTTTCCGCTCTGTCATCTGCAATTAAACAGTTTTAAAGTCACTGAAACAGTGTTGCAGGTCTAACAAGCCTTTATAACCAGGTCTGCACGAACATTACCCCGCAAGGGAGAAAGGAGACAACCATATCTCCATCGGAGGGGCAACCATACCTCTCCAACCCCGAAAGGCGATTCAAAGCGGTTGAAACCGCCGCGTCGTTTCCTTCTCAGGGCTCAAGCCACGCTTGTTTCCCACTTACCGAGCATTTTTATGAAGACACTAACTGCATTTCTGAAAAAAATTCGAGCTGTACAAATTTTAACAGTTTTTCTGGCTGGCATTTTAGTATTTGTGAGTACGGCCTGCAGCAGCGCCCCTGATATTATGGCAGGAAAAACTGATGTGATGACAGGAAAAGGAAAAACTGCCGACCAAATTAGAGAAGAAGTGCCGAGCGGCGCTGTAACGTCCGAATTCAAAGGCGGCATGAACGATTACAGCGATGTCGATCCTAGAAACAAAAAGATGACAACAACAGAAGCAAAAGCTCAGCTTCTCAAAGATCAAGCGCAGCGCCGCATTGACACGAAATCTAGCAACAATGTAGGTGAAAATGTGCGGCGGGTAGCGGATGATGCGCCTGAAAAACTCGACCAAATTGGCGAAAAGATCAAGGAGGATGCTCGCACCGCCCAGCAGAAAGCTGATGACTTTGGCGACAAAACCAAACAAGGCTTTGCTAATCTTAAAGAAAACACTCGCGAAGGCTTGAAGGGAGCAAAAGATATTGTTAAAGAAGCCACCGAGGGAGCAAAAGAAAGAGTATCAGAGGGTACTGAGTCTCTGAGATATAATACCGCCGGCGGCCAAGAAAATATCAATGATGCAGCACGAGATGCAAGATAGAAGGCTCAAGATGCCTCAGACGATATTTGCTCGAAAGTGAATCGAGATATTGACTGAACTCAACGATAGGCCCAAAGAGCGACAGACTACTAATCTCAAATAACGCTGTTTCCTTTTCTGGAAGCTACATTCCGACAGGGGTTTTAACCTCTGTCGGAATGTAGGTAAAGTCAATCAATTTTAGATTTTAGATTTTAGATTTTAGATTTTAGCATTGACTTGCGCGAGATAAATTCGGGGCCTGTATCCTGGATGCTTTCGGTAAATCGATTTTAGATTAAAGATTAAAGAATTGAAGCATTGACTTGCGCGAGATAAATTCGGGGGACTGGAATGCCACTGCTCTCACGACGGATTCTTTATAATATATATAGATTGTATTTGGACTTTTTAAGGTAATAACTTTTCGATCGGCTTTGCGGAAATTTGGGCGATCGAGCTATATTAAATTCAATTAATTAAGGTGTGTATTTTTCAATACATGACAAGGCAGTGTTTATACGGAATTTTGCGTTTATTTAATCGCCTTTGAGATTAAGAGCAGAAACTTATACGTAAGTAAACAGCTTTAATCGCGATCGCTCAAGTATAAAACATTATTTTTTAATAGATAATTTGATTTTTTGATCTACAGCTCGAAAATTATGGTGTTTATGCCCTAAGATAGATAGACCAAGTTTTGTCAAGTTAATGTCTGGGTTGAGGTCAGCCAATATGGACACAATAATAAATGGAGTATATTTGACTAGGGTAATACCGGGGTATCGCTCGATCGCGCAATCGCGCAATCGTACACAGATTCTCGATCGGCTATCGATCGATTCATGGGGGAGAAAGACCGACAACCCGCCGCTAAAATTCTCAAACCTACGCTATTGTGGCGGAGGATTTCCGAGAGGCGGTGCTGCCCAAATCTCCAAAAGTTGCATTAGCGACCGTTAATTGCATCGGTAGAAATAGTCCTAAACAGAAGAAAAATTTTCGACAGACTGAAATGCAGATCGGTTATTTACAAATACATTAAACCTTCCAATCTTTCAATTAATCTTGACTGTTACCTGCTATATAGAGGTGTATAAAATTTAGCAAAAAGAGGCCACGGATTCAGGATATATTAGAGCAGTAATCCGCAGCCAATCGACAGGGGAAATGGAGGTAAACCTTATCTTGGGAATTGTGTTTTGATGCTAGTAACGATGATGCACGACTTTTATGATGCGCTGGCAGATTTGGCAATCTATGCAGAGGCCCCACCGGCGGAGCGCCAACAAATCCTTGATCGCGTTGGGGCTAGTCAGAAAAAACTCAAAGAATTCGCGCACCATACGCCGATCAATTACCAACACAAGTTCGATCTGGTTGAGGCAGAATTGCTGGGCGTTTTGGGACAGACAGCAGAAGCAATGGAATTGTACGATCGAGCTATTACCGGAGCTAAAGCTAACGAATATGTCAATGAAGAAGCTCTTGCCTGCGAACTCGCTGCTAAATTTTACCTGTCATTAGGAAGGGAAAAAATTGCCAGAATCTACATGATAGATGCCTATGATTGCTATGTCCGCTGGGGAGACAGAGCAAAAATTGATGACTTAGAAAAACGTTATCCTCAATTATTAAAACCGATTTTAGAACAGGCAAAACTCCCTGCAAATTCATTAGCAAATTTTCCAACACCTGCTGGGCAAAATCAATCGCTTCATCCATCCATTCATCCATCCATTCATCCATCCATTCATCCGTCTGTTTCGGCGAGTGTCTCAGATTTCGGGAATTTTTCAACACTGCTCAAAGCTTGTCAAGCGCTCTCTAGTGAAAGAGAACTCGATCGACTGATTGCCAAACTCATGCAACTGGCGATGAAAAATACAGGAGCTGACAAAGGAGCGCTGATTTTACCAAACGGCAATCAATGGGAAATCGCGGCTACCAGCACGCTCGACAATTCGGGAGTCGAGTGGGCGATCGACTTATCATCCGCAAAACTCGATGACAACAGCGATATCTTGCCCCTCAAAATTGTTGACTGCGTTAAAAATTTATTGAAACCTGTGATTGTTCGGGATCTCACTCAACAACGTGATTGGGATTCCGACTCCTACATCCTCAAATATCAACCGCAGAGCCTGCTGTGTTGGCCGATTCTCGATCGAGGCAGCTTAGTCGGCATTTTGTATCTGGAAAATCGCTTAACCGCAAAAGTTTTTACCCGCGATCGACTGCAACTTCTCAATCTCCTGTCTTCCCAGGCAGCCATCTGTTTGCAAAATGCTCTGCTCTATAAAAAATATCAGGATTATAACCAACAATTAGAGCGATCGCTAGTAAAAATTAGCCGAACCGAAGCTCAGCTTGCGGAGCAGAAACAAATGCTGCAAGCAATTCTTGATGTCGCTCCGATTTGGATTTGGATGGTTAATCCTAGAGGTAAAGTACAGTTTTTCAACAAGACATTTTGTGAAGATGTGGGCGTGCCCCTGAGCGAGTTTTTAGCTGTCGATCATTACAAAGATATACTCGGAGAGAATGCAGCGAACTGTCTGGTTTCAGATGCGGCCTGCCTTGCCCAAGATTCGCCGCATTACTCCAGCGAAACTCTCAGACTTGTTGACGGCAAACTGCACTATTTAGAAGTCACCAAAGTGCAGTTAAAAAATTCCCAGGGCGAGACAATCGGGATTATCGGTTTGGGCGTGGATGCCACCGAGCGCAAGCGAGCCGCAGAACTTTTGCAAGAGCAAAATCAACAGCTCGAACAAACTTTAAAAAATTTACAGCAAGCACAACTGCAAATCGTCCAAAGCGAGAAAATGTCAGCTTTGGGCAATTTAGTCGCCGGAGTCGCCCACGAAATCAACAATCCGATTGGGTTTATTTCTGGCAATTTAAGCGAAGGTAAAAGGAGTTTGGAAGATGTAATCGAACACTTAGAATTGTATCGCTCCGCGGCCTCGCCATCGGAAATTGCCGACCACGCCGAAGAGATAGACATCGATTATCTTTTGGAAGATTTACCAAAGATGATTGATTCAATGCAACTCGGATGCGAACGCATTTGCAGCATCAGCAACAGTTTGCGTACCTTCTCGCGAGGCGACAAAGACTACAAAGTTCCTTTTAATATTCACGAAGGCATTGATAGCGCTATTTTAATTTTGAAACACCGCCTCAAAGCAAACGAACACCGCCCGCAGATCGAAGTTATCACTAAATACGGCAATCTCCCTAAAATAGAATGTTTTCCCGGTCAATTAAATCAAGTTTTCATGAACATCCTTGCCAATGCGATCGATGCCTTAGAAGAGTCAAATATAGGACGCACTTTTAGCGAAATTACCGCCAATCCCAACCGCATCACGATATGCACTGATATAGTTGGCGAAGGGTACATTAAAATTAAAATAGCTGATAACGGCACCGGAATCAAAGAGGAAATTAAACAGCAGATATTCGACCATTTGTTCACGACGAAAGGTGTCGGAAAAGGAACTGGATTGGGGTTGGCAATTGTCCACCAGATTGCGGTAGAGAAACATGGCGGAAGCATCGAAGTGAATGGCGAGCCGGGAATTGGCACTGAGTTTGCGATCGTTTTGCCTGTGAAGGGAGAAAATTGAATTAAAATTTAATGTTTTTTGGGCGATCGGGTAATAACATATACTGACTTTAATTCGGGTCTTTTCTTGAAAGCCTTAGCATAACTCTTTTAAAGTTGTATTTTAGACACCCTATAAGTGAGCGCGTCACCCATTTTGAGTTGGGAGATGTCTATTATACAAAAAAAATTAATCACCAAGGCTTCGCCCTACAAAAATTTATCTTAAATTTAACCAATCTTGAATTTCTTGCGCTAACCAAGCCGCCTCAACCTCTTTCAAATTTTTTGCTACAACATAAAAGTAAGTTCCCATATCGTTACCGGCACGAATCTTGATTTGATTTCCCGAAAGAGAGTTATTGTGAATGAAAGCACCCAAGATTTCTGATATTTCTCCTGTTTCTTGTAAGTATTTACACCCCAATACCTGATGTGTTATTTTAAAAAATTTGCGATTAAATTTAACTTGCTTTATCTCAAAAATAACCTTAACTAAGAAACCTATTATAAGTACCGAAATTACTACCCCTATGCTCAATTCTCCTGTTAAAAAGGGGATAATTGTCGGGATGAATATCATTAGCATTACTGTTCCTAGATAAGCAGAGAATAAAGGCTTTCTGACTAAGACAGCCGGAATTTTAATGTGTAACTCCGTCGCTGATTTGCTAACTTGAATGAGACTGTGAGGCGGTTTAGCAATTTTCCGAACAGTCGCAATTTGAAGATTAGCTCCTTGTATGTTGCCCGATTTCAAAGCGGCTAAAGCCTCTCTAGCCAGGGGGAAACGCTTTTCTAACCCGATTTCCGTCATCTTCTCAATCCAGCTTACCAAAGTAGGATTGACACTCACGCGATCGCTAAACTGAATCCGAGAATCTTTCTGTGGCAAATCCGCAGGAGTCGCCCCCGTTAACAAATGAATTAAAGTAGCTCCCAAAGCATACAAATCCGAAGCCGCCACCGCCCGCCCCCAAAACTGTTCTAAGGGTGCATAGCCACTCGTTCCTACCACTGTAAACGTTACACCTGTCACCGCCGCTTGAGCTTGTACCGCACCAAAATCTACTAGATAAACCTGCTGATCTTCCCCCAAAATTAAATTACTCGGCTTAATATCTCGGTGCAAAACCGGGGGACTTAATTCATGCAAATAAATTAAAATTTCCAGAACTTCAGTGGCAATTTTTCGTACTTGTTTTTCGGAAAAATGCTGACCATTTTCTAACAATTCCTGAAGCGAAAACCCCGGAATATAATCTTGCACTAACCCAAACCAAGGCAATCCCGATCCGGCTTCCCTCTCCAGGGAAAAATAATCTCGATAGCAAGGAATGCGGGGATGATTTAGCGCCTGCAAAACTTGTGCTTCTCTTTCAAAGAGCTTGAGTTCTTCCCACTGCATTTCCGGGCTAAAAGCTAACATTTTTAGTGTCACCTGTTCTTGAAACTCTAAATCTACTGCTCGCCAAGTTTGATGACCGGTCGCTGTGCGCCCTAAACGCTGTTGCAATTGATAACGTTCTTGTAAAATTTTTCCTGGATTTAACACAGCATTGCACTATTTTTTTTAATTATATGAAATTTCCTTAACTATTAAATTAACTATTTTCCCGAGAGCGTTAAATTGCTAGTACAAGTAATTATCCGTGCATTTCTCCATTCGGCATAATTGTACCGCGCCACTGAGCCCCCGCTAAATTAGCAGTGCTCAAATCTGCCCTAATCAAAGTTGTGCGGTGCAAAATTGCCTCCCGCAAATCTGTTCTAGCCAGGTAAGCATCAGTCAAATCAGCTTCACTCAAATTTGCCTGATTCAAATTAGCTCGACTTAAATCAGCCCTCACTAAATTAGCTCGACTCAAGTCAGCCATAACTAAATTAGCATTGCTCAACTTAACATCAGGAAGAAATGCACCCCGCAAGTTAGCGCCAGCAAATTCAGCATCAATTAACACAGCTCTTTCCAACTTAGCATTTGTCATTACAGCCCAGGAAAAATTTGTTTCTACCAAAGTTGCTTCAGTCAAATATATGCCATCTAAAATAGCTTCGCTCAAATTCGCCTGAGTCAGATTTGCTTCCCCCAGAGATGCTTCTGTCAAATTCGCGTGACTGAGATTAGCTTTAGTCAAATCGGCACCTTGCAAATTGACGCCCCGCAAATCGGCACCTTGCAAATTTGCACCCCGCAAATTTGCACCCTCAAAAATCCGCACCTCCTTCCGCAAATTTGCACCCCGCAAGCACGCCCCGCGCAAATCTGCACCTTGCAAATTCACACCTCGCATATCTGCATCGCTCAAATTTGCATCAATAAAAACTGCCAAAGAGATATTGGCTCTGCGAAAGTCTGCACCTTGCAAAGTCGCTCCGTGGAAGTCTGCATCGGACAAATTTGCTCCGCTCAAGTTTGCTTGATTTAAGTTAGCACCGCACAGCTTTGCATTAGTTAAATTGGCGCGCTGAAGGTTAATTCTGCTCAGGTACGACATCGCTAAGTTTGCACCCCAGAGGTCAGCATTACTTAAATTGACGCCAATTAAATCGGCACCGCTCAGGTATACCCCTCTGAGATTCATACCTTGAAAATCTAGTTCTCCTGATGTATATCGCCTTAAAATTTCGCTGGCATTCATATTTGTTTTTGTTGTTAATTAGGTACAATCTGCTATTTCTAGAATTGTTAAAATTCTTCTGTTCGCGCAGGCGGAATTAGTTTGTCTAGCCCCTGACTTAAGTCGGGATATTTAATGATTTTGATTGACAAATTCTTGAGTCCAAGAAACTGTTTTGCTGCCTAACTGTCGCCCGTGAATTTTCACATGAGTAAGATATTTTGATTTTAAAGTACACAGTTTTTTGTGAATGTATGTAGCTGTAGTCTGTTGGTTTGGTACTTCAGCAGACTCCAGAATCACATGGAGCCAACCGTCTTTAAATCCTACTGTAGCAGCAATTCCTTTAGGCTGTAGCAATTGATTGATCAATTGGGCGATCGCCTTTGGTTTGCCTTGTTTTGCCATTTCCAGAAGCTGATACTGATTTGCTTTAGGGCTAGAGTTTTCCGGCGGGATTTCGGAAATATTGTCTGCCATATTTTCTGGGATTTTAGAAAGATTTTTTCCGCTTTCTTTTGACTCCAATTCAATCAAAATTTCCAGCAATTTATCGGCAAACTTCTGAACTTTGCCTACATACTCTCTGAGATTTTTATATTTCCAGTACAAACGATCCTCTGCACTTCCGGTTGAAAACTTTCCATTTAAGGCTGATTCTAACTGGGTGAATATATTTTCTATTTGCGCTGTGGCGGAGTTAGCACTTTGACTGACTAATTCTGTCATTTCTTCTTCCAATCCCAACTTGCGTTTGATGGAATCGCTAATATTTATAATAACAGGAGCAGCAGGTTCTAAAATTTCGATAATAGTCGGCATTTCTGCAACTGGGAATGTTTCTACCATTTCCTGTCTGAACTCAGTAGGATAATTATTGCTGGTTTCGGGTTCTTGAAACGGTAGATTTTCTGCCGTGTCCGGCACTAAGTAACTCTTTTGAGGGTCATAATGATAGTGAGGTGGAGCAGCTTGAAGGATGTGGGTAATCTCGCCTGGATCAAAATAATCGCTGCCTTTGTCCACCAGCTCGATCTCTTGATAAACACTGTTGTTTAAATGTGTCTGATCGTAATCTTCACTAGCCGAAGATTCGGCTTCATGGGGTTCTTCCTGTTGCATTTTTGCGTAACAAGGATTCATCGCTTTGATGATTACGCTCGCTGCTTGGTCGTTTTCATCTCTGTTGTCGAGATTGCTAGCAGTTCTGTACAACTGAGATTCCAGTTCGGCTAGGGTGGTACAGACATTAAACAGTTGTCGCAGTAGATTGTCAAGTTCTTGAGTTTTCAGAAGTAGCCAGTCGCGATCGCTAAAAGTAAACTGGTGATAAAGAGTAGAAAAAATGAGGATTTTCGCCCTCAGCGGATTTGTTTGCTGCAAAATTTTTTGTCGCACATCAAATAAAGTGCCGGGGTTTCTTGCCCTTTCTTCGCTGCTGGGTACTTCCGAACTAAAGTGTTCTTCAAATGCGGGAGATTCCTGACCGCCAAAACTAGATATGTTTACTTCTAATTTGGTGAAGTCTTCAAATTCATACAGCCTGCTAAGTTGACAGACTATGAGGTCTGCTACTAAAGCATACTCGTTTTTTTTATTAACCTTAGAGACTATACTATTTAAAACAGCTTCAATATCTTCTAACCTGCTGTATTTGGCGCACAGTTCTTCGATTAAAATCCTTACATCGGCGCTGGCGAGTTGGGCAGGGTCGTTTTCCCAGAACTCTTTACAAGCAAAAAATATTATTTTTTTAATGCGCGAGAGATTCACGTCTTGTTCTAATTCGCGAACAACTTCATCTAAAATAGATAAAGCTTTCATAGTTTTCCTCCCATAAAAATACCCTGTCAGTCGATTTTAGATTTGAGATTTTAGATTTGAGATTTACTTGCAGCGCCGTGAATCTGGGAACCAGAACTTGAGTCTAAAATTTTAGTATCTCCACTCAGGAGCGTAGGTGGCACGGTACCCGTTTTTGGGCGGGTCAACACTTAGCAAGAAATAATACAATTATACCACATTTGATAAATGCAAGACTTTGATGCGATCGTAATTGGGAGCGGTATTGGGGGCTTAGTCGCAGGCTCGATGCTAGCTCGCTACGGGAAGCAGGTGCTCGTCTGCGAGAGCCACATCATAGCGGGCGGGGCAGCTCACAGCTTTTCGCGCCGGGGATTTCACTTTGATTCGGGGCCTTCTTTTTATTGCGGTTTGACTGACTCCCGCTCGTTCAATCCTTTGCGGCAAGTTTTTGATGTTTTGGAGGAATCGATCGCTGCAATTTCTTACGATCCGCTGGGGCATTACCATTTTCCAGAGGGAAGTTTACCGATTTATGCTGATGCGAGAAGTTACTTAGATGCTGTAGCTAAATTCGCACCGCAAGGTGCTGTAGAATTACAGCAATTTCAACAAAATTTATTAGTTTTGTATGAAGCTTTGCGTGGAATTCCGGCTTTAGCGCTGAGATCCGACTGGCAGTTGATACCTGTTTTGCTGTCTCGGTACTCGCCTGCTTTGCTGAAGCTGTTGCCGCTAGTAGGTGCGATCGCGGGTTCAGCAGGTTCCTTGATGGATCGGGACGTGCGTGACCCTTGGGTGCGGCGTTTGATCGATTTGGAGTGCTTTTTGCTGTCTGGTTTGAAAGCGCACGGAACTGTCGCGCCGGAAATAGCTTTTATGATTGGCGAACGATCGCGCTGTGCGATCGAATATCCTGTAGGTGGCAGCGGTGCGATCGTCGATGCTTTAGTCAGAGGCTTGCAGCGCTGGGGAGGAAAATTGCGCCTGGGAGCTCCCGTCGAGCAAATATTAGTTGAATCCGGCAAAACCACTGGCGTTCGCTTGAAAAATGGCGAAATTATCCGCGCCCCAATTGTCATTTCCAATGCCACAATCTGGGATACTTATACAAAATTACTGCGGCCTGAAGATTTGCCGAAAAGCTACCGAAAAAACGCTTTGTCGATGCCAGCAGTAGACAGTTTCATGCACCTGCATTTAGGAATTAAAGCCGAAGGACTCGAAGGTTTGACCGGCCACCACGTCGTCGTTCACGACAGCAAGATTGACATTACAGTACCCGGAAATACTTGCATGATTTCGATTCCTACAGTGTGGGATGAAACTCTGGCGCCGCCCGGACATCACGCCATTCACGCTTATACATTGGAACCTTACGAAGGTTGGGAATATGGCGAATTGTATCAGCAGAAAAAGCAAGAGCGATCGCAATCTCTGTTTCAAGCTTTAGAAAAAATTATACCGGATTTGCGATCGCGGATAGTCTTAGAGTCGATCGGCACACCGCTAACCCACGCCCGATTTTTGCATCGATATCAAGGAACTTACGGGCCTGCAATTGCCGCCGGAAAAGGCACATTTCCCGGGCCGCAAACACCAGTCAAAGGCTTGTATCGCGTGGGAGACAGCACCATGCCGGGAATTGGCGTGCCCGCTGTCGCAGCATCGGGTATTTTGTGCGCGAATACTTTGGTAAATTCCGATGTGACAGCACAATTTTTTTGACACTCCCCGACCTGAAGGCGCGGGGATTCTTGGATCAATCAGTCGAACTTATCTCTGTTTTGCTGCCACCATTGAGTAGAGATCGGTCTGTCCCCAAGCTTTGATTTCGGTGTGCCCCACCGTATTTAAATTAAAGCCAACTCCTGCCTGCTTCAACCCTTTCGCCAAAATGTTATTCGCGGCGTTGTGATCGCGATCCAATATCGTACCGCAACCACAAATGTGGGTTCGAGTTGACAGCGTTTTCTTAACAAGATTTCCACAATTTGAACAGGTTTGAGAAGTATACTGAGGAGCCACAGCAATTATTGTTTTGCTGTACACTCTTCCAAAATACTCCAAATAATGATCAAGTTTGTGACCACGCTGCATCGCTAATAGATTTAGCAAGCTTGTGATTTTTGACCATATTCCGCACATGAAGGTCTTCGTAGGCTACAAAATCGTTAGATTTTACCGCGCACAACGCCGTCTTTATGGCGAAGTCTTTACGCTGCCGACTGACCTTCAGATGTTTTCTTCCTAACTTGTTGATCGCTTTCTTCCGATTACCCGATCCTTTCTTTTTTCGAGAAACTCGCTTCTGCAATCTCTTCAAAGCTTTTTCACTTTTACGGAGATATCGAGGGTTGGCAACTGTTTCGCCATCGCTATCAGTATAGAAATGGTTTAGTCCAACGTCTATTCCAATAATTTCACCAGTAGAAACGAATTCCTCTTTTCGTTCCGCATTGATACAAAATTGTGCGTAGTAGCCATCGGCACGACGCACAATTCTGATTCGCTTTATCTCACTGGGTGCATAAAAATGCAAGTCCCGACTACCGATTAACTTAAACCTTCCAGCAGCAAAACCATCCTTAAGTGTCAAGCATCTTTTGTCGGTAGAAAATTCCCAACCCGAAGTTTTATACTCAACGGATCGAGTATGTTTCTTGAACTGCGGGTATCCCTTTTTCCCTGGTTTCTTGGCTTTGCAATTAGCAAAGAAACGTTGGATAGCAAAAATGGCACGTTCTGCCGAAGCCTGACGTGCCATCGAATTAAGCTTGCCTGCCCATTCAAACTCTTTTGCCATGATGGCGCATTGTTTGTACAGGTCTACTAACTTAACTCCTTGATTTTCTATCCAATACCTAAGAGTTTTGTTTCGGACAAATTGAGCCGTCCGAATCATGTCGTCGATGATCCGATACTGCTCCGTTTTGCCCTTTAACTTAAACTCTAAAACTATCATTGGAATAGCCTACCAATTCTACAAAGACTTTTACTTGCAAATCTGTATGTTTAACAATTATTCACACATTGTGGGAATTAAAGCCGTCCTAGAAGGAGGGGGCTTTAGACCCGATTTTTTGGTAAGCGAAGGAAGAAGAAAGAAGGAAGAAGGAAGAAGGAAGAAGGAAGAAGGAAGAAGGAAGAAGGAAGAAGGAAGAAGGAAGAAGGGAGAAGGAAAATTAACTGGTTCCCTGGCTCTGGCTGGGAACCGAGATCCAGAGGCTCTGCCTCGCTTGCAAAAAAACAGGAGGCAGAGCAATAGTGAAATGCGTTCCCAGGCTCTTCCTGGGAACGAGGAAAACGAGGAAAAAACTACTTTTTACAAAATCTCCCTGCTGCCAAAACTGATTATCCACCAGCGGCAAAAGCGCCCATAATTGCGATCGACAAAGCCAAACCTGGCAACAGCAGCAATCCTAACATCAAAGCATCGTGTCCGCTCATCACTTTCTCCTGATATTGACGTTAAACATTATACTCTATAAACTGCCATCTTGCCTCGGTCTTAATAATTAATTAAAACCGACAGATAGATTCAGGATTGACAGGGCAAATTTTATTAACAATGGGATTGCCGCGCAAGTCCAGCGTAGTCAACTTTTGCAAAGATTGCAGGGAACTGATATCCGAGATTTGATTGTTGTACAAGTCTAGTAAAAATAAATTATTTAAAGCTTGTAGCGCGCTGCTATCCGAAATCGGATTGTTGAACAAATAAAGTTCAGTCAAATTAGTTAACGATTTCAGCGGACTGATGTCTGATATTTGATTGTTACCGAGGTTGAGTTCAATTAAATTAGTCAGCGATGTCAAAGGACTAATATCTGATATTTGATTTTGGAATAAAACCAATTTATTTAAATTAGTTAAAGATTTCAACGGAGTAATGTCAGATATTTCATTTCCGAACAGAAACAGCGTCTTGAGATTTTTTAAGGAAGCCAGCGGCGTGATATCCGATATTTTATTATTATAAAGGTAGAGTGTCTGGAGTTCAGTTAAATTTGCCAGAGGAGCGAGATCGGAAATTTGATTGTTGTAGAGAATCAGCGCATTTAAGTTAGTTAACTTTTGCACCGGAGTGATGTCGGAAATTTTGTTGTCAAACAAGACAAGTGCGGTAAGATTAGTTAGACCTGCTAGGGGACTGATGTCTGAGATTTGATTGGTATCGAGAACGAGTATAGTCAGATTTATTAGAGATGAAAGCGAACTGATATCTGATATTTGATTGACATCTATAACCAGAGCTTTCAGATTAGTTAAAGATTGCAGGGGAGCGATGTCAGATATTTGATTACTGCCGAGGATGAGAGTAGTAAGTTGAGTAAAAGATGAGAGGGGGCTGATATCGGTAATTTGAAGATTTTTGAGGTTAAGTTCTGTTGTATTAGAAAGCAGTTCGTTAGCTCGATCGCACTCGGCGGTGTCTGATATTTGCAACAGTATGTCTACGGTATGTTTGGCGCCTGAAGAGATGTTTTCTTTGTGCTTGCACCAATCGGTAAAGTTATTATAACTTATCATAAGCTGTGCTGCCTTAATCGAGTTTAGATGCGAGATTTGAAATTTTAGATAAGTATAGCAATTATATTTCATTGGTGAATGAGATTTTTTTCGGGTTTTGAGAAATTTTAGCAAAAATTGTGTAAAGTAATCTTAACATCGTTAATTGCATTGCCTTCGCAGGAGCCAAGAGCCAACTATGACACCAGAACTAATTTTTAATGCCGGTAATCTGTTCGTTGTGCCTTTCTGGGCAATTATGATTTTATTACCCAACTGGGGAATTACCCGAAAAGTGATGAATTCCTTTATTCCGTTTGCAGTGCTCGCCGTTTTGTACATATATTTGTTTGGTAGCAGTCTGACGGCGGAAAATGCGGCTGCTTTGTCGAATCCTAAGTTAGCAGATATTGCTAAGTTTCTGGGGGAGGAAACGGCGGCGGCTACGGGATGGATACATTTTTTAGTGATGGACTTGTTTGTCGGGCGCTGGATTTATTTGGAAGGACAGCGGACAGGAGTTTGGACGGTTCATTCTTTGGCTTTGTGTTTTTTTGCTGGGCCGATGGGATTGCTTTCTCATATTGTAACTGCTTGGATTACTCAAAGGTTTTTCCCGAGTTCTGAAAGTCTTTCTGGGGGGGTTTCTCCGGTTCACCCGCAAGAAAATTGATGTATTGTGGAACGGGCTCTCCTGCCCGTTCGTTCCTAAGAATGGCGCAAGATATCAGTAACAATATAGATACAGCATATTCCATGTAGATGTGGTACACACAATTTTCTAGCCCGTGTAAGGTGCGGATACACCCGTCAATCTGTAAGTTTTATCGACCAATATTTTGCAGATCCGCACCCTACAGATTAACACCACACAATATATTTATAGTGTACTTCATGAACCACCGAAGAGGCTGTATTAGCTAAATCCGTCCCTTGTATTTTGAAAGAGGTAGATGGCGGTTTACTGTTGGGTGGGGGCGGGTTTAGAAAATTATGGGTTTTAGGCAATTATTGTTGGTGAAACCCGCCCCTACAATCCTCGATCGCAGCTTGGAACTTTTACAAAATTTTACCAGATTAAGAATTGGCTAGGGGCAACACTAAACTAGCCACAATTAAATTGTTTTCTAACATTTCTAGAGAAAAGTTTCCCCCCATTAAGCGTACTGCTCGCTGACAAATTAAGAGATTTTGCACGATCGACCTATGGGAATTAGCAACCGCTAATATATCGGGTTCGGAACCGCCGTTGAAGGCAGCAATTAACTGTCGATCGCACGCGCCGCTATCGATCACAGACAATTCTAACAAATCTTCCCCCAACAACTCAGAGCGAATCTCAATCTTGGCACCAACAGCAGAGCGCCTGCAAGCCGTCGCCAGCAATTCGCACAGAATCAAATCCAGCTTGATGCTGTCCCCGCGAACGCTCAAAGTCTGACCGGCCGGCATAGACACAGCAGCTTCTCTGTGCACATCCAGCAAGACTTTCGAGTGTTTGACCAGGGGGGCCGTTCGATCGAGCGATCGTCTCAGCCAAGCGCTCACAGGCACCGCATCTTGTGCGAATTGCAGCCGCCAATGTTCCTGTTTCAGCAGCAAATGAGTTGACCCCAAAGCATTGCCAATTTGCCGCAAAACCTGTTGGTAGCGCAAAATTTTCAGAGCATCCTTTTGTTCCTTCGCCGACTGCAAAATCGACTGACTCAACTCCCCCAACTCCTTCACCCCCGCTCCCACAGTGCGGTAAAACTCCTCAAAACGGCGTTGTTTGTACCAGTTGAGCAACTCTAGATCCAATCGCTGCGACTCCTGGATCGATTGCACCGCCAAATACCTGCGCCACCAAGCCAACTGAGACGCCATCGAGCTAAGTAAACTCACCGACAACTCCGACCACTGGCGGCCCGGAGCGTCTGCAGCCACCACAATGCCCACCGGAGCGTGTTCTGGGGCCGTCCGCAGCGCCACCGTCATAATCTCGCCAATTCCCGGACTGCGTAGCCACCGCTTTGTCGCCAGTGGCAGTTGGCTCGTGCTCTGTTGCACCACGCAGTTAGCAGCCAGGGTTTGTTGGATCAAAGCATCTGTTTGGACAGGAATCACCGCCTCGGGATTGAGGGCAAATACGGGATTAGCAGCTACCGTCGCCACGATCGAACCTTCCTCATCACCGGGATTCCAAGTAATTACGGCTACTAAAGGACAGGAAATTGTCTGGGAAACGTGTTGAGCAAAGTTACGATCGAGCTTTTGTAGCGGCAACTCTGGGAACATCGGCGGTGAAGCAGCAGATATCTCTTGCTCAGATTGCTCATCAGGAGAATGGTGCAAAACCGCCAAACCCGATTTGAGCGATCGCTCAAATTGCTGATATTTGTCGATTGCCGAACTCTGCTGCCACGAGTGCAGGATCAATCCGAGTTGTTCGCCCACTAGCCGAACTAATTCTTGCTCAGATCGCCTCCAAGTGCGAGTTGCACTGTGTCCGACAACCAGCAAACCCTCGATCGATTTGCGATTGGCGATTTTCGATTTGAGATTGGGGTTTTCTCCCTCGGACTTTTTCGCCCTAGTGCTCGATGCCAACAGCGATCGCACCCCAGCTTCCCCCAACACTTCCCGCCAAGCGCCCAACCGCCCATCTTCCTCCCAATTTTCAATAGCCAGAGGTGCACTTGCTTGCAACAGCCCCACGTCAGCCACATCCAGGGCGTTGAGTGGCGACGGCACTGCCCTGCGGTTGCGGGGCAGATTTTGGCAGACAATTTCAAAGCGATTTTGTTCTTCGCCGTACAGCAGCAGCAAAAAGTATTCGCATTTGAGCCGATCGCACAACTGTTCGGCGGTATTTTTCAAAGTCGTCTCCCAGTCAGCATCGCTGTAGATGGCGTGAGCTATTCCGGCAGTTAAATCTCGATCGATCTCAATTTGCTGAATTTTCTCCTCCATCTCCGACACAGGAGCCGTCAGAGCCACTAACTGCGCCACTCCCCGCAGATAATGCTTTTCATTGTCTTGCCAAATCCGGGGCTCGCCGGCTTCGACTGCCAAAAATCCCAACAATTCCCCTTCCGAAACAATCGGCGCAGCCAACAGAGAGCGAGCGCGGATTTGCTGCATCAACCGCCCTGTCAGCTCAGTTTTCAGAGAACTTTGAGATTCACCGATCCAAACCATTTCTTCCCTGCCCAAAGCCTGATAAAATTCGCCCAAGTCTTGGACGGTGATGCCCGAAGCCGCTCGGCCCGGCCCGCTCAAACCCGGAGTAACTTCGCGGTTGCTGACTCTGCGCCAAAAATAGCGCCGCTCTCGCTCGAACCAATAAACATTGGTGCGCGTCGGCTCAATAAATTCATGAGTTTGTTCTACCACCGCTTGCAAGTATTGGTCGAGCGATCGCAATTCCCCCAACTGCGAAATCAGCGCTAAAAGAGACTCATCTGGGTGTTTAACTTGTTGTCGCTGCCAGTCTTTTTCTATTTGGTAAAGAGCAGTTGCCAGCGCTCCAAATACGATCGCCAACTGGGTTTTTTCCCCCGACTTGGGCGACGCTCCCCATACCTCAGTTCCGAGCAAAATCACGCCGTAGCAGCGGTCTTTGTAGCGCAGCGGAAACAGAGTCGTGCCTTGAATATTGAAAGTTTGAGCTGCTTTGCGCCATTCTCCGGCTCGGTTTTCCGATCGCAAATCCGGGACTCCCACCGGCCGGAGCTGAATCACCACTTGTTCCAGCAAATCCCCTGGACTGAGAGCAAACCGCTGTTTGAGAAAAGACTGGTCGCCGTTAGGAGTTATGCCGCCTTTCCCGAACAATCTGTGGGCCTGTCGATCGTACAACCCGATCCAAATCAAACCCCAGTCAAATTCCGCTTGCAAGTAACCGAGTGTGGTCGAAAGTAGCACTTCCACATTCTCCTCTTCTCGGAGAGTCTGGAGAACGCGTTCTAGGGTCGCGATTTGTTCGTCTAAATCCTTTGGTCTTTGCTGCTGCCCCATTTCCAAGCTTCCCCGCACCTTGTCTAATTTAAAATTACTAACTTAAAGATTCAAAAAATTAAAATGCCAAAGAGTCAACTTATAATATAATCGTCTCACTTATCCTTCAGTCTCAAACATTGGATAAAGTCGATCGAGGTTGAAGTAAAAACTTCGCCTTCCCTGCCTGCTCGTGAATATTTTTATTTTCCTTCTCCTTTCTCATTTGTAAATTGCCCCAGTACAAATCATTGGATATTTATCAATCAAGTGTACGCCCGCTGTTGTTTTCCGTATTGAAAACCGATGCCGAGTGGCTGCACAACCGCACTCTCCAAGTTCTTGAACTTGCAGCCAGAACCCAGTCAAACCCCGCCACCAGCCAAATGCTCTCTCGATTGCAGAAATCTTTGGGAGTCCAAGATTCTCGCCTCGAACAATCTTTGTGGGGACTGAGCTTTAACAATCCTGTCGGCTTGGCCGCCGGATTTGATAAAAACGGCGTAGCTGCCGATATTTGGGCAAATTTTGGCTTTGGCTTTGCCGAACTTGGCACTGTCACTTGTCAACCACAGCCGGGAAACCCCCAACCTCGCTTGTTTCGCTTGACGGAGGACAGTGCAGCCCTCAACCGCATGGGATTTAACAATCAAGGAGCCGCGGCAATGGCAGCCCGGTTTCAGGCAGCACAGAAAAAGTCCCCACTCGATGCCCAGGGCCCCATGCCTCAGTCTCCGTTCCCCTTGGGCATCAATCTCGGTAAATCTAAGGTAACACCGTTAGAGCAGGCAGCAGCCGACTATTTGGAGAGTTTTAAGCTGCTGAAAGATTGGGGCGACTATTTTGTAGTCAACGTTTCCTCTCCGAATACGCCTGGGTTGCGATCGCTCCAAGATGCTGCTGGGCTTAGCACAATTTTGGAAATCTTGCAACAAGAAAATCAGGGAATCAAGCCCATTTTAGTCAAGATTGCGCCGGATTTGGAGTCCGAGGATCTCGTATCTATCCTCGACTTAGCAAAAACCTACCAATTAGCAGGAATTATCGCCACCAATACCACCATCCGCCGCGACGGATTGAAAACACAAATATTGCCAGAAACAGGCAAACCAATCGCCGAAGAAGCCGGGGGAATTAGCGGGCTTCCTGTGCGGGAGCGATCGACAGAAGTAATCCGATTTATCTGGCAATATACAAAAGGCGAATTACCCATAATTGGAGTTGGTGGCATTTTCACCGCCGAAGATGCTTGGGAAAAAATAGCCGCCGGTGCGAGTTTAATTCAAGTTTACACCGGTTGGGTTTACGAAGGGCCTTGGATGGTGCGTCGGATTCTCCAAGGTTTGCTGCAAAAGTTAGAAAAACGCGGATTTAGTTCTATTTCTGAGGCAGTAGGTTCGGACAATCAATACACATAGGAGTGAAAAGCAAGTCTTGGGCAGGAAGCCCGATCAATATTACCCTTGTTGCACCCCTCGATCAGTGCATTGAGCAGCCATCCACTCCCGGAAATAATCGCCGCCACCTTTAGCATCTGATTAACTCTTCAAATTTCCCTATAAAGGCACTAGCCGATCGCTGTATTTGATCAAAACTTTATAATCTCGATCGTACCACGCCCTAGGTATCATATCTTGAACTTGAGCGACATCAACAAGCTGGCTTTTCGTTCCGTAGGCAGATTCCGTTTCATAGATGATTTTTTCCTGGAGAATTATCTCTCGCTTGAAGGGAAAAATCATCATAGGAACACCGTATTTTTGCAGGGGAGGCAAGTAGTTTTCAAGTAAGGAAATATCTACCGGATAGCCTCGACAAAGGTCAACGGTTGAATAAACTGCCACTATCAATTTACCGTCTATATATGTCCAGCCAGCTTCATACAACTTGCTGATGTTTAGACAGTCTTTATAGCAGTTGATTGTGCCTCGTTGAGGATGATACACAGGAATCAGCCATTCAGGGGCTTTGTTAATTGCTTCTGCTTTTCCTTTGCGATCGTGATAGTGAGCTTCTCCAACAGCTAACCAGCTTTGGCAGTCTCGTCTAATATCCATGAGTTCACCCAGAATCTGACTCACAGTGCGATCGCTAAAAAAAGTATCAGGCAACACCATACCAACAGTTCCCTAACATTAATACTACAAAAAATCTTTTGGTTTCGATCGACTTTAATTAGTATTGCATCAAAAGTAAATCGGCGTTCAAAATCTTCAACAATCTTAACAACTCGATTTATCTAACACGCATCTAATCAAATATTTCCGCTAATTTCAAAGCATTAACTTGAGCTTGAGCTTTCTGCAGCGACTCCTGCCATTCCCTTTCTGGATCGCTATCAGCAACAATCCCCGCACCCACCTGTCCCCAAACAACTCCCCCGGTTGTACCGTCACTTTTTGGTGCATATAAAAGGGTGCGAATCAAAATATTTAAATCCAGGTTCCCGCGCCAGTCCAAATAACCGCAGGAACCGTAAAATAAATTGCGCTTCACGGGTTCCAATTCTTCGATGATTTCCAGACAGCGCACTTTCGGGCAACCTGTAATCGTACCGCCCGGAAATACCCCTCGAATTAAGTCGATCGCGTCGCAATCTCCTCTTAATGTACCGATAACATTACTGACGAGGTGCATCACGTGACTGTAGCGTTCAATGGTCAGAAATTCGTTAACTTTTACCGAACCCCATTCACACACCCTCCCGATATCGTTGCGCTCTAAGTCAACTAACATAATATGTTCTGCTCTTTCTTTGATATTCTCTATTAATTCCTGTGCTAACTGCTCATCTTCAATGCAGGTTGAACCTCGCCGTCTCGTTCCCGCGATCGGTCTAGTATCCACTTTTTTTCCTAATAATTGAACGAGTCTTTCCGGCGAACAACTAACTATCGCCCCCCACGGAGTTTGCCAATAACTTGCAAAAGGCGAAGGATTGATCCGTTGCAAAGCGCGGTAAATTGACCAACTACTGCAATCTGTACGGGCTTCAAACCGCAAAGATAAATTAGCCTGAAAAATATCGCCTGCATGAATATACTTCTGAGCTTTTCGCACTATTTCTTTATACTCACTCTGAGATAATTGGAAAATAGGAGTAGCGGAATTTTGTTGATAATTTTCCGGTAAATTATTCTGGATTATTTCTCCCTTGGCTTGCTCTAATTGATGCTGCATAACATCGAGTTGAGAAGGTTGACTCGCAGCCAACCAGAGAATTTGCGTTTGATGGTCTAAAACCGCAAAAGATTCTGGTTCGTACCAACAGCTAACCGGGAAAGGAAGCGGATCGGTATTGAGTTGGGGCAGGTGTTCGATTTCCCATGCTAAATCATAACCTAGCCATCCCAACCAACCCCCCGTAAAAGGAATTTCCGGCGGTACATTCACTGCTAAATTTTGCTCTTGAGAGTCCAAAAGAGCGCGCAAAAAAGGTAAAATTTCACCGACTGGCGGTGTCCATAGCTGAGATTGACCGTCAATTATCCGGGGAGAACCTGCACAAATAGAATATCGTGCCAAGTTAGTAGAAGATGTAACTGGACTTTCTAGCAGAACAGCCATATCGCGGGGGAAACACTCCGATATTGAGCCTGCACTGTCGGCGGTTTTACCGAGAAATAAAGTTTGAAAAATCTCCGATCCGCTGCGCTGATTTAGGGGAAGCTGTCGCCAATGCCAAGGTTGTATTTGTTTCATAATAGATTGCACTCTGGTTAACACTTTCAGGAATTACGCAAAATGTCAATTCTGTAGTAAGGTGCACAATTGGCCCCCTCCTAAAATCGATTTAAAGCGTTATCTCAGCCATTATTTACAACTTTCCAAATATCTCCGCTTGCCTCTTTTTTGAGGCGTATCCAACCCCTAACGGAGTTAATGAGAAATATAGTTTTGGTTCTTTGCAAATCATCTAAGGTAATTAATTCTTCTCTGATTTTTCCCTCCTCTAAAAGTTGAGAACGAAACGTCCCCGGTAATAAACCGCACTTGAGGGGAGGTGTGATTAAACCTGCGGGTGTATCGATCGCGATATTGGCGATCGTGGATTCGGTGATAACTCCATCTTGATTCCACAGAAAGACATCCTGATATTGGGGCTGCGACTCCAAAGCCATTGTATAAGGCAATCGGTAAGTTGTCTTGTGGTAAAGAAATGGGTTTTGAGAATCGATCGGTTGGCGGGCAATTCCCACAGATGCACCGATTTTTAAGATACCGCTATCTAGTGTCTGAGCTTGTAACGTTATGTTTCCCTCACAAGATATTGTTAACCGTATTTTGTGTTTGACTGACCCGCAAGTCATACTTAATGCTTGTAAAGCTTTGCTTGTTTCTGTTAGCGATAGGGGAAAATTAAAATAATCAGCCGATCGCTCTAATCTTTGAAGATGTCTGTCTAGCAAAAAATAGCCGTTTTTGGGTTCCCATAAAAGTGATTCCAGCAATTCAAAGTTTGGCTGGTGTTGAATCATATTTTTGTCAATATAATATAATGTAAATTCGGGAACAAGACAATTATTAGACCCGCGAAGCGGCCTGTTCGTGTAATTATATAGGAAGTTAACTTGAATTTATGTTGCCTAAATCCTTTATATTTCAATGGCGCCTTGCCATCGGGCTGTTAATATTAACCTCAGTGCTCACACCCCTAGCGCTCAACTACTACGTCCGATTTGTTACCCGCAACTACCGCCACAGCGATATAGCTAACGTGCCTGCTGAACCCATTGCTATAGTTTTTGGTGCCGGACTTTGGGAAGACGGCACTCCAAGCCCCATGTTAGCCGATCGAGTGCAAGCAGCCGTCGATTTGTACAAAGCGGGGCGAGTGGACAAACTTTTGATGACAGGAGACAATAGCACCGTCGATTACAACGAAGTCCAAGCAATGCAGGACTTCGCCGAAGCCCAGGGCGTACCGATTAATAATATCGTTCTCGATTATGCCGGATTTAGTACCTATGAAAGTTGCTACCGGGCGAAAGAGATTTTTGGCATAACGCAGGCTGTTTTAGTTACCCAAAACTTTCACTTAGCCCGCGCTGTTTATACCTGTCGCCGGTTGGGCATAAAGGCGATCGGCTTAGGAACGCCGGATTGGGGCAAATTTCGCCAAAAGGGCATGATTCGCTACACTTTCCGCGAATTTTTGGCAGTCATCAAAGCGCTTTGGGAAGTGCGCGTTACCCGTCCCGAACCGACTTTTTTGGGGCCGTTTGAAGGAATTCAAGAAAAGTTATGATATCATGTCCAGTCGAGCGACCGTGATTTTTGTAGGGGCCCGTGAGCCAACAATACCTGCCAACAAAGGACAATCTCAAAAACCCGCCCAGACCAGGATATTATGGTTAATCGAGCGGACATGATATGAGTGATATGTTGAAGACTTTAGTCCTTAAAACAAGGACTAAAGTCTTCACTAAAAACGGATTTTCTTACAACTAACTGGACATCAGGTAAGGATCGCGAATTAAATAACTTACAATTTTAATTGTTATTGTGGGATGGGCGTCCCGCCCGTCTTTTTTGGACGGGCGGGACGCCCATCCCACTTTCAAGAGTGGAAGTTATTTAATTCTCATTCCTAAGTCCGGGAGTTGTAAGTTTTGAGTTAAACCAAAGTCCCGACACAACTCATCAATCATAACTCGCTCGTTCCGGTAGTGTTCCATAACTTACTCGCGTTTGGAAAGCCCCGCCAGCGACCAAGTTAGGCTCACCATCATTAAGCGGCCTAGAGCCTTCAAACGCTCTTCGGCGTTATTTTCAACCAATTGAGACAGAGTTTCAGACTTAAGATTTTTCGACAATTCTTCAGCAGTTTCTGCTGGTTTTTCCAACTGAGGTTGTTCAGAAGATGTCTCAAGGCTGACTTGTGGCTGCTGATTTTTTTCTTCGGTCATTTTCTGAGTCACATCCTGGAGTTATTGCATACATAACCCTTAATACAAATGTAATTTATTTGTATCCGGGATTTGGCGAGTCAATCGATTTTAGATTTTAGATTTTAGATTTTAGATTGAAGCATTGACTTGCGCGAGATAAATACGTTCGGCAAGTTTCTCGGATACAGGTTTTTGATTTCTCCACGGATGAATCACGTGGCGGGTATCCTGGATGCGGGAATTGTCAAGTTTTCCGTACCCGACAATCGCAGTTACCAACTGACTTAAAAATTGGGATGTCAGTTGTTAGCTATCTTAAATAGCACTTAGCCAATTTTCCTCAGAAAGCCGATTTGTTCACAGATATGTCGTCGTCAACGAATTTTTTGTAAGAAACGGGATTTCTGAGCCTAAGTCCTGTTAAATTCAAAACTCACACACTACTACTGATGATGCACATCACTGAATTGTTATATTTACTTAACAGTAATATTTCCAAGATTCTGATATTGTTAAAGCTTAACAATTAATTTTGCTCGGATTTATCTCAATCTGCAAGCAAGTGTCTGGAAATTATTAACAAACTGAAGGTGTAGAGCCGATGGCAATTTATGTTGATACTGCAATTGTAGCGGAAGCCGCACGGGCGAGCAAGTTCGGATGGATAGCGGGAATTACTACTAATCCGACACTTTTGGCAAAAAGTGAGTTATCTCCTGAGCAAACCCTTAAACAACTGGCACAACTGATTCCAGGGGAAGTGTATTATCAGCTAATGGCATCTGATGTTGATGGCATGGTAGCAGAAGGAAAAGCGGCTTTTGAATTAATTGGACAGCAAACAGTGTTGAAAGTTCCCGCAACGGCGGCTGGTTTTCAAGCAGTCGCGCATTTGTCACCGTCCATTCCTTGCGCGGTGACAGCTATTTACAGTGCGGCCCAGGCCGTTGTTTCAGCAGAAGCGGGGGCTAAATATGCGATCGCCTACGTGAATCGCGCCACCAGATTGTTGGGAGACGGTTTTGCCTTAGTGCGGGATATGGCAAATGTGTTGCACAGAAGTAATACTGAGATTTTGGCAGCTAGCATTAAATCGCCGGAAGAAGCGGTGAAGACATTATTAGCTGGCGCCCATCATTTAACATTGCCTTTTGATGTGTTGCAGGCGATCGCAGTTCACGAATTATCCCAGCAAACAGTTGATGAATTTGCCCAAAACGGGCGGGGAATTTTGGGATAATACCAAATTTATGTGAAAAGTGCAAATTGCGAATTCCTAGTGGGTAATTGGTATGGGTTTTGAATCACTAATATCAAATAGGCTAACATCCGAATGATGCCGATCGTGCGAGCGTCCTGCTCTCGATGATAGCTCACGAGCGGGACTCTAGCTTGCAGGGTAAATTCCGAGTCACCCTATTTGATAAGACTGATGAGTGAGGAATACTAACTAAGGAGCGCGAATTAAATAACTTACAATTTTAATTGTTATTGTGGGATGGGCTCTTATAGCCCGTCTTTTTTGGATGGGCTATAAGAGCCCATCCCACTTTCAAGAGTGGAAGTTATTTAATTCTCATTCCTAATGACTATTGATACCACTCAAAAAAACAATGCAACTATAAGCCATTACTTCAAACCTTACAAAATCAGTCATTACCAAATCTAAAATCTAAAATCTAAAATCTAAAATCTAAAATAGTAGGACTATGGCATTCGCCAAATCTTAATAGTGCGATCGGGACTGGCGCTCACAAAAGTCTTGCTATCTCTGGAAATAGCAACCGAACTCACAAACTGACTGTGACCCGAAAGACTGCTTCTTTCTTTTCCCGTCTTCAAATCCCAAACTATAATATCTCCGCCCCCGCTGATCAAAGTGCGGCTGTCCGGGCTAAAGGCGATCGTCCTCACCCAGCTCGAATGCCCTTTAAAAGTGCGGGTGCGCTTCCCGTCTTGTACGTTCGACAAACGGATCGTGTTGTCGGTGCTAGCACTAGCCACAATTTGCCCGTTGGGGCTAAAAGCCACAGCATTAACCGGGCCCCCGTGACCTGTGATAATTCTTCTGACTTCTCCGGTACCGAGATTCCACAAACGCACAGTCTTGTCCTGGCTGCCGCTAGCGAGAGTTTTACCATCCCGGCTCAAAGCGATGGCGTTTACTCCTCCGGCGTGGCCGCTCAAAGTCCGCAACCTGCTGCCGGTTTTGACATTCCACAAGCGAATAGTTTTGTCATCGCTGCCGCTAGCCAGAGTTTGACCGTCCCTGCTAAAAGCGATCGCATTGACGGCTGCTTTGTGAGCGGCAATCGTCCGCATCCGTCGCCCCGTCTTCAAATCCCAGAGAATCACATTATTATCGCCGCCGCCGCTGGCCAAAATCGAGCTGTTCGGGCTCACCGCCAGCGTGTTGACCGATTTTTTAGTATGCACCGAATTGAGAGTCCGCATCAGGCGTCCCGTCCTCACATTCCAAATTCTAATCGTCCCAAAGCTTGCGCTCACCAAAGTTTGACCGTCAGGCGACAGGGCGATCGCATTTACACTCCCGACATTATCCAAACTTCTTTGCAAAAAATGAGTGGTAGGTAAAGTCGAAAGCAGCCACACGGGGTTTGCCGGAAACACCCCGTAACGCAGCGAACCGTAAATTTGAGACGCGCCAATACTCACCATCAAAACAGCCGTGCCCGCCAGCAACTTCTTTTTCCAATCAAAAACATCTTTCTGGGTCTTGTTCAATCCCGAATTCAGAGGTCTGAGGCGGTTTATGGAGCTCTGTTTCTTCGCCCCACCCTCCCCGGCAGTTGTGCGAATTTTAGTTTGCCCCGTCGTCGGCAACTGAGTCGGCACCTGAGTTTCTGCGCCGTCGAGATTAATTTCCTCCAAGCACTGCAAAACCATCTGGGGACTTTGAGGTCGATTCCCCGGAAAAGGCGCCATCAGATAATCGATCACATTAGCCACGGAGTCGGAAACTTGAGGAGCTCCTTTGCGCCACATTAATCTGCCCGTGCGCGGGTTCTCTGGAAACGCAGTCGGCGGCTTTCCAGTCAGCAAATAAACAAAAGTGCGCCCCAGAGCAAAAAAATCCGACTGCGGAACAGCCTTGCCATTTGTTTGTTCCGGCGGCGTGTAGCCTGGGGAAACAATACCAGTCACATTTTGCCCCTGGCCCACCTTAGCGAAATAAGTCGCCGAAACTTCCCGAGCAGTCCCGAAGTCAATCAGCACTAACTGCCCGTTTGGCTTGCACATAATATTGTGCGGCTTGATATCCCGATGGAAATAGTTGAGGCGGTGAACTTGGTCTAAAATTTCCGACAGTTGTTTGAGCCAGTTTACAGCTTGTTCTTGACTGATCGGGCGGCCCCGATGTTTCAGCCAGTCTTGCAAATTGGCCCCAGCAATTTTCTCCATCACCAGACAGTGAAAAGACTCTGTGCTGTGAGCTGGCGTAAATATAAAATAACCGTCGCGATCGACTTTTGGAATACCTGGATGTCTGAGCCTGACCAATACGTCAGCTTCTTGCTTAAACAGTTCTACAGCTTTGGGATGTTCTTTGAGCAGGACTTTGAGCACTCTTCGGGCGCCGTTGTCGTCCACTTCAAATGTTCTGCCAAAGCCGCCGCCTCCGAGAGGCGCGACTAGCCGATATCGACCTTGCAACAAAAGTTCTGACCCGCAGTGGATACACGCGGATTTGCCAGAGTTGGCTGGATCGGAGGGATTCGGGCATTTGGGATTGAGGCAATAACTCACAGAAGCCACATAACCCTGATTGAGGTTGCTCTATCAAGTTTTACTTTGACACTGCTCTACAAAAGTTGGCTAAACTTATCTAAGTTTCACCATTCAACTAGAAGTATTTTCTAGAGGGTCTGATTCCTGCTTCTGCCAAGAGAGTCGGCTCTTACTTGTCCACAGGCGTAAATTCGGGTGGAGCAGCACCCTATTTTTGAAGTCTCTACAACTATTTATTATTGTCGAAGCTTTTAGCCATTGTTTAACCATTATTTTCAACCAATTTAACGAATCGTGGTATCCCGTTCGACCTTTTTATAGGCTGGTCAGTTTTAAATCGACCGTCGTTTACTGAGTCCAACTCAATTTTCAACTTATGACGATCGTAGCACACCTAGTAAAAGACTCATGAGCACCCTTGATTGAAATCTTCCAACGTCTCTGAAGTCGAGGGAGGCTTTAGTCTTGCTTGACTTCAGCATCCCGTGTTTTTGTATAACCGGGGCAGTGCGATCGAACGATCGGCTTGAGGCCAAAGGTTTTGTTATTTGTCACAGCCGATCGAGGTCACAAATCCCCGATCGCAGCACATAATGTACAAACAGACCAGAAATAATAACGAGAGAGCATCCACATTTCAATTGTACGATCGCAACCACCACTCTCGAAGAAAGAAGTGAGAGTGGGAGAGTGAACGAGTGAGGGAGTGAAAAAATCTGCCTTCTTCCCTCGAACCTCTTCCCTCTTCCTTCAGCACAAGAAAGCCTTTTAAACAAGTCCCTCAATTACCGGATGGAAGTAGAACGCCAGCGCCAAAACCGTATAAGCTGCCAACAGCAAAGTACCTTCTAGCCAGTTAGAATTGCCATCAGAACTGATAGAATTGGCGATCAGCACCGACACCGCAACTGCTACAAGTTCAAACGGGTTGAAATTCAAGTCCATCGGTTGGCCCAAGACAAAACCTGCCAAAACCAACACCGGGGCAACAAACAAAGCAATTTGCAAACTCGAACCCACGGCCACAGAAACCGACAAATCCATTTTATTTTTCATCGCCACCGTCACCGCCGTCGTATGTTCGGCTGCATTGCCAATAATCGGCACTAAAATCACCCCGGTAAACAGTGATGTCAGCCCCAAACGCGCCGTCGCTTCTTCCAGAGTACCCACCAACAGTTCCGACTCGACAGCTACCATCAGGGTACAGGCCAACAGCACCCCAATCCACAGCGGCAGATTGACTTTGTGGTCAGGACCCTCTGGTGCTAAGTTATTTTCGGCTAAATCTTCCAGCATTTCTATTTCTGCCACCCCTGCATCGTACAGATAACTGTGGGTTTTCATCGAAAACAGCAGCGTCAGCACGTAGACGACAATCAGGACTATAGCAACAGCGCTAGAGAGGTTCTGCATAGTTTGCGGAGGGATGCCAATAGAGGTGGCATTAACTGCAGTTGGCACCAAAATGGCAATCACGGCTAAGTTCATCGCTGAAGCATTCAACCGGGCGACTGTCGGCTGAAATTCTTGTTCTTTGTAGCGCAAGCCGCCCAGCAGCATCGCCAATCCCATCACCAGCAGCAGGTTGCTCATAATTGAACCGGTGATGCTGGCTTTGACAACATCTATTAGTCCGGCGTTGAGGGCGACGATGCCGATAATCAGTTCCGTGGCATTTCCGAAGGTAGCGTTCAGCAAACCCCCCAAATTGGCACCGAGGACGACGGCGATTTCTTCGGTGGCCGTCCCCATCCACGCGGCTAGAGGGATGATGGCTAAAGCCGAGGTGATAAAGATGGTGGAGGATTCCCAGCCGAGAAAGTGTCCGGCGATGGAAACTGGGATAAATAACAGCAGGCTGGAAATAATTGTATTTGTGTTTAGCATTTAGATTCTCAAAAGCTGCCAACCGTCAATCATAGCCTGTGACCAAATGAAAAAAAGGGTGAGGGTGAGGGATTTGGGTGTTCGCTTAAAGCTGGGGGTGGGCGATCCTCTTCTGCAAGCTTCGCTAACGGGCGATCGCTGCATGGCGGCTTTCACTGATGTGACAAACTAAGAGAGGGATTTGTTTAGCCGATCGGTTCAATGGATTTTTGTATTCTACCCGATCGATCGCATCAGCTTCCGCATTGTCTTGAGAGCAAAGTTGACTATTTCTGGGCGATCGTTTTTTCAGATGTTCGTAAGCGTGATATAATCTTTAAATATTGCCATTCTGCAAGTATAGCTATACATAATACTTAGGACTGCTTCAGCCATGCCTCTACAAGAAGAGATTGAAAGAACAAGGCAAGAAATTCGGACAGATAGCTACTCAATGTCTATTGGCGAGTGGATCAGTCTTTATGAGAGTAAGGAAATCGATATTCACCCAGAATTTCAAAGGCTTTTTCGTTGGTCGGATTTTCAAAAATCCAGGTTTATAGAATCAATTCTTTTAGGTATACCGATCCCACCAATTTTTGTCAGTCAAAGAGATGATGGGATTTGGGATGTGATCGATGGTTTGCAGAGACTCTCAACCATATATGAATTTGTAGGTATTTTGAAACCAGACAATCAAGAGCAAGATACATCTTCTGCTGTCGCATTACAAGAAACAACTTACTTACCTTCGTTAAAAGGTAAAAAATGGAACGATCCTGACGATAAAGATAACTCTTTAACTCAGGCGCAGCGTTTATTGATAAAAAGAACCAAAATATACGTCTATATTGTTGCAAAAGAAAGTGATGAAATGATTAAATATGAGCTATTTCAGCGGCTGAATACAGGAGGATCGATTGCTACACCGCAAGAAGTAAGAAATTGCATTCTTTTAATGTTGAATAAAGATTTATATAATTTAATGCGTTCACTTGCGAATCGCCATTCATTTAAAAGCTGCATTGCTTTGAGCGATAGACTTTATGAAGAACAGTATGATATGGAATTAGTATTGCGTTTTATTCTTTTCTTCGATATAGATTATGCAAGTCTTCTAACGCTGGGCGGTGATGTTAGCGAGTTTCTAACGGCTAGAATGTATGAAATGGCTATTAAAAAAGATTTGGACAGCACCCACATAGAGACAGCGTTTGATGTGGCATTCAGTATGCTTAATGAAGCTATGGGAGAGGACAGCTTCAAGCGATATAAATCGGAGAATGATAAATTCCTGGGAGGCTTTCTCTTATCGGCATATGAGGTAATAGCATTAGGAATTGGATACAACTATCAAAATCCGGTTCCAACAGACCAATTACCTAATCGTATAAAAAGTATTTGGTCACATCCAACTTATAAACAATGGTCGGGAGCTGGAGTGAATGCAGCAAGACGCTTACCGTATCTTATTCCGCTTGGTAGAGAGGTCTTTTCCCCTTCATGAGCATCCAAACAGAGGCAGAATTAAGCGATAGATTGGCAACGGATCTTGCTTGGCGAAAGATGGAACTGTCAGAAATGAAATCTTTGATAGAAGCGAAAAATGTTTCTGACCAAAGACATAAAGTATTAGTTCGGAGTGGAGTATGTATTCTCTATTCCCATTGGGAAGGTTTTGTCAAGTTAGCAGCCAACTCTTATCTAGAATATGTTATCTCAAAAAAGCTTACGTATCAGCAGCTTTCTAGTAATTTTTTAGCTTTGGCTATGAAAGAAAAACTTAAAGAGGCTAAGGAGACACATAAGGCATCATTGTATATACCTGTTTGTGAGTTCTTTCTTTCCGAATTAAATCAGAGAGCTATTCTACCTAAAAATGTAATATCTACTGGATCGAATTTATCTTATGACATTTTAAAAGAAATAACTTATAATCTCGGAATTGACTTTTCAATATACTCTACTAAATTGCCAATAATTGATATCAAGCTTGTAAAGACAAGGAACGAAATTGCCCACGGTGAGTATTCGGTGTTTAATAGGGATGCCTATCTAGAGCTAGACAGACACATTATAGGAATGCTCGATATATTTCGGAACCAGATAGAAAATGCTGCTATTGAGAAAAAATTTAGGCGGGATTCACCTTAGATAATGACAACAGGAGCCAATAATTATCAACCATGTCAAGAAAACTAGATTTTTTCAAAAAACAAATCGATATGAAAGCGGCAAAGTGGCGAGCATCTCATTAAAATTATGATATTGGAAGTGGCAATTCTTGATTTTAAACCTAATATGACGGGAGCAACATAACATATGAGTGATATCGGTCTCACACACATCGCACTGCCCGTTTCTGATGTCGATCGCACTATCGAATTCTACTCCAAGTATGCTGGAATGCAGGTCGTTCACCGCCGCATCGATGCAGAAACTGGTGTTGCTGTGGTCTGGCTCTCCGATCGCACTCGCCCTTTTGTAATTGTGCTAATTCAAACAGACTCCGTACATCCCGTTCTGTCTCCCTTGGCACACCTGGGAGTAGGTTGCAAAAGCCGCGAATATATGGACGAACTCTGCGACAAAGCACGTCAAGAAGGCGTATTGCTTGAAGAACCAAAAGATTCTGGATATCCGATCGGCTACTGGGCTTTTTTGCGAGACCCGGACGGTCAATCGATTTTAGATTTTAGATTTTAGATTTTAGATTTACTTGCGCGAGATAAATGCGGGGGCAATAAGTGATTTTCGATTTTCGATTTGGGATTGATTTGCGCGAGATAAATCACGTGGCGGGTACCACATGAAGAAATTCGCTTGTCACACGCTGGAACTATCCTACGGGCAAGAAATCGGATTTACAGTGGAGGATGCTACTTAAAGTTATAATAAACAAATCGCCCTGCAAACCCGATCGTTTCTCATCTGGAAATAGACTGGAGAATCAAATGACTGCAGCAATCATCGCACCACCCAGAAAAGAATCGCCCCTTCTGTTTGAGGGACTCACTTGGAGAGAGTTCAAAGCAGTTGAGCAATTGTTAGACCGTCCAGGATATCGACTTTCTTTCCTGGATGGAATTCTGGAGATTAAACTAATGCCTGGAGAACCCCACGAAACCGTTAAAGCAAGAATTGGTGCATTGGTGGAACTGTACCTGCTGATGGCGGGGTTTGACTTTACTCCAACTGGTTCAATGACTCTGGAAAGTGAAACGGGAAAAGTCAAGCGAGAGGCGGATGAATCTTATAAACTTGCTCCCGGTCGCAGGCTACCCGATTTGGCGATCGAAATCGTGTTTTCCAGTGGTGGCATCAACCAACTGGAGGCATACAAGCGGCTGAAAATTCCTGAAGTGTGGTTTTGGGAAGATGGATTGTTAGAGGTTTATCACCTGCGGGGAGAGGGCAATACACTTCATTATGAAAAGGTTTCCAGTAGTGAGGAGGTGAAAGGGATCGATTTGGATTTGTTGTTGCGCTGCATCAATATGGTGAATCATGTTGATGCAGTTAAGACTTTTCAACAGGCACTCCAGAAATAGCTGGGATTAAGAGACTTCTCCAAAAAAGCAGGTTTTGAACAGGCAGGATGCCTGTTCCACGATAATTATGGGAGATGTCTAATAGATCGTCGCGCACCCTTTAACCACCTCTGTTCGCATCTCAATATCCGCAACAAGCAATGGAAAATACCAAATGACACAAGTTGTAATTGTCGGAGCGGGGCCAACTGGTGCGGCACTTGCCTTACTGCTGGTGAAACGAGGTATTGCTGTTACCTTGGTTGAGGCGGCAAAAGATTCCTACCGAGTGTTTCGCGGTGAAGGCTTAATGCCCAGCGGATTGGATGCGATCGCCCAAATGGGCTTATCCACAATCCTAGAAGGTGTTCCACACCGACAAATTGATGCCTGGGAGTTCATTGTGGGCGATCGGCAACTATTTCGAGTTGATGAGCCAATGGGGTCAAATCGACCTTGTACACTGGTATCGCAACCGCCTTTGTTAGAAACACTAATTTCAGAAGCTCAGTTGCATCCAGAGTTTGAATTTATCCCAGGTGTTCCCGTAAAAGATTTACTGTACAAAAACGATCGCATTGCGGGTGTAAAGCTAGGAGATGGGCGAGAGATTCCTGCTGCACTTGTCATGGGTACAGATGGTAGAAACTCGGTTGTACGACAGCGTGCAGAATTAGAGTTAGTAAAACAGCAGAATAGTATAGATGTTCTGTGGTTTAAACTTGCCGCTCATCCTCGGTTTGTGGCGGATAATGTATTTTATTCTATCCTGAATGGCGGTAGCGGATTCAGTGTCTTTCATGGGGCAGAATCAGGAAAACTGCATCTGGCTTGGGTGCTATCGGCAGATGACAAAACCGATTGGAAACACACAGACTGGGCAGAAACTTTCGCATCGCGATCGCCTGCGTGGATGGCAGAACATTTCCGCAACTGTGCCGATACGATCGAATCTCCGATGCGATTATCTGTTGTGGTTGGTCGCTGTCCGCGCTGGCATCGACCAGGAATCATACTTTTGGGGGATGCGGCACATCCCATGTCTCCGGTTCGCGCTCAAGGAATTAACATGGCTTTGCGCGATGTAATTGTTGCGGCCAATCACCTTGTACCTTTATTGAAAGCAGGGGCTAATTCTGAGGATATTGACTTAGCATTATCGCGGATTCAGGCAGAACGCGAACCCGAAATTATTCGCGCCCAACAACTTCAAGCACAAGAAGCGTGGAAAGGCGAACAACTACGAAAAAATGGATTATTGCGTTTATTGATGATGCAAGCTGCTCCGTTTTTGGGTGAAAAAATTAAACAATTTTGGGTAAAAGGACAGTATGAATTGCGTCAAGGAGTAACAGAGGTAAAATTGGTTGTGTAAAATGAGGAAATTGGAACCTGACTTACCCGTCCAAACCCAAGAAACCGGGTTTTTACCTTTTCTGCGATGTCTAATATCAATTCCGGTTGTATCGGAATGATTAAACCACAGAGGGCACAGAGGACACAGAGAAAGAGAAGAGTGAGATAATAATTCCGATGTTAACGGATTTGATATAACCGAGTATTTTTGCGAAAAATCCGGTTTCTGACTACCCGTGCGTCTAGGACTATAAAACTTAGGAGAAGTTTTTATGCGATCGACAAATATCAAAGGACCGATCGGCACTATTCACATCATCGAAGCCAGCCCCCCTGTCACCGCTGGGGAATCCGAGGCGCTGCCGGTGGTGTTCGTGCACGGTATGACGGTTTCTGCGAGCATCTGGGAGGCGCAGCTTGCCCGTGTCGCCCGTACCCGACGGGCGATCGCCCTTGATATGCGGGGACACGGTGATTCTGCACCGCCGGAGGACGGCAACTATGCGCCCGCCTCCTGTGCAGCGGATGTTTTGGCGGTACTGGATGGGCTGGGACTCGATCGAGTGGCGATCGTCGGGCACAGTTTCGGTGCTTGTATTGCCCTCGCCACAGCAGCAGCCGCACCGCACCGCATCGCGCAGTTGATTCTGGCAGACCCACCTGGAGACTTTACCAAGGTGCCTGCAGATGTGCACGAGGAACGCATCGTTCCCTACCAGAGGGCTCTGGAGACGGAGGATTGGCGGGCTGCTGTGGAAACCAGCTTCAATGAGGCGCTGACAGGAAGCAGGGCCGATACGCGCGATCGGATTCTCGCTTGCTTGGCGGCGACTCCACAGGATTGTCTGTCTGGAATGTCTCGCGGGATGTTTGCCTTTGAAGCAGTTAATGCTCTCGATCGCTACCTAGCAGCCCCTGGAACACGGGCCCACGCGATTATTGCTCCCTCAAACACTTTTCCCTTCAGCCTCCACATCCTCCGTCCCACACTGACGACAACTACGATCCCCGATACTGGACACTGGCTGATGCTGGATGCGCCAGAGGCCTTTGCTAGGGAACTTGATATTTGTTTGGAAGGTGTTTAATATAGATTTCGACAAAATCTGTTAGTTTTAGCACAATTCATCGAGGGTTAAGTTGTGGGGGTTTTTGAGGATGAAGGCGTTGTTGTCTTTGATTAAGTCACCGCTACAGAGAATCGGTAAGCGTTCTTGATAAGCTTTAATCGCCAAGATATAATCTTTGTCTGCGAGAGAAGTTTGAATTTTCCGCAATTTGTCAGCAATGACCCCTATTAAGGTTATTTCGCCGCTTAATTGGTCTGTGTTGGGGGTGTGAATTTGCATAACAATTCCCTGAATAGTCATGTTGGGAATGCTGGTAAGCAGTTCGCTTAAAATTTCAATTTTTGGGCGATTTTCTGCGTTTTCTAGCGTTTGGATTGCCTCCCGGATGCGGGCTGCATAATCTCCCAGGTTTTCCCGGTTAGGCAGCAATATTTCAAATTCTTCTGCATCGGCTGTTGGTTTGTGCCAAAGTGTGGCATTATCTAAGAAAGGTTGGTCTTCATGCCAGCCGTGAGTTTGTAAGTAATTTCTCAGTTGATTTAGCTCGATTGTTTCGAGAGTTTGGCTATCTTGTACGGTGACTTTCATGGTTGAACTCCTTGGCTAATTCCCTCCATAATTGACTGAAGGGCGGCGACTGTAAATTGGTTGGTTCTAGGGATGGTAACGGTGACAGCGTTTGTGTTTTGTGTTTTTGGCTTTCCCCGCAGCGAGATCCAATATCCGCAGTTTCTGATGCAGAGTTCTGTTTCCGACTGGGTTAACCAGTCTTCGGGTGTTTCTGGGATTAAAACGACAACTAAAATTCGGGGAATGGCGAAGTCATCCATTCTTAAATCGTCGTAGTTTTTGAGTTTGAGGGGGTAGCGGATGGAGCGATCGTCTTGGATGTCTCTTGATGTAGATTTTAACTGCAATTCTAAGCGAGGCGCTCTAATGGGGCCTATCCCGCCTTTCGCAGCTACTCCCCAGTCTACGCTGTCATCGTCTACGAAGGGTTTGTAGAGGGAATAGCCGGCAACGGTGGTGACAGCTTGCAGGTAGATGTTGCTGAATTGTTCTTTTTGTTGGTTAATGTCCACTTTTTACGTAGCGATTATTCTTGTTAACCTGTTTGGTTTTAGCTCGTAGATAAAATTACATCAGGTTGGTTATGGTTTCCTTGATTTGTATCGGTTGGTTGGTGACAATGGAGTAGAGAACATCGGGGTCTAAATCAGCTCCATTTTCCCAGTAAATTGTCCCCCATTCTGGATTTAGTTTGACTTGGTTAAAGTAAGTCAAGTCTTGCAGGGGGGCGAAGATTCCGGTAAATTCGATTAATTGGCTAATGTCAACTACTCCCTCTTGGTTATCTTCAAATTTGATGTGAAGTTGATAATTTTTTAATGGTTGAACTGAGCTAATATCTTTGAGCATTGTTTATTCCAAAGGTGCAATAGGTTCTAATGGTGTTTGAAGTCTGGCAAGTTGCCAATTTTGCATGAGCTCTGTTTGATGAAGGGCAGCCCACTCTACCACTAATCCTAAGATGCGAGGGGAAAGTTTGCCTTCTAGGATTGAGAGGGTTTCGATATCAATGATGGTTTTTTGTTGATTGTAGCGGGCATGAAATTGCGGGGGCGGGTGGTCGTTATAGTACGTCGTGATGATGATGCCTAAAAATCTGCTGAGTTCTGGCATTAGATTGTCTCCTATACAATTATTTCGGCGTCTTTTACCCGAATTTCGTAAGACTAAATCCGCTCAATATATTCTTTAATATTGCTTAAAACGTGCGTTTTGGTTCCAATTCTACTAAAAAATCTACCTCGCGATCTGCTGTTGCTTCACCCCTGGCAACCGAACCTAAAACGCGCACATTTAACGCGGCTGGGTGAGTCGCAATTCTCAGGATATCGGAGGGCTTGGACTTCAGCAATTCCTCAATTCCCCTAACTCCACCCCGGTAGATTTTCCAGAATCATCGCCTCTAACTTGGCACTCTCGGCAAATTGCCTCTCCAACTTCGCCGTCAAATGCAGCCTCTTCTCGTCCAAACCCTCCTCATCCTCCAATGCCTCCGCCTCCGCCCCCACATACCTCTCAGGGGTTAAAATATAACAGTTACCGTTTTGCTTTTTTGTTGCCTTTTGACTCCGCACAATTGTTACAACTCTTCTGGAAAGTACATTTGCAGGAAATCTGCCCCGCCCTAACCCAACTGGCCTAACTTCTCCAGAACTTAGGTAAAAAGCACCTAAAGTATGATGCGAAACTCTGGCTAAACTATTATTCTATAAATCGATCGGGCATTAAACCGATATCCACAATCGCCAAGATTTATCGCCAAATTTTAAATTTTTCCGGCGAAAACTTGCTATTTAATGAATAAGACTTTAAGATCCAGCAATGTAAATCAAAATCTCAATGAGCAGCCCTGCAAGCACGAACCCGAAATGGGTCGCAAGTGCCAAAAAGCAGCAAAAGCTACCTTTTTTAACTCTTTCAACAGCAAAGCATTGGCAAACAAACCAGGGATCGACGGTTGGCATCTTGGAACGAATGCTTTGCTAGCAATACTACAAATGTATCAAAACTTATCTGCCAAAATTTAGCCCGAACAGATGCCTAGCTGTAACTCTTGCTGCGTAAGGTTTCAGTTTCTAAATAGGCTGGTTTTATTGTCTTTAACTACTTGAGGATTCGATCGCATGGTTTCGATTTCTACTACTCAATCCGATGTGCTACCTTTGTCTTCGCCAACCGTAACGGCTGCAACCCAAAGCAGTGCGGCGACTGCAACTGGGGTGTGCGTGACGGTTCACGGTCACTTTTACCAGCCACCCCGGGAAAACCCTTACCTGGACGCGATCGAACGCCAAGCCAGCGCCTCTCCAGCCCACGACTGGAACGAACGCATTGACATCGAGTGCTACCGCCCGAACGCCTTTGCCCGCATACTCAACGATCGGGGCGAAGTCGCGGGGATCGTCAACAACTACGAGTATATGAGCTTCAACATCGGGCCGACCCTGATGAGCTGGCTGGAACGCTACGACCCGGAAGTCTACCAGCGGATTCTGGAAGCCGATCGCAAAAGCTGTCAGCGACTCAACGGTCACGGCAACGCGATCGCCCAAGTCTACAATCACATCATCATGCCCCTCGCTAACGAGCGAGACAAATACACCCAAATTCGCTGGGGGATCGCAGATTTTCGCTCCCGGTTCGATCGCGATCCCGAAGGAATGTGGCTCGCCGAAACCGCCGTAGACTACGCCACCCTCGAAGTTTTAGTCGCTGAAGGCATCCGCTTCATTGTCTTAGCCCCCTCCCAAGCCGAACGCTGCCGCCCGCTAATCGGGCAAAACCAAGAAGGGGAACCAGCGGAAAATTCCGAATGGCACGAAGTCGGCGGGGGTCAAATCGATCCGACTCGCCCGTACCGCTGCTATTTGAAACCGGAAATGCGGTTGATGGCTGACCACCAACTCTCGCCGCTGAGCACTCACTATTTTGGGCGCGGGCACTCCCAAAATTCTGCAGCCCCAACTACCAACACTCCCTACATCGATATCTTTTTCTACGATGGCCCGATCTCGCGGGATATGGGCTTCAATGACGTTCTCAGCAGCAGCCACCACTTGGCCGGGCGCTTGGGTCAAGCAGTGCGGGGAGACCACAGACAGGCTCAATTAATCTGCGTGGCGACGGACGGCGAAACTTTCGGCCACCACAAAAACAGTACGGAAAAATGCCTCGCCTACGCCTTCACAGAAGAGTTTCCCCGCCGCGGTTGGACGGTGACGAATTTTGCTCATTATTTAAGTCAAAATCCGAGCGCTTGGGAAGTTGAACTCAAACCTGTGACGGCCTGGAGTTGCTCTCACGGGGTCGATCGCTGGCAAGATGATTGCGGCTGCGGTGGTGGCGGCGGATGGCACCTCAAATGGCGCCGCCCTCTGCGGGATACTCTCAATTGGCTGCGCGATCGACTGATTCCGATTTACGAAGAAGCAGGGCGCAAGCTGTTGTGCGATCCCTGGAAAGCCAGAGATGAATATATTGAGGTGATCCGGGATCGATCCCCCAGTAATGTTGACAGTTTCCTCCAACGCCATCAAGTGCGCCCCCTCGATGCCGGAGAACAGGTGGACGCCCTGCGACTGCTGGAAATGCAGCGCCACACCCTGTTAATGTTCACTAGCTGCGGCTGGTTTTTTGAAGAAATCTCGCGGCCAGAAGGCGTGCAAATTCTGCGCTACGCGGCCCGGGCGCTCGAATTGGCGGGGGAAGTTACCGGGGTGCAGCTAGAAAAGGATTTTGTCGATCGACTAGCCCTCGTACCCAGCAACGTTGAGTATTTCCAAACAGGGGCCGAAGTTTACCGCAAACTCGTGGTAACAGCCCAAATTAGTCTCAAACAGGTGGCCGCCCACTACGCGATCAGTTCTCTGTTTGCCAAATATCCCCGCGAACAGCGAGTTTACTGCTATCAGGCCCAGCAGGAAGATTTCCAAATTCAGCGCATGGGCTCGATGACTCTGGCTGTGGGTCAATTGCAGTTAACCTCGGAAATTACGCGGGAAACAGAGGTTTTTGTGTTTGCTGCGTTGCACCTCGGCGGCTGGGACTTCCACTGCTGCATTCAGCCTTTTGGCAGCCGCCGATCGTACACTATGCTCAAAGAGCGGCTGTTTGGAGTTATGCAAGAAGCTTCGGCAGCCCACGCGATTCTGGAAATGGTGCGGCTGTTTGGGGATCAGTCCTTTAGCTTGCGGGATTTATTCGCTGAGGAACGCCACCGGATCGTGCAGTTGCTGAGTCAGGAAAATTTGACTCGGTTGGATCAGCTTTACACTCAGGTTTACCGCGAAAATTACGGGGTGATGATGGCGTTCCACCGCGACGAGTTGCCGGTGCCGGTAGAGTTGCAGGTGGCTGCTGAGGTGGCTTTGGGACATCGCTGTTTGACGGCGGCCAAGGCCCTGGAATTGGAAACCGAGGATGTGGAACCGCTGCTGGCCGAAATTGAGGCGATCGCCACTGAAGCCGGCCATCTCCGCTGTCGGTTGAACGTTCCCGAAGTCAAGGAAATTTTGGAAAAGATGGTTTGGCGATCGCTAGACAGGCTGCTGCAAGCAGGATCGGGTGTGGAGGATCGCTCGCCTGTCCAGTTGGAAGCTGAGATCCGCACGATCGAGCGTTTGATTGCTGTGGGCGATCGGCTGAGTCTGGGTTTGTGCTTGGACAAATCGCAGGAACTGTATTTCGATTCTCTGTACAGTCAAATTGTGCCTCTGTGTTTGGGCTGGCTGCAACGGCAAGAGGCCTCGGCGGGCGAAAATGCGGTGGCTGCTGTTGCCTTGGAGATTGCGGGTTCAGGCGGCGGCTGGGAGTTGTCTTCGATCCGGCAGTTGCTGGAGTTGGGTCAAACCTTGGCTGTTGATGTTGAGTGTTGGTTAAATCAGTTAAGTTAATCGTTTCGTGATTAGCCTGCATCAATTCCCGCCCTTGAGAATCCGCCCGATCAAGCTTTAAAGGCCTATCGGGCCTACGGGTTCCACCGAGAATATATCTGTGTTGTGGCTTCCCGGGATCGCGGCGGGCGATCAAAGCACCGACAGATAACCGCCAAGTTTGTTTAAGTTTTCGCTCTACTTGTGGGAAGATAAAAAGACTGTCGCCAAAGCGTACAGGTGTTCTGCACTTGCACGCTTTGTATAGTTGGGAAGAAAGAACACTAAGTTTAAATTTATGAAAGTTGGCGATCGCGTTTGCATTAAAAACTCTGTTGTTGTCTACCACCACCCTGAAAATCGCAGTCAACCATTTGATATTAAGGGTATGGAAGGAGAAGTCGTGGCGATCGTTCACGAATGGCACGGCAGACCGGTCAGTGCTAATTGGCCGGTTCTAGTACAATTTGACAAAAAATTTCGAGCTCACTTCAAAGAGGATGAGGTCGAATTGATATCTTCGGAAGTCTAGCTGTCTCAAAAGTTGAAGCAGCCCAAAGACAAAATCAAATCCCGTCAGTCGATTTTAGATTTTAGATTTTAGATTTACTCCACAGATGAATCTGGAAGCTTGAACTAATATCTAAAATTTTGTGATCGTCGCGACTCCTGTCGGAAAGCAATTATCCGTTTTTGGGCGGGGGTCATTCGATTTTAGATTTTAGATTTTAGATTTTGGATTGACTTGCGCGAGATAAATTCGGGGGACGCAAGGATTTTAGATTTGAGATGCTTTCGATTGACTTGCGCGAGATAAATCACGTGGCGGGTACCACATGAAGAAATTCTTGGTCATATAACAGTTGTAGAGTTTGTAGTGAGGAGTTCAGTTTTTTCTGTGGCTTTTAGTCGATCGACGGGACTAAAGTCCTTACTACAAACCATTTTTTGTTTTCACTCCTTAATTTTTCGACCGTCTGCGGCTGAACCAACCTAAAATATTCCAATCTCCCTGCATTTTCTGCAATTCCTGCTGATGCTGCTTGGCTGTAGCGTAATACCACTGGCAGTGAAGTTCTAGTTCTTGACGGTACTTAATTTCGTCGTAAAACTCGCGGACAATTTGGTGTCTCTGAAAAATTTCGGCCGCGGGAGTCGGTTCTGGGGCAATGTTTTGCAACTCGTGGGGCAGCATGATTGTTTGGGGGCGACTGTGGCTAATATTGGCTGTAATGACTTTAAGCTAACACACTCAATCGATTTTAGATTTTAGATTTTAGATTTTAGATTTTAGGTTTTAGATTTTAGATTTTAGATTTTAGATTTTAGATTTTAGGTTTTAGATTTTAGATTTTAGATTTTAGATTTTAGATTTTAGATTTTAGGTTTTAGATTTTAGATTTTAGATTTTAGATTTAGAATCTTATCTGATGAAGTTTTGTAGGGGCGGGTTCGCCCAGATATTTGATAAGTATAGACAAATTATATAAACCCGCCCCGCCCCTATAATTGAGATGCAACCGGATTTGATATTAGTTTAAATTCTTCAATCTAAGGAATGAGAATTAAATAAAACCCACTTTTCATGTTTGTTGTGGGATGGGCGTCCCGCCCGTCCTTTCTGGGCGGGCGGGACGCCCATCCCACAAGAAAAAAGGGAAATTATTTAATTGACGATCCTAAAATCCCAAATCTAAAATCTAAAATTCTGTTAAAGCCATCCCCGCAGACGATAAACGATTAAGCCGATGTATTCTTTCAAAGCTTTAGTTGACTGGTTTAACTGATAGGTGTCCGGCAATAAATCCAAGGCGACTGATTGCCAATTGCTTTGGGATGCTGCGATATCCTGCTGCGTTATCTGAAAGTCTGTTGGTGCGGCAATTGCTTTTATTCCCTGACGCTGGAAAATTAAGAGCGATCGAGTCATGTGCATCGCCGATGTCACTAGCAAAACCGGCCCTTTTATGCCTTTAGCATCTAAAAGTTTCCGCACGTTGACGGCATTTTGATAAGTGTTGTGTGAATCGGGGTCTTGCAGAATTGCTGATGCCGGTACACCCATTGTTTGGGCAATTTCTGCCATGTCTGCCGATTCAGGAGGCCCGCCACCTTTCCAATCTACTCTACCGCCACTAAGAATGAGCAGAGAAGCTTTGCCTTGCTTGTAAAGTCGGGAACCATAGATTATTCGATCGCCCGCTTCCGCTAATTCTACCCAAGGACGGGGAGGTAAAGCTGCTTTGACACCACCGCCCAAGACGATAATCGCTTCAGCTTGAGGGAGTTCGGCGGTTTGTAAGTTTTGCCATTCGAGCGATCGAACTAACGATTTTGAAACCCAACCGCTACTTCCGAGAAGTAAAATAATTAGAGCCGCAGCAATTGGCGCCGCCGCCCATTTCGGACGCTTCCAAAGTGTGATTAAAGCCGCCATCATTAACAGGCAACTCAACCCCAAAGGATAAATAAACAGCGGCAAGAGTTTCGACAGAAATACAAACATTCAATGAGAAATTGGCATTGGGAATTGGGCATTGGGCATTGGGCATTAGTGACTGTTAACTGTTAACTAATGACTAATGACTAAAGCTAGCGCCGATCCTCTGGTCCAGATAACCAGCCAAAAAATGTAGCAGCATCACCCCTAGAGGTTTTGCTATATTTATGGGCGTCCGTTTGCACTACTTCTTTATTGAGGATAGCATCCGAGGTTTTGTCCTTGGAATTTATATTCGGGTTGAGTAGTAATTCGTTGTGCCACCAAGCGACAATTAAACCTGCTGCCACGCCACCGATGACACCCAAGCCGAGACTCAGGACTAGCGTACATCCTACTAAGCGAAACCCAACGGTAAACAACACAAACCATATCAGCGCGGGGCTAAAGCCCTTGGAGTCTCCGGTAAATTTTGGCATAAGCTGCAACTTTTTTTTGTAATAAAACAGAAAGATATTTACAATATTAGCAGACAAGTAAGATTGCCAAGGGCGATCGAACTGCAACTACTCCCCACAAATCAAGTTTAATTGTACCTCTAAGTCTTGTAGGGTATCTATAATGTTTACAGAAATTTGCTCTAATTCTGTAAAAGGTTCAAAAGCTGCTTGCTGCGAGTTCAATAATTCTGCCGTCGCGTCGGCAATATCGCCCCGGCGCTGTTGCAGTCGTTCTCGCAATACTTCAAGTGGTGCGGTACAGTAAATGATTTGCAAGGGTAAGCCGTGGGATTGAGCCTGATTCATCGCATCGGTTCTCCAGTTTGGGCGATCGAACTTTGCATCTAAAATCACATCCCAACCTCGGTCAGCCAAAATTATCCCCAACTTTAACAATCTACCATAAGTCTGTGCCGTCATTTCATCCGAGTACAAATCTGGCCCCCCGCGTTCATTTAAAGAAATTCCGCCTAAATGTTTGCGAACAGCATCGGATCGAATGTGAATTGCCCCAGTGCGGCGAGCCAAATATCGAGCCGCTGTACTCTTGCCAGAACCCGATAAACCCGACATCAAAGTTAACTTTCCCCGGCGCGGTTTTGTGTATTGCCAAGCCAGTTTATAGTAATGAGCTGCTGTCTGTGAAATCTCGGCTTTTTGGGCAGTTGAAATAGCAGAATCGTCCAACATTAACGAAGTTACTTTTGCTCTAACATAAGCTTGACGGCTCAAATACAGAGGTAACAGTTGCAGTCCTTCCCAATCCCCTGTTTGTTCGATGTAAGTATTCAGAAAAGCATTACCCAAGTCTCTGCGACCCCGCGATTCCAAATCCATTACTGTAAAAGCCACATCGTACATCACATCAACAAAGCGAAAAGGCTCGTTAAATTCAATGCAGTCGAATAGCAATATTTTCTCTTGCCACAATGCTATATTTCGCAAGTGCAAATCTCCGTGGCACTCGCGAATTTTATTATTGGCAATCCGCAGATTAAATAACTCTTGATTTTTCTCAAAAAACGTATCAGTATAATCTTTAGTTTCCTGATATTGTGTCTGAGTCTGCGGCCCGCCGATATATTTTTGCGAAATCAGGTAATTGTTGTTTATTGCTGTGCGAATCTGACTGACTTCGCCAAATGTGCGAATGTAGCTATTACTAATTGCCGTGCTGTGAAAATTGGCAACTTCCCGCCCTAAGTCTGCCATAAGTTGCTCGGTCAACATTCCGCGTTCCAACAAACTGAGCAACAGCGAATCTTGAGGAAACTCCCGCATTTTCAGCACATATTCTACAGCAACTTCAGCCGGAGTTAGAGCAGGTAATTTGCTGCCAAATTGAAACAAATCCCCAATTTTAACAATTGGCAAAACTTCTAGATAAATTTCCGGTGCTGTGCGTCGGTTCAGCAGCAATTCTTCGTTGCAGAAATGGTGCCGTTTTTCCAATGTTGAATAGTCCAAAAATCCAAAATTGACAGGTTTCTTGATTTTGTAAGTATAATCTCCTGTCAGCAAAACAAAGGAAGCGTGAGTCTGAATTAGCTGCACTGGTTCTGTCACCCCGTGCGGGTAAAAACCGGGATGCAACATTTGCTGAATCAGAGGTGGGAGACAAGTCATAGCGATTTTAGATTTTGGATTTTAGATTTTAGATTGGGGATTTTGGATTGTGAATTTTAGATTTTAAGTTGGGGACTTTAGATGGGGAGTGGGGATGTTGACTTTAATCCGATTTATTATAGAGTTGATAGTTAGTGTAAAAAAAAGCAGCGATGACAGAAAATAATCAAGAATCTGGTTCCGTGGATGTGTTTGGCGTGGGAAATGCCCTGGTAGACATCCTAGCATTGGTGGAAGATGAATTTGTACTCGGCCACGGGCTGAATCGCGGCGGGATGACGCTGATGAATTCGGAAACGCAGGGGGGGATTTTGCACGATTTAGAACACAATTCGCTGCAAATGCGATCGGGGGGTTCGGCGGCAAATACGATGATTGGTTTGGCTCAGAGCGGCGGTAAAGCGTATTATTCGGGGAAGGTTGCTAAGGATACTAACGGCGAATTTTACCGGCAAGATTTGCTGGCGGCGGGGATTGATTTCAACGTGCATCCTGCTGCTGAGTCGCATGAGCCTACGGGTACTTGTGTAGTGCTGACTACGCCGGATGCGGAACGCACGATGTGTACTAATTTGGGGGTTTCTACTACTCTGGCTGCGACTGATATTGATGTCGATCGACTGGCTCACTGCAAGTACAGTTATGTTGAGGGCTATCTTTGGGATGCTCCCGATCCTAGAAAGGCTAGCATTGAGACGATGGAACAGTCTAAGCGTCTGGGTGTGAAGGTGGCTTTTACTTTTTCGGATGGCTTTTTGGTCGATCGATTTGCTGATGATTTTCACAAGGTGGTTTCGGAATATTGCGATGTAATTTTTTGCAATGCTGATGAAGTTCGGAGCTTTTTTAAGGAGGAATCTCTGTCAGAGTGCGCTCGGAAAATGAGCGAGATTTCGGATTTGGCTTTTATCACGAATGGGGATAAAGGCTGCATGGTGGTGGAGAACAAACAGATTGTTGATGTGGCTGGATTTCCGGTAAAGGCGATCGATACTGTGGGTGCTGGGGATGCTTTTGCGGGGGGTGTTTTGTTTGGAATTACTAACGGTTTGAGTTCTGTACAAGCGGCGCGCTGGGGCAATTATTTGGCTTCTAGGGTGGTGCAGATTCATGGGCCTCGGCTTGAGGGTTCTCAGGCTCATCTTTTGAGTGAGGTGATTTCTGGCTAGGAATTGAAATGGGCGATCGCACTTTTTGTGTTAAGGGCGATCGCACTTTTTTTAACCACAGACGAGCGCTGGTTTTTGTCAATTTTGCAGAATGTATTGACTGATAATATTTTTGAGTTCTTGAGGAGCTTCTTTGGCAATCGCCGCTCCTAAATCTGGACGCACAACCCACCACCAAACCAGTTGTTCTAAACGATCGGGAGGATTTTCATTAGGACACAATTCGATCGTACTTTCATTGACACCAATAATGTTAGCACAAAGGTCATTCGCAATGGTAACGCGATCGTCTAGATTTTCAAACTGTACGATGTCTTGCCAGCTAATTTCATTGGGAATAGAATTGAGGATTGATTGGATATCTAGAGTCAGCATTAAACTGTTCCTCCGAAAGCTATAATAACTCTAATGCCAAAGTCTTGTTGTTCTGCAAAAGATTGAGTGCCCAGCCACCCTCTCACGGTTAGAGTATTCGTACCTGTTAATTCTGGTTGGACGGAGTTGTAGAAATTGGTAATTTCCTGATGAATTGACCCAGTACCGTGTTCTAGCCGGACGAGATTGCCTGTATTGTGTATTGTTTCTGCCCCGAATCTCTGTAAATTTGATGTTGTTTGCCCAACTATATGATGCCACGCTAACCCCGCTCCTGCCACCCCGATCGTTCTTTTAAATTCACCAAAGGTTTGAAAGCCTTGTCCGGGTGTTATGGGTGAGATGACTGTCCTTGATGCTAGTTCTCTAGCTAGTCGTCTCGCTATTTCTCGTCGAGTTTCGTCTGTCATTTATGCGAGTTAGCTTTCACTACTTTAATTTAATTTTACGATCGTTTATCACGCTTAAATCCCGATCGGCATATTCCGAAAAGTCACCCAACTCGTGTACTTCACCTTTGGCTGCTTGCGCGAGGCCGCACTTAACGGCGGCTAATACTTGGGGGTTTTGCCACAACCACTGTTCGCGATCGGGTATGTTGGTTATTGGGTCTAATAAAATTTGTCCGGCTTCGTTGACAAGAACGCGATACTCTGTTGACTTGGGTTCGAGGTTTAAACTTAGGTGTCCTTGGGTATCTGTGCTGATTAAGTTTTTCAGAATCGAAAACATATCTTTCACCTATTATAAAGTTAGGTAAAACTCTCAAGGGTAGAGTTTTACTCAATTCTAACAAATTAGATGTTGTTTGTCTATTCTGATTTTAAGGGCGATCGCACTTTTTGTCGTAAGGGCGATCGCACTTCATCATATTGCTGTGACGAAACTATTGGGCGACTTTCCTAAAGCGTTATCCTATCTGAGTGATTGGGTCGTTCAGGGGTATAGTAAATAAGGCATTTTTCACAATGTCTGGCTGCGTGTTGATGACGACACCAAAGATGTTTGTATAGACACCTATAATTTCGTTGTTTTCTGTGTACTGAATAATCGTGTCTGCAATACCATCTTGATTGACATCAGTAGGAGTGAAGGTGAGAATATCTATAGGTACGCCTCCATTGATGCCAATTAGATCGCCTTCACTCGCATTAAAGTCAAGTAACCAATCAGCAGTAGCAGCATTGGTTTCTTCTATACCTGTATCTGTTCTCAGGATAAAAACATCTGTCCCATTGCCACCAGTTAGCCGATCAGTTCCTTTTTCACCGATTAAAATATCGTCTCCATTATCGCCAAAAATTTCATCATTGCCTTGTCCACCCCGCACTAAATCATTGCCAGGGCCTCCTGAAACAAAATCATCACCTTCATTGCCGTTGATAATGTCGTTGCCATCGTCACCTAAAATGCGATCGCTTCCTTTTCCGCCTCGCAGGTAATCATTGCCGATAGCACCCTCGATAGTATCAGCACCTCTGGCTGCGAATACTACATCAGTTACGGGCGATCCTAAGATTTTCTCATTGTTATTAGAACCTAGCACACCCCCCGGATTTTCAGCCATTATTGCTTGAGTAATCTGAAATGTAGTTCCCGTATCTGTTGGAGGATTGACTTGGCTGGCACTTCTTATTGCTCTTGGAGCACCTATTAGAACATCTACTACAGCCCCTGCCAATGGGTAAACTATATCTCTCAAAATTCCATTTGTTGCATCAGCAATTGTGTTTCTAAAGCCCTTAACAGCCTCTTTAATATCATTGCTAAATAGACGTAGCGTCTCTTGATCTTGAGTAAAAATAGTCACTGGTACGATTTTACCAAATAAATCAGCGGTAGCTGTGCTATTCTCCGGTGAATCAAACTGTCCTACAGGTTCTCCATTTGAAGCAAAACCATATAGATCGAGGGTATATTCAGCACCCGCCACTTTAATTCTCTCTTCGGATAAACCTGCACCTGAAAAAGTTAGGCGATCTGCATCCAGAACCGCATCACCAGTTGTGTTATTTGTTGCTTGATTGTTAATTGCAAAATTAAACGTCTGGGGACTATTTTCGGGTTGGGTTATCGAAAGATTAATATTGAGAGTTGTATCTATTAATCTGGGTGAATCTTCGGCGTTTACTCCATTCCGATAAGTCAATTTCCCAAGATTAAAAAGAATGTCTGTTCCTGTACTAAAAGGTTTACCGTCAAACTGGACAAAACTTACAAATTCCGGTGTTCCTAAACTGAACTTATTGCTACTGCCTCCAAAAGTGCCAGTCGTTGAGCCTGTGAAAGGTGGGTTGGTAGTATCAAAGTTTATACTACCTTTTTCTGAAGAACGCAATCGATTCAAATCGAATGTCGAGCCATCTTTTTGAGAGAAAGATGCTCCATTCCTTAATTCAGTATCTATTTTATGAGCGTAACCATGACTATCATTAAGAGGAATCTTTCCACCTGGTTGAATGAGTTCATTCTTGTTGAGATAAATGTCCTTTGTACCTATGGTATCTTGGTATCCTAATTTACTTGTATGAATCGCAATTACTTGTTTAGCATCAGTGGGGTCTAGGCGATCGCTTGGAGGAACTGGTTCTTCAACCACATCAGTTCCCGAGCCTATCGGTCTAGCCCTGATTCCAAAACCCGGCCCAGCAGCGTCTAAAGCAGTGATGAGATTTATCTGATTACCTGTTAGTTCTCGATACTTAGCGCCAGCAGAACCAGCGATATGACCCCCTAAACTGTGACCAATTAGTTCGGTTTTGTTAGGATTAACACCAACATTTTTCAGATACTCACCGAGCTTTTGACCTGCTTCTTTTGTATTTGCAGCAGCTTGTGAGTAATCAGTTTTAGCACCACTTTCCCAATCCATCGCGACAATATTTGCATTAGGATCGAGTTCTCGGATAGCCTGAGCTTTTTCTGCTACCCAGTCAGCAGGCGTAAAATTATTTCCTGCGTTACCACCTGTATTATTCCATCCATGAGCGATTACATAAGTATTCTGGTTTGGGTCAATGGATTGTGACTGGAAACCGTTATTCCCCCATGTATTAAAGTTAATCTCTCCAAAACTAGCCTGTACCATGATTCAAACTCCTTGTGAATGTCAATATTGAACTAAGCTTTTGAAAAAATTAATAACTAAATTGGATCGGTCTTTCACTCATCCCTTACAGGGGAAAAAGTATAAATAACAACTTTTTACCCAAGAATTTAAAAACCGATACCTAACCGCAAGGCAAATGCTTACTTACCTTGGCTTCACCCCGATCTGTAGCCGCCAGCCAAGCTCATCCTATGACAATAATCCATAATCTCTACGCTGTGTCGGCTCAAAGGCTCAGCATTTGGCTCAACAAAAAAGGCTCATTTAGCTCATTTGGATCATTTGGCTCATTTTTTGGCTCTCCGATGTGAGCTATAATCGAATTAGGGTAAAGTTGTGGTATCGGAGTAACAATGGCAGGTTTGCTCAGAGCATCCGAAGAAGGATTGAAAATTATTGATATGGTGCGACGCAATCTCGGATGGAATAAAACTGAGGATGCCTGGTGTGTTGCCGCTTTAGTTTCAACAGCTACCTTAAAGCGGTTTTGGGCGAAAATAGAAATTAGACGAGAGAACTTTATCAATATTTGCAAAGCGGTAGAAATACACAACTGGGAATACATTGCTGAAGGCTACAAAAATATCAAAACAGAACCACTCTTTGTCGCCCCGATCGCAGATATCCCCCAAGACAGTGAAAACGATCGCACTTTCCCCCTCCCAGAAAACTTACCCCCCGTCAGAAATTGGGTACAGCGCACAAAAGAACTCGATATCTTAAAAACCCTAATTGTTGAACCCCACACTGTAGGGGCGGTGCCCCCGTGCCCGCCCCTGCCCCCGTGCCCGCCCTGGGCTGGGGGGGTTCCCATCGCCATCTCAATTGTCGGATTACCGGGAATCGGAAAAACCAGCCTCGTCAGCCAACTAATTCGCCAACTCCACACAGAAAAAACCCCCTTCACCTGCGCCGCTTGGCAATCCTTGCAATCCGCAACAGGCAAAGCACCCCCCTTCGATCGCACAATTGACTCCCTGCTATTCACCCTCTCCAACGGCGACATTACCGCAGCCGTCAATCCTCAAAATGACTGCGGCAAAAAAACCGAAAATCTGCTCAAAATCCTCAGAGAAAAACCTTGCTTGCTCATTTTCGATCGCGCCGACACACTTTTGAAAACAGGAGATGCCAAAGCCGCTGGTTATTTCGCCGAAGATTGTGCAGAATATGCTTGGTTATTCAAACAACTATTAGAAACAGAACATCAAAGCAAAATTATTTTCACCAGTCGCGAAAGCTTAGCCGAATTGCCGTCAACAGTCACCCGCGAAATCCAGCTAAACGGATTGGATCGAGATGCGGCAGTTGCCCTATTGCAATCTTTTAATCTGACTGCAAATCCAGAGGAATTCGCCGAAATGTGCGATCGCTATTCTGGACATCCCAAAGCCTTACAACTCGTCGCAGCCTTGATTCGAGATGATACCGAGTTTCAGGGAAATGTCGGGATTTTTCTGCACCAGAGAGACTGGTTGCTGATTCGAGATATTGAAAGTGTGATCGATGAAATGATAGCGCGTCTGGGCGACGGCTAGCAAACTTGTCTCAGCCGAATTTCTGTCTATCAAACCTCAGAATATCCGCTATCTTTTGCCGGAATTAGCGCTCAAATGCCAGAAGTTAGCAAGTATGAGCTTAAAGAAAATATTATTCAGGCACTCAAACGCAGACAATTGCTATATTACGATCGCCACCTCAAATCCTATCACTTGCATCCCCTAGTCCGAGAAAAGGGCGAGTACCTGCTAAATCAAAACCCTGAAAATCTCCGTACCGCCCACAGCCAAGCCTATAGTTATTATATCAGCATTCCCCTCAAACCAAAATCGGAATGGCAAGAAATCGAGGATATTAAGCCCCTAATCAGAGCGCACTATCATGCTTCTCAAGCACAAGATTTAGATGCAGCAAATGCGATCATTTCTGAAGTCTATGAGTATTTGCGGCAGTGGAATTGTGCTGAGTTAGTATGTGCAAATCTACCGTTGCCATTGTTAACGGAAGTAAAAAACATAACTTTGTAGGGGCGGGTTCACCAATAATAATTGCCCATAATCTACAATCTCATAAACCCGCCCTCGCTGGCGACAATTCCCATGCTACCTGAGATGTTGCACCTGCAGTCAATAAGTTTTTGGGTGGGTTGGGGCGGGTTTATTTAACCTGTCTGCAACTTTTAAAGCTATTGGTGAACCCGCCCCTACTTCACACGAATGGTGCAACATCTCAGATGGTACCGGACATAATATAACCTCTACATTTTGGCTGGTGAAACTATCGAAATAGAGATTTATCCTAACGGGCCATGGAGATACTCTGATGAACCGACCTAATTTTCAAACTATGAGCAGAAAAGAATTGCGAGCTTACGTACTTGCTCATCGAGAAGATAATGAGGCTTTCTATGCTTTTGTCGATCGGCTGCATGAATCTGTAGCCGTAACAGAGGCAGCAGTTGTTAAATGGTTGCATTTGCAGCACCCGCATCAAACTATTAATAAACTTCCCGAAAGCTACTCTAGCTTGACTTTGACAGATTTAGATGGAAATCAAACAGAAGTTAAAATTCAAACGATGGGCAGAGAACTGCCCACCAATAAGCCATTTATAGAGCTTTTAATTAACGACACGATTGCCGAGAGACACAAAGAAATTAGAAAACTTATCACAGTTTGTGTAAGTAAAAATGAATCAAAGTCCCAACAGCTAGAAACAGAACTGACAGAAGCAAATTTTTCCATCCACGTCCAATCTTCGCTGGTAGTTGGCTATATTAAAACCGGAGGAACATTTCAGAGCCTGTAGGGCGCGCCAATTGCGGGAAAAGGTACGCTACAGCAGTTAAAATACTATTATCAGCGCAATTGGTTCATACCCATGCCCATTTATCACTTCAACCGCCTAACCGCCAAATTTTTTAGCAAGCTGCCGCTGCGAACGGTTCTGATTGTTCCGTTTGTTTTGCAAACGGTAAGTGTAGTTGGGCTAGTGGGCTTTCTTTCTTTCAAAAGTGGTCAGGAATCAATCGAGGATGTAGCACATCAGTTAATCGAACAAGTAGGAGAACGTACCCGCGATCGCCTTACGGATAATAATGGGCCCTCGGCAATCAATACCTTTTTGGCTAGGCTGCAATTCTCGGCGTCAGGACAAACTTTTATTATGGATCGATCGGGCAATCTGATTGCCACATCCACACTAGAAACACCCTTGGTGACGCCAACAACAAAAAAGCAACCGACGCCATTGCTAGCCACCAACAGCAAGGATGCCCGCACGCGAGATATTGCTCGACAACTCGCCAACCGATTTGGCAACTTCCGCACGCTGCAAACAACTCAGAAATTGACCCTGGCGAGTAAGGGCGATAGGCAGTTTGTCCGCGTTACTCCCTATCGAGATTTCCGTGGTTTGGATTGGTTGATTGTGGTGGTGGTGCCAGAGTCTGATTTCATGGCTCGCATTCAAGCAAATACGCGCCATACATTGTGGTTATTGATCGGTACACTGCCACTGGCGATCGCGATCGGATTTTTGACTTCCCGTTGGGTAACAAAGCCAATTATGCGTTTGAATACCGCCGCCAAAAATGTTGCCACAGGAAAATGGGATCAACCTTTAGAAATTACACGCTTGGATGAAGTCGGATATCTCGCCAATTCCTTCAATTTTATGGCAGCGCAACTGCAACAGGCTTTTACAGACCAAAATTTTTTAAATGAAGCTTTAGCGCAAAGAGAGAGCCAACTCAAGCAATTTATCGAAGCCATACCTGCGGGAGTATCTATCCACGATGCTTCGGGTAAAGTCGTGTACTTCAACCAAACTGCCAAGCATTGGCTCGGCGTAGAAACTATTCCCGATGCAACTTTAGAAAAAGCAGTAGAAGTTTATCAAATCTACCGCCAAAACCAGCCGTATCCAACGGAAGAACTGCCCGCATTCCGAGCACTGCGCGGTGAAACAGTATTCGTTGAAGATGTAGAACTTCATCGAGATGGGCAATTTATTCCTTTTGAGGTGCGCGCCACACCAATTTTTGACGAAGGCGGAAATATTGTTTATGCCATCAATGCTTTTTATAACATCGCACAGCGCAAACAATCTGAAAAAATATTAACTGACTACAATCACACTTTAGCCGCCGAAGTTGCCGAACGTACCGCTGCTTTAGGTCGTGCTAACGAACTATTACAATATGAAATTGCTGAGCGCAAATTGCTCGAACAAAAACTTTCCACTTCTACTGAGCAAATTGTGAAAATATTTGAGTCGATTACAGATATTGTATTAATTTTTGAGATTCAAGAAGAAACCATCCAAATTATACCAACTAAGGGAATTTTTCAATACAACTATAATACGAATCAGATCGACTCCATCATCGAACATTTTTTTAATGAGGCAAGGAAGGAGATTTATTTTGCTCAAGTTCGACAGGCATTGGAAACCCAACAAACTATAAGTTTTGATTACAGTCTGCCGATTAATAACCAAGAAGTTTGGTTTGCTGCTAAAATTTCGCCGCTTTCCGATAGCTCTGCGGTTTGGGTAGCGCGCGACATTAGCGATCGCCAGTTAGCCGAATCCCGACTGCTGGAAGCCCAAAAAATTGCCCGTATTGGCAGTTGGGAATACGATATTGCCACAGCAACAACTACTTGGAGTGAAGAACTCTATCGCATTTATGAGCTCGATTCTACTCAAAAACCGCTGCCAAACGAACAATTAATCGAGCGTTTTCATCCAGAAGATCGATCGCGCTATCTGACAATGGTGCGCGATCAAGCGATGAAGGGACAAAGCTTTGAAATCGATCTGCGGCTAATCCGAAGAGATGGCTCGCTCACTTACATTGAAGTCCGAGGGAAACCTGTTTATGATGAAAAACGGCAGTTGCTCCGTTTGTTCGGCACTGTCTTGGATATTAGCGATCGCAAACAAGCCGAGTCAGCTTTGCGAGAAAGCGCCCAGGGAGAACAAGCCATCGCCCGCAGCATCGATCGCATCCGTCAATCCTTAGATATTGACACAATATTCAAAACCACAACCTCTGAACTGCGACAAACCCTAAAATGCGATCGTGTCGGTATCTATCGCTTTAATCCTGATTGGAGTGGCGAATTTGTTGCCGAGTCAATGGCTCCAGGCTGGATATCTCTGATGCAAAAACCCGACGATGGTAATGTGCCAAACACTCTCGTCGAACACTCTCGCTGTACCGTGAAAACTATGCAAGCCTCCAGTGAACCAGTGCTGGATACCTATCTACAAAGAAATCAAGGTGGTATGTATGCTAGAGGCGTTCCTTACCGCATAATTGAAGACATATACAGCGCTGGGTTGAGTCCTTGTTACCTAGAACTTTTAAAACAATTTCAAGCTAGAGCCTACGTTATTTTCCCCATATTTTGTGGCAGTCAACTTTGGGGTTTGCTCGCCAGCTATCAAAATTCTGCACCCCGCACTTGGCGCGAAGCAGAAATCAATATAGCGCTGCAAATTAGCACTCAACTAGGCGTCGCCTTACAACAAGCTCAATTGCTCGAAGCCACTCAACAGCAAGCAGTACAGCTTCAACAAGCCGCCTGGGCCGCAGAAGCCGCCAACCTTGCCAAAAGCACTTTTCTGGCAAATATGAGCCACGAACTCCGCACCCCGCTAAACGCAATTCTGGGATTCTCGCAATTGATGCAGCGCTCTACCAACCTCACTCGCGAACAACAGGAAAATATCCGCATTATCAACCGCAGCGGAGAACACTTGCTAGCTCTGATCAATCAAATATTAGATTTAGCCAAAATAGAGGCGGGACGGATTACAATCAATCCAACAGACTTTCAATTAAGCAGCCTGTTGAACGATCTGGAAGAGATGTTTAAACTCCAGGCAAGGGAGCAACAATTGCAGTTAATCATTGACTGCTCTAGCGAAATTCCCGAATACGTGCAAACAGATCAAATGAAATTGCGTCAAGTTTTAATTAATCTGCTTTCTAACGCCATTAAATTTACCATACAAGGAGTAATTAGGTTAAGAGTAAGTGCATTTATAGACAGTGAAAATCAGCAATTACCCATCAGTAATTACAAATTACATTTTGAAATAGAAGACACGGGCTCCGGCATAGCTGCTGATGAGTTAGATAAGCTCTTTCAACCCTTTGTGCAAACCAAAACAGGAACCAAATCTCAGCAAGGAACAGGCTTGGGGCTGGCTATCAGCCAACAGTTTATCAAGCTGATGGGCGGCGTGATTACTGTACGCAGTGAAGTTGGACGCGGCACCACCTTCGCGTTTGATATCCCCGTCAGCGCCGTTGATGCGCCGGCGACTCAACCCGTACACGAACCGCGTCGGGTGATAGCCCTGGAACGCAACCAGCCACGCTATCGTATTTTGATTGTGGACGATCGATCAGACAACCGCCAACTGCTGATCGAACTCCTCGCTGGCTTTAACTTTGAACTCGAAGAAGCCAGCAATGGCATGGAAGCTATTGAAATGTGGTCGAGTTTTGAGCCACACTTAATTTTTATGGATATGTGGATGCCCGTGATGGATGGACATGAAGCTACCAAACGCATTAAAGCCACCGTTAAAGGTCAAGCTACGGCAATTATTGCCGTGAGTGCCGGTAACGCCGAGGAAGCGCAAACGGTTACTGTATCAGATGATTGCGATGACTTTATCCACAAACCCTTCGGAGATACAGAAATTTTTGCCACCCTGCACAAACATCTGGGAGTGCGTTACATTTACGATGAACCGGAGAGTGTTCCCGAGTCAAATCAAATCGAGGCTCCGACCCCAGAGACTCTGGCAGCTTTACCCGCAGATTGGCTGGCAGCTTTAGAGAAAGCCACAATTGAGTGCGATTTAGAGTTAATTCTGATCCAAATTGAGCAAATTCGCGATCGTAATGACGCTTTAGCTAGCGCCCTAGCCACATTGGCTAACGAGTTTCAGTTCAATCAAATACTAGCTCTCATCCATCCCGAAACGAAAGAGAATTGATATTATACCCGGTTCGTAGTGAGTACGATCGTCCTTATAAAACCCCATCGGGCGATCGTACTCACTACAAACCTATAAAGGTTATTTTACCGAACTAGATATGAATTACGAACCAACTCCCGTCTTAAAAGGGAATATTTTAATTGTTGATGATATTCCGGCTAATTTGCAACTTTTAGCTCAAATACTCTCGCAGCAAGGGTACAAAACACGCACCGCACCCGACGGCAAACTAGCGCTGCGGTCGATCGAATTAACTCCTCCTGACTTGATTTTGCTCGACATCATGATGCCCGGTATGGACGGCTACCAAGTCTGCCAAGCATTGAAAGCTTCTCCCACAACCAAGGACATTCCAGTTATTTTTATCAGTGCTTTGAATGAAGTATTAGATAAAGTCAAAGCCTTTGAAGTTGGCGGTATAGATTATATCACAAAACCGTTTCACGAACAAGAAGTTCTCGCCCGCGTCTCAAATCAACTCGTGCAGCGCCAGTTGTTCCAGCAAACACAATCCTACGCCCAGCAACTCGAACAAACCGTAACTGAACTAAAGAAAACTCAAGCTCAGTTAATACAGAAGGAAAAAATGGCTTCTTTAGGTCAGCTAGCGGCAGGAATTGCTCACGAAATCAACAATCCCGTCAGCTTTATCTACGGCAATATTTCTCTAGCGGCGGAGTATGCGCGAGATTTGCTTCGCCTCGTCGAATTGTACCGACATTACTACCCCCACCCCGTTGCAGAAATTATCGGCGAATTGGATGAGATTCAACCCGAATTCATCGCAGAGGATTATCCAAAACTGCTGAATTCGATGACAGAGGGTGCTTCTCGGATTAGCGAAATTGTGATGTCTTTGCGGAAATTCACCCGCCTTGGCGAACAAAAGTACAAGCCAGTGGATATTCATGAAAGCATAGACAATACTTTAGTTATTTTGCAACATCGACTAAAGGGAACACACAAAGCTGGTGAGATAGAGGTCATTAAAGACTACAGCCAACTGCCAAGAGTCACCTGTTACGCCAGTGAGTTAAATCAGGTGTTCATGAACCTGCTAAGTAATGCTATTGATGCCCTGGAAAATCAATCGTCTCCCCGAAAAATTACCATCAGCACTTCAGTAGGTTTTGAGTCAGAAGCTGCGCTGCACCCCACATTCCGCAGATGTCGGTCGGATTTCTTTATCAGTTGTGAAAACTTGGAAGCCAAACGCTTTTAGGCTGAAAT
>NZ_JAUBOR010000034.1:0-59584 GCF_036700305.1 Microcoleus sp. Z1_A1
GCGCGTGCTCGTCAGCAAATAGCCTAACCCCACTGGTTTACTCTTTTGACAATTAATCCACCCTGCTAAATCCCCCTTAAGAAGGGGGACTTTGAGAAGAGTCTTGTCCCCCCATTGTAGGGGCGGTGCCCCCGTGCCCGCCCGCCCTCTTTAGGGGGGATCGGATTCTATGCAGCATCATAAAAAAATGGTATTATTTTCAAAACTTCACCAGATATATACTTTAAGGACTCTTAACCCATGACCGTTGATGAAGCAATCGCGATCGCAGAAACTCTCCTCGATGGCGAAGGCTTAAACGACGTGCAAGAGCTCATCTTCAGACAATGCTGGGAAGGCAGACATTCCTATGAGGAAATTTCTCAACTCTCTCAATATAATGATGAATACATAAAAGCGCTGGCGGCTAAACTCTGGAAACAACTCTCAGAGGCTTTTGATGAAAAAGTAAAAAAAAGTAATTTACGCTCTGTTTTTAAGCGATACTTGCGGCGACATCACGTGACATTACATCGAACTCAAGTGATTGGGGTTAATCTCAGCGGTGCTAACTTAAGCGGAGCAAGATTATTGCTCACAAACTTAAGTGAAGCCGATTTTTATCAGACTGATTTAAACAAATCAATTGTAACTGAGGATAATGCAAAGTCGGATGAAAAAATTATCAAGGCTGAAGACGCACATAACCAGGGAATTTTATCTAACCTAGAAGAACAAATTTATCACTGGAACGATCTGCGCTTTCACTGTGAAGAACAAGTAAAAATAGCCGAAGCACTCGATCGCACAAACGCCCTCTTCTTCCCCAACTCCAAAGCCCGCCTCACAACACCCGCAGGCCGACAAAACCAAGAACCAGATTTCCTCATATTTCACCAAGGCAAATGGGGAATTCTGGAAATATGGCATCCCGACACAGAAAAAGATGAAACGCGCGATCGCCTGTTTGCATCTCACGGTATCAGCATCATCCACTATTGCGACGCTAACAGATGCACAGAAGAACCCGATCGCATTGTCCAAGAGTTTTTAGACATATTGAGTCAGGGATAGGGCGATCGCATTTAGTTAAGGCGTATTTCTGTATCGATCGGCGATCGAACACGTCTTATAGGAGCCTTAAACTTCTTCATCAAGATTAGACAAAATATCTTCCAAATCCCTAGCACCATGCAAAACGCGGAGAACCTCCACCTGATCGTCTTGAAGCCGGTAAAAAATTAGATAATCTTGAAAATCCTTAATTCGCCACTGACGAATCTCCCCCATCCCAGAAGAGACCAATCGCACGACTTTTCCCATTCCCGGTATCGTCGCTAATTGGGCAAAAGTGGCTTCGGCTAACTCCAGAAATCGCTCCGCAGCACGAGCATTTCCATTGAGCAGAATATAGTTTGCCTGTTGTCTGAGATCCTGCGTGGCACGATTTTTGACAATTAATCGATCGCTCATACTGGTTGTGAATCGCCACCCAAAACCGATGCCCGCAAATTCTGCCAGTACGCAGCCGTAACGGGTTCTCCATCCGAGTCTAAACCCTCTTGCAGTAAACCTTCTAGTTTGGCTTGTGCCCGTTTCCGCTGGCGATCTTGCTGCACCAAATCTAGAAAATACTCTACCGCACTGGCATAAGCCCCTGCCTGAATTTGAGCCTCAATATAGGTTTGCAGCTCTTCTGGTATGGCAAGAATAACGTTCATCGTCAACACAGATTTAGGATATCTATCATTGTATCGATCGGCGATCGGGCAGCACCATAAAAATTAAAATTAGCAGCTTGAACATCGGTATAAAGTTACACACCCGATCGCGTTGTCCAACAGTTTTTAGACATCTTGATTCAGGGATAGGGCGAGTGTTTTTTTCATAATGGCGATCGCATAGGGCCCAGAAACCGGGTTTTTTACAAAAATACCTCGTTGTCACCAACAGATTAGGTGAAAAACCCGGTTTCTTTGTCGGAGTGCGTCAGTCCATAAGGGCGATCGAACTTTGTAACAAAGTAGATTTGCTCTTGACAAATTACTCGATTTGTGATATGCAGGAGTGGTGGAAATTTTTAAGGGCGATGGGGATCTACTTCTGCAAAACCGGCGATCGCGATCGATCCTAACTCATTCCCCAGCAGCCTCAGCCGACGCAGCGAATCTATCCGCTACAGCTTTGCCAATTAGCGCCACCTGACTCAGAGGCAAAAACTGAATTTTTTTGACAATATCGTTAATTTCTGGGGCTTGCGAGACTGGATTGCCATCCAAAAAGCTGAGAAACTCTTCCAGAGTATAGCCGGCTCTCGCTGCGAGCTTACCCAAGTTTTCAGTATCAGGAACAGTATCGCCCCTTTCCCAAAGCTGAACAGCGGTAGCAGAAACGCCCAAAAGCTTACCAAATGCTCGCTGACTCATTGCTCCGCGCGCCGTTTTGATAATTTCACTAAGTTTTTGTCTATTTTGGATGCTCACGACTTAAAAGCTATGCGATCGTATCTACCAGTCTACTTACGAAGTGATGCATCAACTATATTTCCCAGACGACTCAGCCGCCGCCGCGAGCCTATCCATCACGGCTCTACCAATGACTGCTAACTCACTAATGGGTATACATTGAATTTTCTTAAGCAGATCGTTAGTATCTACGGGTTCCTGTACCGGCTTGCCTTCGAGGTGAGCCATGAGCTCTTCCATCGTAAACCCTGCTCTTGTCGCAATCTGAGTCAAATTTTTCGTATCTGGAAGTACCTGCCCCTTTTCCCAATACAAGACAGAAGCCACAGAAACTCCCAACAGCTTGCCAAAAGCAGTCAGACTCATCGAGCCCCGCGCTAATTTAACAACCTCACTCAGTTTTTTCTTAGCTTCTGCGTCCACGGTATCAGCCACCAGATAACCACAATTCCCAGTTTACAGAACATCAACCATACTTCCCAGAAGCTACAGCAGCAGCAGCCAGTCGCTCCATACCAGCTCGAACAATCACTGCTAAGTCACTCAGTGGCATACATTGAATTTTTTTAAGGAGCTCGTTGGTATTGACAGGTTCCGGCATTGGTTTGCCTTCGAGATGAGCCATGAGCTCTTCCATCGTAAAGCCCGCTCTTGCCGCAATCTGAGTCAAATTTTTCGTATCCGGGAGTACCTGGCCCTTTTCCCAATACTGAACAGCAGACCCAGAGACTCCCAATAGCCTACCAAAAGCGCTAAAACTCAGGTCGCCACGGGCTAGCTTCACAACTTCGCTCAGTTTCTTCCTAGCTTCTGTGTCCACAGTATTAGTCACCAGATCAACACAACTCCTAGTTTACTTATCTACCAAAAAATCTGTCTTTCTTGCTTGACAGCAAAAAGTTTACCAGTTAGAGTGTAAATACTTTTGAAATCATAATTGTATTTGTAGCCAATCAGGGGCAGTAAAAATGACTCGCAAGACACGCAATACACGTCAAAGCCTTACAGCCTCCGGTTGGCTAAAACCCCAGCGCTGGCAAATCTCCAAAATGGAAGCAGCCGAAGCCCTGAGAATTCCTGTCAACCGCATAGTCAAAGTTTACCCCAAACAACATCAAGTAATAGTCGTTTACCTCAACAAGAAAGGACAAAAATGCAGTTCTTTTTTCAGCTACAGACTATTTGCCAGATGGCAGCAGGAGGCGATCGCAGCAATTGCCAGTTGTCGAAACCAGCAAATCCTAGCACCCCTAGAAGTCATTGTACAATACGACCTCGAACATTTCAAATATCCAGTGGCGATCGCCGATGCAATTTGGGAAGCCCTCCTCAACCACATCCGTCAAGTCATCAGGGAACAAAGGCTCAGCCTAGCTTGCGCCTAGTCCCCCATTAACCCCCACCTATGTCGATCTTGGTTAATGCTTGGGAAAATCGATTCCTGAGATGGATATTCCTTGCATCTTCTGTACATATCGTCCTTGAGCCGCTACACACTCTGCCATTTTTTGAGCCTGTATAGGTTGACTCCTGGGATCTGGTGAGGTGCCTCTATACTCCCATACACCACCACGACCACTATTTATTACTTTTCCATTTTTTTCTAAGATTAACTCTTCTCCGGTAGCATCAATATAGAATTTCCCCTTTTGAAAAGACACGCTGCTAATTGTGATATCTTCCACTCCCTTGTAAGGATTTGCAGGGCCCTTGACAATCTTAATACAGATTCTATTGTTTTTATGTGCAATTTCTCTCCGGGAATTATTGAACATGGTTCCTTGAGAGTAGTAAGTTCCTGTGGGTAGAATTGTATAATCTTGTTGATTACTTTGAGCAGATGACAAGGATGAAATTGAGAGAATAATAGAACTAGCAATTAGTGTTTCGAGTACCCTAAATTTCACTTCCTATTAAACTCCATTAAAAAATTTTCCGATTCAACACGATCATAAATTATTTCTAAACTCCTCTAGGGTGACATTTGCTTGGCGAAGATTTCCAGCTAGTGTCCCAGAATCTAATTCATCATGGATTGGCACAGTACAACTATCTATTTGCTCTACAACCCGAACCCGTTTGAGAAAAACGTGACTGCCATTTTGCGACCTATCTCTCCTGAATCCCAAACGCTCTAAAGACCCGATAGCTTGTCTACCTGAAATTCTTGGCAATTGAGACCAAGGTATATCTGAATGGGAATTTTGCGACAGATTTTGAAGCTGAACGTTTAGATATTCAATAGTATTTTCTAATGTTTGAGTGTTCTCTTGGGCTGCACTGAGATCCCTTTCTAACTGCCTCTTTCGATCTTCTAAGAACTGAGTTTTGCTTTTAGATGAATATAATTCGCTGTTTAACTGGACTTTTTCTTTTTCTAACCGATCAATTTCTTCCACATAAAATTTTTCCCAATCTCTTGACTGTTCCTTAGTCCGATCTAATTCTGTCCTAGCTCCTTCTAGTGCGGCGGTCAGTTCATTAATATTAGGTATTTTTTCTAACTGTTGCTTTAGCTGACGAGATTGCTGTTGTATTAAATCTCGATCACGCTTCAAATCAGCTATTGTCTGATTGAGCGCTTCACTCCGCTGCTTTGCTTCAGATTCTCGCTGAGACGTTTCTTGCCACTCTTGCCATAGTAATTGCAAGTCCTCTTCTAAAGTTTGAGCAGTTTCTTGCTGTTGCTGTTCTTTAAGAGCCAGTTCGCTTTCATAAGATGCAATTTGATTTTCCAGTTCTCTCTTATTTTGCTCCTGTTCTTGCCGATAAGATTCCAGTTCAGCAACAACTCTCTCTCGCTGGTCAGCTAATTCGATAGTTTGCTGGTTTTTCTCTTCTAATTGCAGCTTAATCAGCTGCTTTGCTTCAGATTCTCGTTGAGACGTTTCTTGCAACTTTTGCCGTAGTAATTGCAATTCTTCTAAAGTTTGAGCAGTTTCTTGCTGTTGCTGTTCTTTAAGAGCCAGTTCGCTTTCATAAGATGCAATTTGATTTTCCAGTTCTCTCTTATTTTGCTCCTGTTCTTGCCGATAAGATTGCAGTTCAGCAAGACCTCTCTCTCGCTGGTCAATTAATTCGATAGTTTGCTGGTTTTTCTCTTCTAATTGCAGCTTAATCTGTTGAATTTCCCGCTGTAATTGTTCCCGTTGTTGCTGTGCATGGTGCTGCTCATTCCGTTTGGCATATAAAATCACCTCAATAATTATCCACGCGATCAAACCGCTCACCAAAAATAAAGCGACTGTCGATGTGTAAAGAGTCCGGGAACCTGTTACTTTAAATGGCTCTTTAATCCAATTATTATAATCTTCAATAAATGTCGGCGGTACTCCCCGGACATAGTACACACGACCGATTATTTCTCCTGAGTTAACTTTACCAGTAGGGATGGGTTTACTATCACCAGGTTTAGCATATTGCCGCTCTACTTGCAGCGGAGGTGGACTTTGTAGTAAGTCGTATGGATGATTTGACAAAGTTGCTAATGAAATTTCCTTTGTCCACTGCTGAGAAGATTTTGATTGATAAAGAATTTGCTCGGATAGGCAATCTTTGGTAGATATTTTGCAATCAGTAACAATCAGCCCAAATAATCCATAGTTGCTGTCTAAAGTTCGCTGCAATTCTCCTATGCTTCCTTGTAATAAGGTATAGGATAGTTTTACTGGCAGAGTATGAGATAACATATTGAAATCAACTGTTTGCACACGAAAGATTGTGCCATGCCAATAGTTGTTATAATGTTCCCAGTTTCTCAAAGTCCCCAGACCAAAAGAAAAGGTCGCGAGCAGGGTAAATCGCCCCAAACTCTTAATCAGCGTAGTCGCGTTGATCCGGGGAAGTTTTTGCTTCATAATGTGCTTCATAAGGTCAACAGCCAAATGAATCTGAGTGAGAATATATCTAATATAACTTCAGCTACAGACTATTTGCGCGTTGGCAACAAGAGGCGATCGCAGCCATAAAAACCCGCCGAAACCAGCAAACCTTACAACCACTAGAAGAAGTTGTACAATACGACCTCGAACATTTCAACTATCCGATCGCGTTGGCGTAGCCAGCCGTAGGCATCGCCAACCAAATTTGGGACACCCTACTCAACCACATCTACCACCTCATCAGAGAACAAAGGCACACCCCAAGATGTGCCCCCATCACTCCATCAATTAGTAGAAGCAGCCAACTCAGCCAAACGTTCCTGCTGATCCTGAGAAATGCAAGTTTGAATAATCCCCTCAATATCCCCTTCCAAAACACTATTGAGCGAGAAATTTTCCCCCAAACGGTGGTCAGTAGCCCGATTGTCCTTATAGTTGTAGGTGCGAATCTTCTCCGATCGCGAACCAGTACCAACCTGAGCCAAACGCCGCGACTTCACCTCATCCTGCTGCTCCCGCAACTTCATCTCATAGAGCTTAGCCCGCAAAATCTGCATCGCCCGCTCCTTATTCTGCAACTGACTGCGCTCCTCAGTACAGAAAATCCGAATTCCCGTCGGCTTGTGAAACAAATCCGCCGCAGTTTCCACCTTGTTCACGTTTTGACCGCCAGCGCCGCCCGATCGAGCCGTGCTCATCTCAATATCCTTCGGATCGATGTGAATCTCCACATCATCAACCTCCGGCATCACAGCCACCGTCGCCGTCGAAGTATGCACCCGGCCGCCAGCCTCAGTCACAGGCACTCGCTGCACCCGGTGTACTCCAGCCTCAAACTTCAGCTTGCTGTAAACGCTGTCGCCTGTAACTTCCAGAATCACCTCTTTAAAGCCGCCCATTTCCGCCAGCGACTCGCTCACCAACTTCACCTGCCAGCCTTGAGTTTGAGCGTAGCGCGAATACAGCCGCAGCAAATCTCCCGCCCAAATACTAGCCTCATCTCCGCCAGTACCCGCCCGAATTTCCAGCATAATATTCTTGTCATCGTTCGGGTCGCGGGGGAGCAGCAAAACCTTCAAACGACTTTCCAAATTCTCCAGCTTCGCCTCAAGTTCCTGAACTTCCAGCCCAGCCATTTCTTGCATATCTCGATCGCCCGCGGCTTCCTTGAGAACCTGTCGCGCGCCCACCAAATCTTCCTGAGTGGTTTTCCACAGAGCAAAAGTATCGACCACTTCCTCCAAGGACGATCGAGCTTTCGCTACCCGTTGAAACTCTTGATTGTCCCTAGCCACATCCGGGTCAGCCATGCGGCGAGTCAACTCATTAAAAGTTTGCTCTACCGACTTCAATTTATCCAGCAAATAAGATTCAGCCATTGTCAGTTGTCCTTTGTCAATCGATTTTAGATTTTAGATTTTAGATTTTAGATTTTAGATTTGAAGAACAGTCGGGATAGAATCTCGATAGAACTCAACTGCCTGCATAGCGAAGTCTTCAATCTAAACTCTCCTATCCGAGGGCGGATCGATTTTAGATTTTAGATTTTAGATTTTAGATTTTAGAAATCAAGAGCAGTTCGGATAGAATGTCGATCGAACTCTACGCGATAGAACTCAACTGCCTGCATAGCGAAGTCTTCAATCTAAAATCTAAAATCCGAGGGCGGTAAGTTGCCAGTAAAAAGAACTACTCTCAACAAACTGCGGACAAATGACAATCCGGCTACTTCTTCTTTTTGCCTTTACCAGCAGCCTTAGAAGCATCTGCTTTCGGATCTTCCATTTTCAGCGGTCCAGAGGAAGCATCTGCCTTCGGCATTTCTACCTCGGTCATGCCGTATTTCCGCATAAAGCGCTCCACACGACCTTCAGTATCAATAATCTTCTGAGTGCCAGTATAGAAAGGATGATTTCCCGACCAGACATCAACTTGAAGCTTTGGTCTAGTTGAACCCACAGTCATCACAAGTTCCCCGTTGCAATAAACCTGAGATTCGGGATACCACTCAGGGTGAATGCCTTCTTTTGCCATTGTTTTTTACTCTCTAATTTTTGACTTTACAACCATTTTAGCTGCCGCAGGACTTGTACACCAACAACAGCAAGAATTTTGCCTTATATCTGTTGGAACCAGGAATCAGGAATCGGAAATAAACTTCAAAAAAAGGCAGATAAAATCTGGATAGATAATTTTTGCCTTTTCTTTCTTCCTTCTTCCTTCTTCCTTCTTCCGTCAATCCGAACTTCCGTTACATCCGTTACATCCGTTAAAAAATCCGTTGCCGAACTTCCATTACATCCGTTACATCCGTTACACAATCCGCTGCCGAACCTCGATTACCGCTTCGAGTATTGAGGAGCTTTGCGAGCTTTCCGCAAACCGTACTTTTTCCGTTCTTTGGCCCGCGGGTCGCGAGTCAAATAGCCCTCAGTCTTCAGAGGCTTGCGGTTGTCCGGGTCTAATTGACAAAGTGCTCTAGCGACACCCAAGCGAATCGAGTCAGCCTGACCTGTCAAGCCACCGCCTTCGACTTTTACCAAAATGTCGTACTCATTTTCCAGACCCAAAGTTTCCAGAGGAGCCTTAGCCAGAGCCAAATAAGTAGGATTGAATTGCAGGTACAAATCCCCCTCTTTACCATTGACAGTCAGTATGCCAGTGCCGGGAACCAAGCGCACCCGCGCTACGGAACACTTGCGGCGGCCGGTACCCCAGTACACAGCGCGACCCGATGTATCTGTTGCTTGCATTACTCATTTCCTCCCGGAATCGTGTGAACAATTAATTCTTCTGGTTTTTGAGCTTGGTGCGGGTGGTTGGGGCCAGCGTACACCTTGAGTTTAGTAAACAGTTGTCTGCCCAGAGAAGTGTGAGGCAGCATTCCTCGTATAGCTTCTTCGACAATTCTTTCGGGTAAACGTGCTTGCAATTTGGCAAAAGTTTCTGTTTTCATCCCGCCCGGTCTTCCAGAATGGCGGCGGTAGATTTTCTGGGTGCGTTTTTTGCCAGTAACAGCGATTTTGTCGGCATTGATGACAATTACGAAGTCGCCGGTATCCATAGAAGGAGTGTAAGTCGGTTTGTGTTTCCCCCGGAGGTACATGGCAACTTCAGTTGCCAGACGGCCCAGTCGCTGGTCGGCGGCATCGACCACGTACCACTTGTGCTCTAGGGAGTCTTGAGTAGGGACGTAAGTTTTGTTCATTGTTTGTTGTTAGTTGTCTATTAACTGTTAACTGTTGTTAGTTGTCAGTTGTCAGTTGTCAGTTGTCAGTTTTTAATTGTTAGTTGTCCTTAGTTTTTTATTAGTAGTTACCTAATGACTAATGACTAATGACTAATGACTAATGACTAATGACTAATTTTGGCTGAGTGTCGTACCAGACCTCTGGGGGAAAGGGAAATTCTGAATAGCCAACCCGCAGCAGGCACAAACCTTGAGCGGGAGCGGCATATTTTACCATTTCTCGGCGTTCGTTGACCCAGATATCGGTGAAATTGTCGATCGGCCTTTCCCCGCGACCCACCTGCACCAGCAACCCCACCAGCAGCCGCATCATCCCGTACAGAAACCCGCTCGCCTGAACCTCTATATAGATAAGAGGCCCAGAACGCTGACACTCGGCCGCTTGCACGTCCACCCAGGAATGGGGGCGGGCAGAACCCGCGCGGTGGAAAGCAGCCAGGTGATGCCGCCCGATGAGCGGTGTCAAAGCTGTTTGAATCAAAGATTCATCCACAGGGGCGTGATAGCAGTGCCAAGCAAAAGGACGCACAAACAAATTAGGGGTCGGGTCTGTATAAAGGGTGTAGCGATAGCGCCGCCAACTGGCTGAGAACCGAGCGTGCCAGGTAGGTTCCACCTTTGCCGAAGCTCGAATTAAAATATCTTTTGCCAGTCGAGAGTTGAGAACGCTTGCCCAGCGGTGAGCCGGAATTGGGCCGTGGGCATCAAAATGCGCTACTTGAGCAGCGGCGTGAACTCCCGCATCGGTTCTCCCAGCAGCGTGCAGCGTTACCGGGCGTTCCAGAACAGTCGATATTGCTGTTTCAATTTCTTCTTGTACTGTACGCTGGTTCGGCTGTCGCTGCCAACCGTGAAAGTTAGTGCCGAGGTATTGGATTACTAGAGCAACGCGCTGTATCGATTGGGGATTTTCGATTGGGGATTTTGGATTGTCAGTCATAAATCACAAATCTCCAACCCAAAATTGAATTAAACCAGTTCAACGATCGCCATTTCGGAATTGTCTCCTTGACGGGGGACAGTTCGCACTACGCGGGTGTAGCCGCCGTTGCGCGAGCCGTACCGTTCTTGGGCAGCCTCAAACAGGGCGTGTACTAACTGTTTATCGTAGATATAGCCCATAGCTTGGCGGCGAGAGGCTAAGGAGCCATCTTTGGCCAGGGTAATCATCCTGTCCGCCTCTGAGCGCAGCGCTTTGGCGCGGGCGAGAGTGGTAGTGATTTTACCGTGGCGGATTAATTCGGTGGTCAGCGAGCGCAGTAGGGCGCGGCGCTGGTCAGCCGGTTTGCTGAGTTGGGGAACGCGACAGCGGTGACGCATGGCAGTTGGTAATTGGTAATTGGTAATTGGGTGCCGGGATAGTCCGCGATCTAGGGGGGTGATTTCTTTAACTTAAAAACTCACCTACTTAAAATTCAGAACTTTTTTACCCGTTACCCGTTGATTAACTTTTAGCTGATTTTTCCTGTGGCAAGGTAATGCCCAAGCGTTTTTGTAAAGCTTCAATCACTTCTTCAGCAGACTTCTGCCCGAAGTTCTTGATCTCGAGCAAGTCTTCTTGGGTATAATCCAATAAGTCTGCGACTGAGTTGATCTGAGCCCGCTTGAGACAGTTGTAAGCCCGGACGGACAACTGCAATTCTTCGATCGGAATTTGGCTAGTAGGATCGGCTTCACCTGGATACTCTGGTTTGAGAGAATCTTGGGTGATGTCTTTGAGAGGTGAAAATAAATCTACCAGGATGTTGGCAGATTGACTCAAAGCTTCTTGAGGAGTCACGCTGCCATCAGTCCAGATTTCCATAATCAGCCGGTCTTTCTCGACAGTACCGCCTACCCTAGCATCTTCAACGCTGTAGTTGACTCTGCGAATCGGCATAAAGATGGCGTCAATTTGGAGAAAATCCAAAGCCGACCCATCATCGCGACTGCGGTCTACTGCTCGGTATCCGATGCCTTTTTCAATTCTGAATTCCATTTCCAGAACTGAGCCTGGGGAGAGAGTTGCAATGTACTGGGAACGATCGATCAATTCCACCTCAGAGGGCAAATCGAATCTATCGGCCGTTACTGTGACAGGCCCCTCAATCCGCAACCTGCCGATTTGGGGCTGCTGAGAATGAGTTTTGAGGACGACCTCTTTCATGTTCAGGAGAATTTCTAGAACATCCTCACGTACCCCTTCGATCGTGGCAAACTCGTGATTGACGCCCGCGATTCGGACTGAAGTTACTGCTGTTCCTTCCAAGTTTGACAGCAGAACTCGCCGAAGCGCATTCCCAACAGTTGTTCCTTGACCGCGATCGAGCGGTTCCAGGACAAATTTTCCGTACTGACTGCGGTCTTTGTCAGTGTTAGACTCTATACATTCAATTTGAAACTGCGCCACGGAGTGACCTCCCTTTTCCACTTTGGATTTTTGATTTTGGATTTTAGATTGCAGAGCATACCCCTGAACGGATTTCGGATTTTGGATGGACGGGGCAACAGTTAGAACCATTAGTTTTTGACTTTAAGCAGTTAGCCATTATCCAAAATCTAAAATCTAAAATCTCAAATCGTTTTAGACTCTACGCCGCTTGGGAGGGCGACAGCCGTTGTGAGGAATTGGGGTAACATCTCTAATCAGGGTGATTTCCAGTCCCGCCCCTTGCAGCGCCCGGATTGCAGTTTCTCTACCTGCTCCAGGCCCGCTCACCATTACTTCTATTTGGCGCATTCCTTGGTCGTTGGCTCTGCGGGCAGCACTTTCTGCTGCTGTTTGAGCGGCAAAGGGAGTTCCCTTTTTAGCTCCTTTAAAACCGCTGGAACCTGCAGATGCCCAGGATATCACTTCGCCGTTGAGGTCGGTAATAGTTACAATCGTGTTGTTAAAGGTAGACTGGATGTAGCCTACCCCATTGGGTACATTCCGTTTCTGCTTTTTTGCACCAGATTTCTTGCCTGTTTGTGGTCGCGCCATATTAGTCTCTTTAACGTTTCTCTCAACTAATGTCCCGAAGCGCTAGGAGCCAGCAGCCCCCAGCGTATTTTTCCCAAAAAGATGTTACTTCTTGGAAGGTGCCTTTTTCTTGCCCGCAACTGTTCGGCGGACGCCACGACGGGTTCTGGCGTTGGTACGGGTTCGTTGTCCCCGCACCGGCAGACCCAAACGGTGACGCCGACCGCGATAAGTTCCGATGTCCATCAGGCGCTTGATGTTCATTGACTCCCAGCGCCGGAGGTCTCCTTCGATTTGGTATGTTGTTTCTACATGAGCCCGCAGAGCTGTCACGTCGGCCTCTGTTAAATCCTTGACGCGAGTGTCAGGATTTACGCCTGTTGCAGCGATAATTTTTTGGGCTCGCGACAAGCCTATTCCGTAAATGTATGTCAGACCTATTTCGACGCGCTTATCGCGTGGAAGGTCTACCCCGGCAATCCGTGCCACACTTTTTCTCTCCCTAGTTTTCCTGTTTGGCTACAATGTTCAATTAGGATGCACCTGCGTGCAGTGCCCAATCTTCTTTTTTTCTAACCTTGGCGTTGTTTGTGTTTCGGGTTAGTGCATATCACCATCACTCGACCGCGACGGCGGATGACGCGACATTTCTCACAAATTTTTTTGACAGATGCTCGAACTTTCATCTTTCTTCCTGCCTGGAGAACCCCGCTCTAGCGGAGAACAGGCACGCTGGGACTGCCCGTAGAGCGGTGGGAGGAGAGGCTGGGCAAGGTGTAGACCTCTCCTCGATTAAATTGTATAAAGTGCGGGTTGTTTCATGAAGGAGCCCGCTTGCACCCACTCCCATTGCTGGGTAAAGTTCGCCTGCGCCAGAGTGGTGGCGAGCGATGTTTTTACGGTGTAACAATGACTTAACCCGATACACCGGTAGGTTGTTGACGCCCTTCTCGGCAACACTACAAACGTAGCATTATAGCATAAATTTGAAGCTTTTTACCAAATTCTCTCTAAATTAAACTTAGAATTAGTTTTTAGAAAGTTTTATCTAAGCCTATTTTTTCCGAAGGCGATATGTAATCCTGCCTTTGGTCAAGTCATAGGGAGTCAATTCGACTTTGACGCGATCGCCAGGCAGAATTTTGATGTAGTTGCGGCGGATCTTGCCGGAAATGTGAGCCAGCACGTTAAACCCATTATCTAGGTCAACGCGAAACATCGCATTGGGCAGGGATTCCGTCACTGTCCCTTCCATTTCAATTAAATCTTGCTTAGACAATTTGGTATTTACCTCAACTCTACATTTGATTAACTAGGAGTGTCCCGGCGTGAGCCTCAAAACCTATTTACTGGTAGGAGTCCAACGGGAACGGGGGGCAATAATTAGGGCGCCTCGATCGACTTTAATACTCAACCAACCGCTTGTTTTAGCTTTACTTGAGTAAAGTTGTGGCAATTAGTATCGAGTTCAATCCGGTCTCTAGCAACCCTCACAAAACCTGATAGCACAAAAAGCTCCTAGTTAACATATCTTAGCAAAAGCTTGTGAGTAACAAGCTGTATTGAGAGGGTTCAAGAGTCGATCGAGAGAGATTGTTGCAGTTCTGCGGTGACTAATTCCATTGCTCGATCGCCATCAACCGCAACTAACTGTTGACGGCCGCTGTAAAAATCAATCAAAGGCTCAGTTTGCTCGCGATAAACTTGCAACCGACGGCGGATCGTCTCCTCATTGTCATCCTGCCGGCCCCGCGACAGCAGGCGAGACACCAAAATGTCGTCAGGAACGTCGAGATTAACAGCTTTGAGACCACATTTTGGGTTCGATGTACTCCCCTCGGCACCGCTAAGCTCGTGCAGCAGTTTGTCTAAAAAAGTTGCCTGGGTAACAGTGCGGGGAAAGCCGTCGAGAATCCAGCCCGCATTAGCGTCCGGTTCATTCAAGCGTTCCTGCACGATATCCATCAGCAATTGGTCGGGAACCAACTCACCCCTGTCCATGTAGGCTTGCGCCTTTAGACCCAAGGCAGTTTTCGCCACCACGCAGGCGCGCAGGATTTCGCCGGTAGAAATGTGGGGTATTTTCCAGAGAGCGCCTAATATCTGAGCCTGAGTTCCCTTTCCCGCCCCTGGAGGCCCCATGAAAATAAATTGCATTACGATTACTTCACCATTCCTTCATATCTCTGGGAGATGACGTAAGTTTGAATTTGCTTAGCAGTTTCGATCGCGACACCTACTAGAATCAGTAGGGAAGTTGCGCCAAAACCTCTAAAAGTTTGCACTCCGATCGCGCTTTCTACAGCAGTTGGTACAATGGCCACCAGACCGAGAAAAATCGCTCCCAAGAAAGTCAAACGGTTCAAAACCTTCTCCACATAATCACTCGTTTTCTGACCCGGACGAATTCCCGGAATGCTAGCGCCCATTTTTTTCAAGTTCTGAGACATATCTACGGGGTTGACAATCAACGAAGCGTAGAAATAGCTGAAGAATAGAATCAAAGTCAGATAAAACAGCGCGTAAGCCCAAGGGGCTGGGCCGTTCGGACTCAAAACATTAGCAACTTGAACCAAAAACGGGTTATTGAGAGACTGAGCGAGGAAAGAAGGCACAATCAACACCGAAGATGCAAAAATAATCGGCATCACTCCGCCTTGATTCAAGCGCAGGGGCAGATAACTCCGGCTCTCCCGATAAACTTTGCGGCCGACTTGGCGCCGGGCAGAGATAATCGGAATGCGGCGAGTACCTTCCTGAACAAAAACAATCCCGACAATCGTCACCAAAAAGACCAGCAGTAGAACGACTACGCGGCCGACAACTTGCGTGTCCCCACTTTGAGCCAATTCAAAAGTTTGTCCCAAAGAGCGTGGCAATACCGACACAATATTGATAAAAATCAACAACGAAGCTCCGTTCCCGATACCTCGTTCCGTCACCACTTCCGATATCCACATCACAAACATTGAGCCGGCTGTCAGAGCCAAAGCAGTTTCTGCTATGAATAAAGGCGCTGGAGATTGAGCAAAAGGGCTGACCCAAATCGCAATGCCAATACTTTGCAGAATTGCCCAGCCCAATGAAACGTAGCGAGTAATTTGAGAAATCTTGCGCCGCCCCGCTTCCCCTTCATTTTTTTGCAAGTCTTCTAAGCTTGGCAGAGCCGCAGTTAGAAGTTGCACAATAATTGAAGCATTAATGTAGGGCAAAATCCCCAACGCGAAAATCCCCAAAGCAGACAAGCCGCCTCCTGAGAACAAATCCAGAAAGCCAATTAAAGGGCTATTTTGGACGTTTTGGGCAAAGGCGACTCGATCGATGCCGGGGACTGGCAAGTGGACACCCAGGCGTACTAAAATCAGTAAGCCAACGGTTACGAGGATGCGGCCTCGCAAACCAGCAGCTTGAGCCATCTGCATGAACGTCTCTTGTGCAGTTGGCGCTTTCTCTCTACTAACGTCCATAGTTACGATTTTGGATTTTAGATTTGGGATTTTCGACTAAATCATTTTCTGATAGCAAGCTTGAGGATTTGAGATTTGGACAGACTCTCAAACCTCAAATCTTCACGCAACTAATTCGCAACTTCCGCCTGCAGCTTCAATTTTGGTGCGAGCACCTGCGGTAAAAGCCGAGGCGCGCACTTGCAAAGGTACATTCAGTTCGCCATCTCCTAAGATTTTCAGCGGCCCGTCGTCTGTGGTGACAATTTTTGCTTGGATCAGAGAGGTGAGAGTAACTTCGGTGTTTGCTGGCAGCGATGCTAATTTACTTACATTAATGGTAGTGTACTCTTTCCGGTTCACTAGAGGGAAGCTTTTCAACTTGGGGAGACGGCGGTAGAGAGGATTTTGACCTCCTTCAAAACCGGGTCTAGTGCCGCTACCGGCTCTAGATTTTTGACCGCGCATCCCTTTGCCGGAGCTCGCGCCTTGACCGGCAGAAATACCTCTGCCCAAGCGTCGGGGGCGCTTTTGGGAGCCTGCTTTGGGTCGGGCGTCTTGCAATCTCATAGTTTTAGTAATTGGTAATTGGTAATTGGTATTTAGAGAGGGGGTACGCAGTAGTTTTGAGTGCGTGAGTTTTGAGTTGCGGATTTTTTTATTTTCACCGCAAGCACTTAACACTCAAAACTTACAGTTTCCCATTCTCGCGTGCCCTAACCGTAGAGATTTTCTACTGGAATTCCGCGCTCTTGAGCAACTTCGGACAAGGTGCGGAGGGTGGAGAGGGCATTGACTGCGGCTCGGGCGTTGTTTAAGGGATTTCCAGAACCTAGCTGTTTGGCTAAGATGTTGCGGACTCCTGCTAGTTCGAGAACAGTTCGCACTGCTCCCCCTGCAATTACCCCGGTTCCTGGAGCGGCCGGCCGCATCATCACTTTAGCTCCGCCACCGTCACCGTTGATGGGGTGAGGGATGGAGTTAGATTTGGTGAGGGGGACTTCAATTAGGTGCTTTTTGCCGTCAGCGACGCCTTTTTTAACGGCACCGATTACGTCGCTAGCTTTGCCGACTCCTACTCCTACTTGACCGCGTTCGTTGCCGATAATGACTATGGCGCGGAAGCTGAGTTTTTTACCACCTTTGACTACTTTGGTAACGCGCCGAATCTGAACAACCCGTTCTTGCCATTCGGATTCTTTTTCGCGCCCTTTGTTGTTGCTGCTGCTTTTTTTCTTGTTGCGCTGTTCTTTTTGTTCTGCCATAGTTTTGTTCTTTGGGAATTGGGGATTAGTAACTGGTAGTTGGAAATGAGAAATTAACAATTAGGAATTAAGAATTTTGTTGTATATTCTTTTTTCCTTCTTCCTTCTTCCTTCTTCCTTCTTCCTTCTTCCTAAAAGTCTAACCCCGCTTCGCGAGCTGCTTCTGCGAGGGCTTTGACACGACCGTGATAGAGGTTGCCCCCGCGATCGAATACGACTTTGACTATGCCAGCGCTGGAACAGCGTTTGGCAATCAACTGACCGACTTGCACGCTCGCGGAACAGTTGCCGCCAGAACTGAGAGTTGACTTCAATTCGGGATCGAGGGTTGACGCGGAGGCCAAAGTGTGCTGGGCGGTGTCGTCGATGACTTGAGCGTAGATGTGCTGATCTGAGCGAAATACCGCTAGTCTGGGACGTTCGGCGGTGCCGAACACCTTGCGCCGAACACGGCGGTGTCTGCGCTGGACTGATTCTTTGCGAGTAAGCTTCATTGTTACTTCTTACCTGTTTTGCCTGTTTTACCAGCTTTGCGCCGGACAACTTCGCCGCTGTAGCGAATGCCTTTGCCCTTGTAGACTTCGGGCGGACGCACCGCGCGGATGCGGGCTGCTGTATTGCCTACGAGTTCTTTGTCAATGCCGGAGACAATGACGTTGGTGTTGCCTTCAACTGCCATTGTGATGCCTTCTGGAGGGGGCATTTCAACGGGTTTGCTGTAACCGACGTTTAAAATCAGGTTCCGTCCTTGAACCTGTGCCCGATAACCTGTGCCGATAATTTCGAGACGCCGCTGAAAACCTTCTGATACACCTTCGACCATGTTGGCGACGAGGGTGCGGCACAAGCCGTGCAGTTGTCTGGCGACGCGAGATTCGTCTCGGCGGGTAACGAGTAAAGTCTCGCCTTCAATTCCCATGAGGATTTCGGCTGGGATAACTCGGGAAAGTTCACCTTTAGGGCCTTTGACGGCTACTTTTTGACCGTCTAGGGTGACGGTGACTTTCGTGGGGATGCTAATCGGACGCTTGCCAATTCGCGACATAGTTTTTTGGTCCTTTGTTTTTAGTTATTAGTCCTTGATTATTAGTGCTTAGTTATTAGTCCTTAGTGATTGATTTTTGAGTCTGTTGCCAACGACCAGTGACTAATGACTAATGACTAATGACTACCAAACATAACAAAGCACTTCACCGCCCAAACCTTGGCGTCGAGCTTCTCTATCCGTCATAATGCCGCTGGAGGTGGAAATAATGGCAATGCCAATTCCGCCTAATACTCTGGGCAATTCTTTACGGTTCGAGTAAACGCGCAGTCCTGGTTTGCTGACTCGCTTAAGTGCCGTGATAATGGGCTTGCGAGTTTTACCTTTGTACTTTAGAGAAAGCACTAAATGTCGCTTGACCCCTTCTGCTTCTGCTTCTTCAAATTCGCCGATGAAGCCTTCACTTTTGAGGACTTGGGCGATGCTGCGGGTCATTTTTGTAGCTGGAATTTGCGTTGTTTGGTGGCGCGCCATGCAAGAATTGCGAATGCGCGTCAACATATCTGCTATGGTATCGTTAGCTGCCATCTTTTGCTTCTTACTCTAGTGCTTAGTTGTCCCGGAACGGCATTCCCATTTCTTTAAGCAAGGCGCGTCCTTCTTCGTCGGTGTTTGCTGTGGTGATAATTGAAATGTCCATGCCTCGAATTTGATCGATGCGGTCATATTCTATTTCTGGAAAAATTAGCTGTTCTCTCAGACCCAAGCTGTAGTTGCCGCGCCCGTCGAAGCTTTTGGGGCTGATGCCGCGGAAGTCGCGGATGCGGGGAAGTGCGAGGTTGATCAGCCGATCGAGAAAATCGTACATCCGATCGCCGCGCAGCGTCACCATAACGCCGACGGGTACTCCTTTGCGGATTTTGAAGCCTGCGATCGCTTTTTTCGCCCGCGTCACCACTGGTTTTTGACCGGTGATGATGCCAATTTCGTTGATCGACGAATCCAGTGCCTTAGCGTTTTGAGATGCTTCTCCCAAACCGCGGTTCACTGTGACTTTGACGAGTTTAGGAACCTGATGGATATTAGTATATTTAAACTGATCCATCAGTGTGGGAACGATTTTTCCTTGATAAAGAACTTTGAGTTTGTCCGGCATAGTTTTTGTGTTTCGTTAACTGTCCCTGGGCTTGGTCAGGGAATTATTAGTTGTCAGTTGACTGTTGTCAGTTGTCCGTTGACTGTTGTCCGTTGACTGTTGTCAGGAAAGCATTTGTCTAATGACTAATGACTAAAGACTAATGACTAATTATCGATGATTTCTCCAGTTTTTTTGAGCTGTCGCAGTTTCCGACCGTCTTCGCTAAATGTATAGCAAACGCGGCTAGCTATTTTTTCTTTTTCGGAATAGTGCATGACATTGGAGCTGTGAATGGGAGCCTCAAACGTGAGTATTTTCCCGGACTCTCCCTCTTGCTGGGGCTTGACGTGCTTTGTTCTGATGTTTACACCTTTAACAATTACTTTGCTGACTTTAGGATATGTCTTTAAGATTTCTCCGACTTTTCCTTTCTCTTTGCCAGTAATTATTTGCACGGTGTCGCCTGCTTTGACGTGCATTCTGTAGCGCTGCGGCTCGCTAGTTGGTTTACCCTTTTTTCCGTACATTTTAAAGTACCTCCGGGGCTAAGGAAACGATTTTAGTAAAGTTTTTGTCGCGCAGTTCGCGGGCGACGGGGCCGAAGACGCGAGTGCCTTTGGGGTTGCCGTCTACGTTGATAATAACGGCGGCGTTATCGTCAAAACGAATGCTCATGCCACTGTCGCGGCGCAAACCTTTGCGGGTTCTGACAATGACAGCCCGAACGACATCTGATTTTTTGACGGCCATATTGGGGATGGCGTCTTTGACGACGGCAATGATGACATCGCCGACTCCGCCGTAGCGACGGTTGCCGCCTCCCAATACGCGGATGCACATCAGTTTGCGGGCTCCGCTATTGTCGGCGACATTGAGGTATGTCTGGGGTTGAATCATGGTGATTGTTGACTGTTAACTGTTGACTGTTAACTGTTGACTGTTAACTGTTGACTGTTGACGGCTAATTGATTAATCAAGTACCGATCGGGCGAGCGCGAGATCGCAATTAACTCTTAGCCGTTTTTTGTCCCAAAAATCTCAGCAACCGTCCAACGTTTGGTTTTGCTCAGTGGGCGAGTTTCAGTGATGCGGACGCGATCGCCGGATTTGCACTGATTTTCTTCGTCGTGAGCTTTGTACCGCTTGGTGCGGACTACGATTTTGCCGTATTTGGTGTGGGAGGAGCGGTTTTCGATTGCTACCACGACGGTTTTATCCATCTTGTCGCTGACTACTACGCCAACTCGTTCTTTAATTGCCATAGCTACCTATTTTTGTTGTGCAATTGACTTGTTTTTAGCTACTGTGCGAGCCGAGGCTAGGCTGCTGCTCACTCTGGGCTGACTTCTGGGCTGGGAGCAGAATCTGCTGTTTCTTTAGCTGGGGCTGATTTTGCTGCAGCTTCTTTCTCAGCAAGGATTTGGCGCTCGCGTTCAACTGTCATCAATTGAGCTAGCCGGTGTTTGGCGTGCTTGAACAGGTGAGGCTTTTCCATGCGGCCGGTAGCTTGCTGGAGCCGCAATTCCATTAGTTGGCGCTTGACGGCTAAAATTTGCTCTGCTACTGCAGCATCGCTTAATTCTCTAGCTTCTTTAATCTTGGTCAAAGACATAATTGTGTGCTTTATCGTTAGCGAGCGGTATGACAGAAGACAGAATTGTCTCGCTTGGCTGAAGGTCGAAGGAAAGAAAAGTTATGAAAGCCAGATTTTAAAATGCTGTAGCCGTTTAAAATGCTGATTAATACAGACCTAATTCTACCTTCGCTCTTCGCTATGACTGGTCTTCTTCGCGAGTGATGAACTTGGTTTTAATTGGTAATTTGAAAGATGCCAAACGCATTGCTTCGCGGGCAGTTTCTTCACTTACGCCGCCAATTTCAAACATTACCCGGCCCGGTTTGACCACGGCAACCCAAAACTCTGGTGAGCCTTTACCAGAACCCATCCGGGTTTCTGCTGCGCGCTGGGTGACTGGTTTGTCGGGAAAAATGCGAATCCAGATTTTGCCACCCCGACGGATATAGCGGGTCATGGCGCGCCGTCCGGCTTCTATTTGGCGGGAAGTGATCCAGGCGGGTTCGACGGCTTGGAGCGCGAAGTCGCCAAAGCTAACTGTGTTGCCGCGGGTGGCAACACCGCTCATTCGCCCGCGCTGTTGTTTGCGAAATTTGGTTCTTTTAGGGCTTAACATGGCGAAAGGGAGTTGGGTAATTGGTAATTGGTAATTGGTAATTGGTGATTGCTAATTGCTAATTGGTTTGGAACAACTGACAATTAACAAGTGACAACTAACAGTTAACAATTAGCTAGCCTTCGTTCGATCGATCTTCAAAGTTCTGGCGGCGGCGCTTTTGTTTGGTACGGGGCACTGCGGCATTTGGTGCTGCCTCTTGTTCCTGTCCGGGAATAATTTCACCTTTGAAAACCCAAACTTTAATGCCCAGAATACCGTAGATGGTTTGAGCAGTGCAGTAAGAGTAGTCGATGTCGGCCCGCAGCGTGTGCAAGGGGACTCTTCCTTCGCGCGTCCATTCGGTACGGGCAATTTCTGCACCGTTGAGGCGTCCGCTGACTTGAATTTTGATGCCTTGGATGCCGACTTTTTGGGCGCGGGTGATTGCTTGGCGGACTACTCGGCGGAAGGATACGCGCCGTTCTAGTTGCTGAGCGATGTATTCTGCGATCAATGTGGCATCGGCATCTACTCGCTGAACTTCGACGACGTTGATGCGGATTTGGCGGTTGCTACCGAGTTGCTGCTGCAAACCGACGCGCAAGGTTTCGATGCCTGCTCCGCCGCGGCCTACGACAACGCCTGGTCTGGCTGTGAACACTTCTAGGTCGATTTGATCGGCTTTCCGCTCAATTTTGACCGATGAAATACCGGCATTGCTGAGGGTTTTACGAACGTACTTGCGAATTTTATAGTCTTCTTGCAAGAGTTCTGGATAGTTTTTGGGATCGGCAAACCAGCGAGAGCGGTGCTCTTGGGTAATGCCGAGGCGAAAACCAATTGGATGTATTTTTTGGCCCATAATAGTTGATGAGTTAATTGGTAATTGGTAATTGGTAATTGGTAATTGGTAATTGGTGATTACCCATTTTTTTCAACTTTAAGCTGTTTATTACCTCTTACGTTTTTCCCTGGTTTAGTTTTCTACGAGCGGAGCTACTACTACGGTAATGTGACAGGTTGGCTTGCGGATTTGGTAGGCGCGACCTTGAGCGCGGGGTCTAAAGCGTTTGAGGACTGGGCCTTGGTCTGCGTAAGCTTGAGACACTACTAGCTTGGATTTATCCAATCCTGCGTTGTGTTCGGCGTTTGCTACTGCCGATCGCAAAACTTTGACGATTGGTTCGCAGGCGCGGTAGGGCATGAATTCGAGTAAAATCAGCGCTTCTTGGTAGCTTTTGCCGCGAATTTGGTCGAGGACTCGGCGCACTTTGAAGGGGGATGTCCGGATGTAACGGGCGATCGCCTTAATTTCGGATGTGGTATCTATAACCATTTCGATTTGGGTAATTGGTAATTGGTAATTGGGAAAAAGGTAATTGGTAATTGGGAAAAAGTTTGTCCGATTACCTATTACCTGTCACCTAATTCGGCTATCTTTTTGCCTTTTTATCACCACTTTTCGCGTGACCTCTAAAGGTGCGAGTGGGGGAAAATTCTCCGAGTTTGTGACCTACCATTTGGTCGGTGAGGTAGACGGGTACGTGCTGTCTGCCGTTGTGAACGGCGATCGTGTGACCTACCATTTGGGGCAGGATTGTGGAAGAGCGCGACCAAGTTTTAATTACTTGTTTTTGGCCGGCGGCGTTGAGTTTTTCGATTTTTGTCATCAGATGATCTGCGACAAAGGGGCCTTTTTTTAGCGATCGAGACATGATTTTTTTAGTAATTCAGGAGTCATTAGTCAGCTTTCAGCAGTCATTGGTCATCAGTCCTCAGTCATTAGTTAGCAGTTAATAACTAAGCACTGAAGACTGCTGACTGATGACTAGCTTTGTCTGCCGCCCTTGCCGCGTTTGGAAGCTTTGCGGCGGCGCCGGACTATTAAAGCGTCGCTGCGCTTGTTTTTGCGTCGAGTTTTTGCACCCAATGCTGGTTTACCCCAAGGAGTGACAGGCCCCGGACGTCCGATGGGAGCTCTGCCTTCGCCACCGCCGTGCGGGTGGTCTACCGGGTTCATGACGCTACCGCGAACGGTGGGTCTGCGACCTTTCCAGCGGGTGCGGCCTGCTTTGCCGAGGCTGATGTTTCTGGCGTCGGTGTTGCCGACTTGACCGATGGTGGCGTAGCAGTCGGCGCGGACTTTGCGCTGTTCGCCGGATGGCAGTTTGAGGGTGACGTAGCTACCTTCTTTTGCCATTAGCTGAGCGCTGGAGCCGGCGGAGCGAACGATTTGTCCGCCTTTTCCGGGTACTAGCTCGACGTTGTGGATGCTTGTACCGAGGGGAATGTTCTTCAGGGGGAGGGCGTTACCGATTTCGATCGGCGCGTCTGGGCCTGAGACAATTACTGTACCGACGTTTAAGTTGAGCGGGTGCAGGATGTACCGTTTTTCGCCGTCTTTGTAGAACAGGAGGGCGATGCGGGCGTTGCGATTGGGGTCATATTCGATCGCCTTGACGGTAGCGGGAATGCTGTGTTTGTCGCGGCGGAAGTCGATGTCTCTATACAGCCGTTTGTGACCGCCTCCCCGGTGGCGACAGGTGATGACGCCTCGGTTGTTGCGGCCTTGTTTGGTGTGCTTGTTGCTGGTTAGAGACTTTTCTGGCTCTGATCTGGTAATTTCAGCAAAGTCCGAGACGGTTTGTTCTCGGGTGCTGGAGGTATAAGGTCGGTAAGAACGGATGCCCATAATCGATCTATTTTAGATTTTGGATTTTGGATTTTGGATTTGACGTTTATCGATTTTAGATTTTAGGTTGAAGATTGGCGATATTTGGTTAACTTACGAGTTTTCTGGTTCGAGAATTTCCACCAGTTAACCGCAATTTAAAATCTAAAATCTAAAATCTAAAATCCAAAATCGTCTAGACTTCTGGGAATAGGAGTTTGCGGATCGAGTCTCCGTCGGTCAGAGTTACGGTTGCTCGCTTGTAACAAGGTTTAAAGCCGACGAATTTGCCAACTCGACGCTTTTTGCGCGGCGGGTTTTGGGTGTTGACGCCGATGACTTTGACCTTAAATAGTTCTTCGATTGCAGCTTTGATTTGAGGCTTCGTCGCTTTGGGAGCTACGTCGAATGTGAATTGATTTAATTCCATCATTCGGGTAGCTTTCTCGGTGAGAATCGGACGCTGGATCAAATCTGCGTAGTCGCGGGGGTCGATTTTACTCACCGTAAATCTCCTGAATTTTAGCTATGGCTGTAGATGTGACGATAATTTTGTCAGCCGCGAGAACGTCGTAAACATTCAGGGAGGTTGCCAAGATGACGTTTACTAATTCGATGTTGCGTCCGGATAAGTAGACGTTTGGTTGCGGTTCTGGCAAGATTAACAGAACTTTTGTATCGGGTTCGATGCCCCAGCGGGCGATCGCACTCAGCAATTCTTTGCTTTTCGGTCTCGGAAATTGCTCTGCAAATTCTTCAACCACAATGATGTCTTCGGTGCGACTTTGGAATGCTGTCCGCAAAGCGAGACGGCGTTCCTTTTTGTTCATTTTGACTTCAAAGTCTCTCGGTTTTGGCCCGAAGATGACACCGCCGCCCCGCCACAGCGGAGAACGGATTGAACCTGCTCTGGCTCGGCCGGTGCCTTTTTGACGCCAGGGTTTGCGGCCACCGCCTCTGACTTCCGATCGAGTTTTGGTGCAAGCATTTCCTTGACGGGCATTATTCAGTTGCCGCGTCAATGCTCTGTGAACGATGTGAGACGCATTTTCTTCTTTGGCTACGCGCAGTTCTAAAGTTGTTTCCCCAACTTCTTCGCCTTGCCAATTTCGCACTACACAATTAACCATATCTTTTGTCCTTTGTCTGTTGTTAGTTGTCTGTTGTTAGTTGTCTGTTGTCTGTTGTCTGTCGTCTGTTGTCTGTTTTCAGGTCTTAGTTTTGGGTTCTTAGTTTTCAGCTTTTAGTTCTTAGTTATTGCTTGCTACTAACGACCAACCACTATCTACTGACTGCTGACTACTGACTAATGACTACTGACTAACGTCCTACTTTTTTCTCAGGCACAACATTGACTAAGGCGCCAGCTTTGCCGGGAACTGCTCCCTTAATTAGCAGCAAATTCTGCTCTGTATCCACCCGGACAATTGTTAGTTTGCGGACGGTGACTTGAACGTTGCCCATACGTCCTGCCATTCTTTTCCCAGGATAAACGCGACCGGGAGTAGTTCCAGGTCCGATCGATCCAGGCTCGCGGTGGTTCTTGGAACCGTGAGACATGGGGCCTCGTTTAAAGTTGTGGCGCTTTTGAAAACCTGCAAAACCTTTACCGATGCTGGTACCGATGACATCTACTATTTGTCCCGGTGTAAAGGTATCTGCTTTTAGTTGTTGACCTAATTCAAAGGAACTGGTGTCTTCCAAGCGGTATTCCTGCAAGTGGCGCAATGGATTCGCCCCCGACTTGGCAAGGTGTCCTAGTTCTGGCTTGTTGAGAGCCTTTGGTTTGACTTCGTTGTATCCAACTTGAACGGCACCGTAGCCGTCAGTTTGTTTGGTTTTGATTTGAGTTACTGTACAAGGCCCTGCTTGTATGACGGTGACGGGGATGGCTCTCCCTTGGTCGTCAAACACTTGAGTCATGCCTAGTTTAGTGCCAAGAATGCCTACAGACACGGATTTTCTTCCTTTTATTTACGCAAGAGGTTTCGGATTGCGAAATTTACGTCAATCCGCTTGCTCTTGTGCAGAAACATTTATTTCAGTGTTCCTGCAATTAACTGTTATCAACCAACAGCCTTCCTCGGTGTTTAAAATTTGAGTTTTAAATTTGGGAGCGAGCTTGTGGAAGTCTTGCAAGGGTTGAGATTCGCGGCTTTTTACCTGCTATATCTCCGAGTTTTGTCTCGGTCTTGCTTGTTTGCGCCAGGACTTGAGCAGCAAACCACTCAGTATCCTTTACGGCGACAATTCACAATAGTACATGAAGTGTTTGCCGTTTGTCAAGGCCGCGATGAGAATTTTTCGCCTCAACTTTAGGATTTATAATATTTCCAGCTCGCAAGCAGCGATCGACCAAATTTTGATACAGCAGGAAACACAATTTATGGGACTGATTACGACAGGATCTGATCTGATTCGGGATTTGGAAAAGTCGGGGTCGCTGGCCCTGTACGTTCCTTTAGAAGGAGGATTTGAGGGGCGCTACCTCCGCAGGCTGAGGGCTGCGGGCTACGGTGCGTACACGATTTCGGCGCGGGGTTTGGGTGATTTGGCGATGTATTTAACGGGGGTTCACGGCGTGCGGCCACCGCATTTGGGCAAGAAAACTACTGGCAATGAAGGGGCTGTGGGTTATACGTACTACGTGCCGCCGATGTTGAAAACTCAATTAGACAATTTGCCACCTAAAGCAAAAGGACTGGTGCTGTGGATTATTGAAGGGCAGATTTTGTCGAGTCAGGAGATTGAGTATTTGACTGTTTTGCCGACGTTAGAACCGCGAGTTAAAATAGCAGTTGAGATGGGGGGCGATCGAGCTTTTAGCTGGAAGCCACTTAAAGATGCTTTAGTTGCAGCTTAAATTCCGGTATTTGCGATCGCAAATCAACTAAAAAACGCAGCGAGCAACTAAAGCTCAACAGCTTCTGCTCGCTGGTTTTGATATTTTTGGAACTTAATTAACAGGAAAAATCTTATGCTTCAGAACCGCGATTATACCATCATTATTGACAAAAGCGGCAGTATGTACACAAAAGACCAGATGGGCGGTAAAAGTCGGTGGGCGCTCATGCAAGAATCGACGATCGCATTGGCGAATAAATGCGAAGAACTCGATCCTGATGGCATAACAGTTTATGTGTTTTCCGGTCGCTTCAAGCGCTACGACAACGTAACATCAGCTAAAGTCGTGCAAATTTTCCAAGAAAACGAACCTTCGGGAACTACGAATTTAGCGGCTGTTCTGCAAGACGCCTTGAACAGTTATTTTCAGCGCAAAGCATCCGGTAAGACTAAGCAAAATGGGGAAACAATATTAGTAGTGACGGACGGCGAACCGGACGATCGCAAAGAAGTGATGAAAACGATTATAGAGGCTTCCCGGAAGCTCGATCGAGATGAAGAGTTGGCGATTTCTTTCATTCAAGTAGGAAATGCGCCGGAAGCTACTAAGTTTCTCAAAATATTGGATGACGAACTGCAAAGCGCCGGGGCTAAATTTGATATCGTTGATACTGTCACGATGGATGATATTGAAGGAATGACCCTGACAGAGGTATTGCTGAATGCAATAACTGATTGAGGAGGCGGGCGAAGTTCACGCGATTATATTTGGGCTAGTTAGCCCAGCAGCATTTTTTAGGGGGGTTTAAGTTATGGAATCTATCGAACGCCTGTTAGGTGAACTTAAGGCAGAGTATCAAGCATCTCAAAAAAATGCTGAGTTGAAAACTCAGGCGCCGGTGCAAGCACAAGCGCCGGCAAATCCAACATTTAAAACATCAGATATAAATTTGTATGCTAGTCCTTTGGACAAGGATTTAGCTCAAATTAAGGCTGAGTACGAAGCGCAAAATAAAGCTCAAGAAGTGGCTTCACAGCAACCCCTTAAGGCTGAGCACGAAGCACAAAATCAAGCTCAGGAAGTAGCTTCACTGGAACCGCAGCCAGCAGAAAAAGTCGCGGTGCCGGAGTTGGACGTACAAACGCACAGACAGAAAGTTAGGCAAGCTCAGGTTTGGCTGAAAAAGTTGGATAAGAATTCCGATGAGGGATATTGGTTCGATCAGTTTGCTTTTAAGTATTCTTCGAGGATAGATGCGGCGATCGACTATTTGCAAGTGGTGAATGAGTTTGATTGATTGAACTACACCGTATTCATAATTTGTCAGGCCGTTTTTTGGTTAATTGCCATCTCTATTTGTTGTAAAGACACGGCAGTGCTGTGTCTTTGCAAAGGGTAAAATAAATATCATATCCTGTCTGATCGAGCGATTAAAAGGGCGGGTTTTTGAGATTGTCAATTATTGGCAGATATTTTTGGTGAACCCGCCCCTACCGTATTAGGGACCGGAAATAATATCCTGTGTATCACACGGGATTTAGGATACGGCACTGCCGTATCCCTACAAATTGCCAGCAAATAAATATCATTTATAGGGACACAGCACAGTTATTTCCTGTGGCTGCGACAACCACGGGAAGGATTGATCCTATACTAATTTTTTGGCAACAGATGTAGGATGCAACAAAAACAAAGCCGCCTTTTTTGCTGTATCTTCAGATAGCTGAATTTGTTTTAACTCAACAATACCTTCACTGATAAAAGTATCTCTCAAAGCAGCTTTTTCTCCGCTGTTAAAACTCGTTTCGTAAAACACTTCTCTAATGCCCGCCGCAATGACTAATTTCAAACAATAGATGCAGGGTTCTAAAGTGACGTAAATACTTGCCCCAGCAGTAGATATACCGTGTTTAGCAGCTTTGGCGATCGCATTTGCTTCCGCGTGAACCGCCCTTGATGGCAAAGTTTTGCTGGCGTCGCAACTACTCAAACCAGGATAGCAGAAGCCTTGAGTAGTACAGTGTGCCGAACCAGACGGCGAACCGTTGTAACCCGTTGCTAAAACTTGCCTGTTTTTAGTTATCACTGCGCCTACAGGAAAAGCCAAACAAGTCGATCGAGTAGCAGCCAATTTTGCTAACATTAAGAAGTATTCGTCCCAACTCGGTCTTTCTTCTTCTAGATTCATTTTCTATCCTGAATGTATTGGTTGCTGGTTTTCAGACACTCGGCCGCCTTTTGCAATTCTATTCCCAAATAACCAATATGATCGGGTTGGATGGCAGGGGAAGCCGCACAAATTTCTCGCACTAACTTGAGAGGGTTTTTTCCAGAATAACAGGTGACAACTTCGCCACTGCCGGGGGTGGTTTGCGTGACAACTATTTGATTGTCGGCTACTTCAACTAAAAAATTGCCTGCTGCATCGAAAAAGTCTCGATCTTCGCAGATTTTAGCATATTGGGTTTGAATTAGTCGATCGGCATTTTCAAAGGTATCGTCATACAAGTGAGCCGATTGACTCAGCGTTACCAACGGGCCCATCGTCAAATTATAATCGGAACGCCTCGCAATTTCATCTCGAATGTGCTGCTGCAAAGCCCGCAAACCCATGGCATTAGCCGGCCAAGCCGCAAACATATCGTTACTGCGGAGAGTTGCGGTTAGCGATATTTCACCGTCTACAACTCGCACCCAAATGTGATTTAAACAAGGGCTGCCGCTGTGCTGGTGGTCTGAGGAACCGTCAGCCCTTCTGTTAACATTTCCGCCTGCATCCCACAGACTAATTACAGCACTTGCCGCGTCAATTTCCTTAATTAGTTTGGTAATAACTTCTTCAATTTGATCTCGTCCAAACCACGACCGCATCCGCTGTGCGTAGGTATATTTAATGCCTTCGTTATACGGGGCATCTTCCAGCATTTGCGGTTTGTACTGTTCGAGGAAATCGCGGTCGATTGGTAAGTAATTCGGTTCGGGAAAATAGAACTCCGCAGGTTCATCTGTAATCACTGCCATTAAGTCGATTAATTCTTGCCACTGTCCGTCGTAACCAGTCGGCCGCAAGGTGCCGGTGGTCTTAATTCGGTGAATGATTTTTACCCATGTTTCGGCGATAGTTTTGCCTTCGATTCTGTGTCCGTATTTCTGGCCGGGGAGTACGGTGGGGACGATTTCGACTAGCGGAAAAGTTACGGGTTCTCCCCAGGGTTCAACAGATTCTTTTTCAGAAAAACACTTGACAAAAGTCACTGTTTCTGCTATGTTTTTTGCTTCTTTCCATTCTATTGAATGACGCAATAGTTCTAAGGCTTCTGCTGCTATTTCAATATCAATGTAGCCAAATATTGAAGATTTAATTAGCCAGCAATCTCTACCTGTATCGCTTTTGCCTGCTTCAAAGCCGTTACGAAAAAAGTCGATTAGGCACGCTGCGGCACCGGAGTTGCGGTCTTCTTTGGTAGCGTTGAGAATTACTAAAAAGCGGACGTGGGGATTGCACAGCAAGTTTCTAATTAAGAAGTTGATGCCGCGAGTAGGAGAGTATAGTTGTCCGATGACAGCAAATTCATTGGGTTGTAATTTTTTGCCGTTAGCGCTGCCCTTGGAAAGGATCGCACTTTTTACTGTCCAGCCGCTGACAATGGCTGTTTGCCCCGTTCCGCAAATTAATTGATTTGGTTTGTATAGGGGTTTGTACTCAAATTTATTGACGAGATTTGTGGCTGTCATGGCTTACCGTTTTTTGCACCGCGTACTACTATATCAATACTGCAGAATCTTTGATAATTTTGTTTGAACAAATTCCTCAAGCCAACAATTCACTCACAGCTACGCTAAAACCTGCAAGCACACTTTGAGTGTTAACAACTTCATCGGCATTAAACAACCGCCAGCGTTGCCCTGCATTGACAAATATTAATCTAGCTTCAGGAAACAGCAACCAAACTTCTAAACATCCCGATTCCAAATATTCCTGAGCTTTGGCAAATAACTCTTCGCCACTATCTTCGGGAGAAGCAACTTCCGCTATCAAAGGAAAACTTTGGGAAAAGGCTGTAAAATTGCCTGATTGTGGCAGCAGTTCAGGAGTAATGTAAGCAACATCGGGACGGCGACCCTGTTTGCTAGTGCGGCAAAGGACTTCTGTAACAACTTCTCCTCCCTGTCCGCTGGAATGTTTGTAATTTCTCCAGGATGTAGATAATTTAGCTTGAGCGAGACCGTGCTTGAATGTCATTCCTGTTTTCTCAACTAAGTTGCCGTCAACCCATTCCATTCTATCAGGAGGCTTGACTAAAAACTTTTCGAGAGATATGACTTTTTTAGTCTCAGATTGTGGCGGAATTTCTGCTACATTTTCTAATTTTTGCGGTAGTTCTTGGTCTGAGTTTTGGTCGCCACTGTTTGGTATAATTATAGTAGCTGTCATGCTATAAACATCTCTTTAACGATTATAATTTTACAAGCGATCGCTCTCGATCGCATTCGATGACATGATTGAACTTGGTAGATTTTGTCTTTTCAACTTAGCCCGACAATTTATATATCATAGCAATTCAGAAAGGTGACTTTCATGATTCTCTCAAACCGTTTTTCTGAAGCCCTCACCTATGGGGCCGAATTGCACGCTACCCAAGTTCGCAAAGGTTCCGGCGTTCCCTACATTGCCCATTTGTTGGGCACTGCTAGTATAGCTTTAGAATATGGGGCAAATGAAGATGAGGCGATCGCAGCTTTGCTTCACTCCGGCGATCGAAGATCAAGGCGGCGCCACCACCCGCGAAGCCATCCGCCACCGCTTTGGCGATACCGTCAATCGATTTTAGATTTTAGATTTTAGATTTTAGATTGAAGAATTGACTTGCGCGAGATAAATACGTTCGGCAAGTTTCATCAGATACAGGTTTTTTATTTCTGGACGGATGAATCACGTGGCGGGTATCCTGGATGCTTTCGGTAACAGCGATTGTAGACGGCTGTACCGACAGTGACGAGACGCCGAAACCCCCTTGGGGACAGCGAAAACAAGCTTATATCGATCGCATTTCTACAGCTTCTGCCTCAGTCAGATTAGTCTCGGCTGCTGATAAACTTTATAATGCTCGATCGATCCTGAAAGATTCCCGTCAATTAGGAGATACTGTTTGGGAACGCTTCAAAGGTGGCAAAGATGGTTCTCTCTGGTATTATCGTTCTTTAGTAGAAGCATTCCGCAAAGCTGAGTTAACGCCTATAGTGGAAGAATTAGACCGCACAGTTTTAGAATTAGAACAGTTTTCTGAAGGCTGAACACTGAAGGTAAAAATCACTAATTATCAATTACCAATTACAGTCACAAAATGGCAAATGTTCGCTTAGAAAATATTACCCGACGCTACCAAAACGTCACCGCGATCGAAAACATCAGCTTCAAAATCCCGGACGGGGAATTTTGGGTATTAGTCGGGCCCTCCGGCTGCGGAAAATCCACAATTATGCGGACAATTGCAGGTTTAGAAACCGCCACTTCCGGTAATCTTTACATCGGAGATAATTTAGTTAACAACATTCCGGCCAGACAGCGGGACGTTGCAATGGTGTTTCAAAATTACGCGCTTTATCCGCACATGACTGTCGCAGAAAACCTGGCATTTGGATTGCGGATGCGGAATGTTGACCCGACTAAAATTCAAGAACGAGTCGAAACAGTAGCCCGATCGCTCTCGATCGACCACCTCCTCAAGCGTAAGCCCAAACAGCTATCAGGCGGACAGCAGCAGCGGGTAGCACTGGGAAGGGCGATCGCCCGCGAACCGAAAGTATTTCTTTTAGATGAACCGCTTTCTAACCTCGACGCTCAACTGCGAGATGACACTAGAGCAGAACTCAAACAACTGCATCAACGGCTGGGAATTACCACAATTTACGTCACCCACGACCAAGTGGAAGCGATGACTTTAGCTGATAAGATTGTAGTCTTAAATGGGGGAAAAATTCAACAAATTGGAGACCCGCAAAGCATTTACGCCAAACCAGCTAACCGCATGGTTGCGACATTTTTAGGCAATCCCGCCATGAACATTTTGCCGGCAATTTATACTAACGACTCCTTTCAAGTAGGAGATCAATCTTTAGCCTGTCCGCCCTCGATTCAGAAAAAATTGCAGGCGAGAGAAGGACAAGGATTTGATTTGGGCATCCGTCCAGAAAATATAGAAATCTTTAGGCCACAAACAGTAGAAGAAGATGATTTGAAAAGCGATGTTTGGGCCTTAGAAAAAGTCCCCCTCGATCTAGAGGTAAAAGTAGTTGAACCTCTGGGGCGAGAAACTTTAATTCGGGCGAGTTTGCCGTTGTTGAGTGCTGAAACTACTGTACAGTTACAAATACCTGCAAGTGTTCGCTTGCGATCGGGCGATCGGCTAAAGGTACAGCTTGACTTCGATCGACTATTTATATTTGACCCTTCCACCGGTGAAGCGCTGTATCCTTAACGGGCTTGAACATGACTTACGCACGGGTAATCAGCCACCGGGGTTTTTTTAGTCGCCGTGCCTAAGTCCTCTTCAATCTAAAATCTAAAATCTAAAATCTAAAATAGACTGAGCCTTCCAGTGGGAAAGTCTCGATTCGTAGTTACAAAAATTTACACTTGACATTTATTAATTTACGCAGTAATGATACGATTAGTATTGGCACAACGGTAAAACCTCCCCCCAAAAGTTGATATTTCCTGAATCGGGGCGATCGCGACCCACAACGCCAGCATCTTCGCGCTAAAAAGCGGCTTTGCGCCCCGACTTGGGAGCAACTAGCGAACCAAAAACTCAGAAAAACGTTCTAGCGGCATTTTTAGATGAATCCCGACAACCTGCCTCAAATGCTGCAAACAGGATTTCACCTAACTTTAGGTGCAACTTCCTTTTTAATTGAGACATTGCAAGATCCCTTGAAGCGAGAAGAAAATCTGGACAAACTGAAGTCAGATTTTGGTCAGCTAGCCGATGATCTGCTGGAAAAAGGAGAAATGACTGAGCGAGAAGCCCGGAATTTTGTAGATACTATTTTCTCTCAACCGGGCGATCGGGAGAATGCAGACAGTGAATCTGTCTCGCCCAAGCAATCAGATGCAGCGAATGATGCTCCTCCCGAGTCGGTTGTACAGTCTAACGTAAAGCTAGAGATTCAAGAATTAACTGCACACATGGCAGCGCTAAGGGCCGAGTTGGAAAATTTGCGCGCCGAAAATTCCCAGTATTAAAGAATCAAGAGTCTTTAACACAGCCGGAGTTTACTTGCCAACTTAATTTAACAGAACCAAACTTTAGTCATTGTCCCATTTTTCAGAACCGATCAGGTCGGCGATGCGATCGCGCAGCAAGAAGTCGCATTTTTCTAATTCGCACTCTACACAAGCCCATTCCCGAGGCGGAATGAATTGGCAAAGCGTGTAGATCGGCTGTTGGCGGCTCAGCACGCCCTCGTGGACAAGGTGACGCGCTTCATCTTGGATCACATCTAAAGAGTATTGGATTTGGGGAATAGTGGAGTGAATCATAATGCGCCCTCAATGTTTTACTAAAAAATTTTATGGCCCTGGTAATAATATAGTCCAAACTTAGGAATATGGAAGTTAAATTTTGTCCGTATACAGCTATACAATTCACTGCCGTCCATTTAAAAAAATTATAGGAACGATCGGTAAGTGATGGGATCAGTCTTGGGATTTTCAGACGCAGCACATTTTCCTCAGTAGCAAGCGGATCTGCTGGAAAGCTCTATTGAGAACTTAGGAACCCGCCTCCAATTCCCGGTTTCTGGATACTTCGCCACCAAAGGCAGAATTTCTCGCGAGAAACCGGGTTGATAAATTTAACTCCTCACGCAGCAAGCAGCAAAGGAAAGATTCAGAATTCCCGCAAGCAACTCAATCATTACCAGTGGCGTCAATGCCGAATAGCACTTCTAGAACGAGAGATTGCGCTGTGGGCATCTGGCCAAAACAAAATACATAAGGAAGACTCGGAGGCAAGTGTGGCAAAAATTGCTCTAAAACGTAGGGACTGCCGTAAATTAACACAGCTTGCAGTTCTCCCGTTTTTAATAATTTCTTAAACCAATCTTGAGCTGCTTGGGTCAAACCAGCACTGCCTCGGAAGCAATTGCCGCGAATGAAAATTTGCAGCAGTGTCGGAGAAAAATGCTCTGCACCTGTATTTTCAGCGATCGCCCCTGTGCGATCGTCAATCAGTTGCAATTCGTAACCAAACTGTTCGGGAAGGGCGATCGCCGGAGTGTGGTTGCCCAAAAACTCGCACCCCAAAACATCATCTACAACAATCAAATTCCGCAAAAGCTGGTTTTCTGCGGGTTTTGCAACCTGCAAAGGTAGATTGCCGCCAAATTTCAAAGAATCTCGCAAAATATCGGCAGCAGTTGCCCTGGCATCAGGAGTTGCCAGCCAACTTAAGTCGATCGACTCGATCGAGTCGATCGATTGTAGATTCTTGCTCCCCCCCTTAGCAAGGGGGGGTTGGGGGGGGTCAGAAATCGGCAAACCCACCTTTATTTTCGCTTTCCAAATTCGCTTGACAGATTCATGGATTTGTGATATGGGAATCCGCCCTTGAGTGACAGCTTCGCAGACAGCCAGAATCGCCCCTTCCGGGTCAAGCGGCATCAGCAAAACATCAGCACCAGCCTCAGCAGCCAAAACAGCAGCTTCATTAGCGCCGTACTTATTGGCGATCGCACCCATCACCAAAGCATCCGTCACAATCAAACCTTCAAATCCCAACTCTTCTCGCAGCTTCCCGATCAAAATTTTGCGAGAAAGAGTAGCAGGAAACTCGGCATCCCAAGCCGGAATCAGCAAGTGAGCACTCATCACAGCATCGACCCCAGCAGCCATCGCCTCAACAAAAGAAGGCAACTCAACCTCAGTCAATCTCGCTGGCGAATGCGGCAAAACCGGCAATTCCAAGTGAGAATCAACCGCGGTGTCCCCGTGGCCGGGAAAATGCTTAGCTGTAGTCAAAACCGGGTGCGGGCCTGCGCCGCGAATAAAAGCAGCGGCTAATTTCCCGACAATTTCCGGTGTCTCGCCAAAAGCGCGGACGTTAATCACAGGATTGTCGGGATTGTTGTTAACATCAACCACTGGTGCGAGAATCCAATTGAGACCGATCGCCCTAGCTTCGATCGCAGTGACAGCGCCCATTTGTTCAGCATATCGATCGGCTTTACCTGCATCCTGCCGGGCCACTTCAGCAATCGCCATCGGCGGCCCGAACCAAGTCGCCCCCGCGAACCGCTGGCCGACACCTTCTTCAATATCAGCCGCCAGCAACAGCGGAAACTTAGCCCAAGACTGCAATTGGTGCGATCGAACTGCCAACTCCGCAGCACTTCCCCCGACCAAAATCACCCCACCGACGCCCAAATTTTCCAGATAATAGCGGAGTTTGCTGGCAGTTGGTTCCCATTCCCGATAGCGAATTTGGTGGTCGAACAAGCAGCCAGAAGCGCGCACCACGAACATCTGGGCGACCAGTTCGGGCAAGGAAAGATTGTCAATCATTCGATTTTAGATTTTAGATTTTAGATTTTAGATTTTAGATTTGGGAATCGGGAATTGGGAATCGGGAATCGGCAAAACAGGGAATTGAGAATTTTCCCTATCTCCTTCTCTTCCCCTCTTCCTTCTTCCTTCTCGCTTCAATCGGGACTTTCATCCTCAGCGAATTCTTCATCGGGATCTAAAGTATCCGGTTTGCGATCGGCAGAAAGCTGATTCAGCAGTATCAACATTTTATCGCCCCGTTCCAAAGAACGGTCTTCCAGAAAAATCACTTCCGGCGTCCGGCGCAGTTGCAATCGTTGGCCCAACTGGTTGCGGACGTAGCTAGTAGCAGATTTCAAACCTTCCATAGTTTCAGCCTTCGCCTCATCAGTACCGTAGATGCTGACAAAAATTTTTGTATGCTGAAGGTCTCCCGAAACAATTACATCGGTAACGCTAACCATACCGGCACCTACCCGATCGTCCTTGATTCCATTCAGCAACATCAGGCTGACTTCCCGTTTAACCATTGAAGCTACACGCTCAATGCGACGACTTGTAGCCATAGCACCTACTCCTCTACTTTCCTAATCAGCCGTTTTTATCCCGATTGACAATTGTAGCGCGATCGGTCAGGGGTTTTACGGGCGATCGTCCAAGTTAGGGGTGAGATACAGCTTAGAGGAAAAAAAATGTTTGATTGCCTATAGGTGAATATATAGCAGCTAATATAGAGAGGTAGAGTGAGAGACAGCTTAGAGGAAAAAAAATGTTTGATTGGATTGTCAAAACCGTAGCCGATGCTTCAGGGGTAACTAACCAGCTAAAGATAGCTGAATGGGCAAGATTGAACAGGACTAACCCTTTCGATATGGGAGCCAAAAACTACCAACGATGTATTCATGACTTAGGGTTAGGCGGAAAATATTATGAACTTGAATATAACGAAGATGGAACCCTAAAATATCAATAATTTCGCCGTAATTCCCTTGATTACACTTCATAATTATCCATTCTATTATCATCCCTAATCAATCAATCAAACAGAAACATTTTTTGTTAAAATTACTTTATCGCCGCGTTTTTTTAGGGAATAAAACTCATGGAAAAAGAATTTACAATCGGTCAAAAAGTCCGAGTTGTGGCGATGCCACCTTACGTCAAAACAGCCGAACCGATGCCGATGCTGCGGCCAGCGAATTTAATTGCGATCGGCGCTGAAGGCGTTGTGATCGATCGGCGTCCCGGCAATTATTGGGGCATTCGCTTTGAAAAAGGTGCTTTTCTGTTAGACAGTCAGTACATTGAAGCGGCAGAAACAATTGTAGAAGGTAATGGGTAATGGAGAAGGGGGAATGGGGAAAATTAATCTGATAGAGCAATCCTCGCATCATTTGTGAATTTCTTACGGACTCCCAGGGGGTTCGGGGAGGGTTGGGATGGGGTAAACAAATCACGAGTCCTGCAAGGATTGCTATAAAATCCGTTAGTATCAGAATTATTCATCTCTCTCTTCTCTTCCTCTGCGCCCTCTGCGGTCTCTGCGGTTAAATCATTCCGAGCCCTTTTCCTTGTTCCCTCAACATCCCTCCCTTAAATCCGTTAAATCTCATTGCTTGCTCGTTGCCGAAGTTCCTTCTTCAACAAGCCAGCTTAGCCTCAAAAGCCAAAGAATTAACAGGAAACTCCCCCAAAACTTCCTCTAAAATCGGAGAGGTGAAGTTACAAGGTTGAGGCTTGCCCAAATGATAACCTTGAGCGTAATCTACCCCAAGTTCATTGAGTTTATCCATAATTGTTTGATTTTCAACATATTCGGCAATAGTTTTAATTCCCATAACGTGAGCGATTTTGGTAATAGCTTCCACCATTGCGACATCAATAGGATTATCGACAATATGCTTAATAAAATTGCCGTCTATTTTGAGATAATCAACCGGCAAACTTTTCAGGTAAGCAAACGAAGACATCCCGCTGCCGAAGTCGTCCAAGGCAAACTGGCAGCCTAGTTCCTTGAGCTGCAAAATCAAGCTGGCTGCCTTGCTGAGATTGCCGATCGCCACGGTTTCGGTAATCTCAAAACAAATTATTTGCGGCGGTATTTGATGGATAGAAAACTGTTCCTGAATAAACTCGATAAACTTTTCTTCGTTGAGGCTGTCCCCAGAAAGGTTGATTGAATAAAGGTTGGGATATTGGCCAAATGAGGATTGCAGATCAGACAAAAGAGAGCAAGCAGGGAAGGTAACTATTTTATCGCTGCCTACCCCGGGGTTTTGAACTAATAAATTTGCCGTGAAAATTTTAGATAAATTGCTAAATAACGTGCTAATTACCCAGCGGTCGATCGCGTGCATCAAGTTGTAGCGTTCTGCCGCCGGAATAAACGCCATCGGCGACACCAACTCACCAGTTTCCAACTGGAGGCGCAGGAGGATTTCGCAGTGGGTTCCGGTGGTGGGAGAGTTGAGCAAAGGTACGATCGGCTGAGAGTACAAGCAAAAGCGATTCTCTTCTAAAGCTTGATGAATTTGCACCACCCACTCGGTTTCGCCGTGCTGTTTGATTAATTCTCGATCGCCGGCTTGATAAACCTGTACCCGGTTGCGACCTTTATTTTTAGCAGCGTAGCAGGCCATATCGGCGGCGCTCAAAATCGCAGATGTCGAGGCTGTTTTGGGATTGATTGCTACCAAACCGATACTGACGCCGATCGAAAAAGTTTTGTCCTGCCACGCAAAGCGGAAGCCCTGAATGCTTCGCAGCAGCGTTTCCGCAACATTCAATCCTCGTTCGACGGGACGATTGTACAGGAGTACGGCAAATTCATCGCCGCCGAGACGCGCCAAAATATCGGTTTTGTGGATATTGCTTTTAAATAGCTGGCTGACTTGGCGCAGCAGTTCGTCCCCAGCAGCATGACCGCAGGTGTCGTTAACTATTTTGAAGCGATCGAGATCCAGGTAAAGCATCACGTGTTCTTGGCCGTAACCTTGAGCGCCGTGTAGGGCGTGCTCTAGCTGGTACTCAAATTCCCGGCGGTTGACTAATTGCGTCAGGGGGTCATGAGTTGCCTGCCAGGTGAGTTGCCGCGCTTGAGTTCGCACTTGGGTGACATCTCGGAACACAACAACGGCCCCGACAATTTCGCCGCTGCTAGCGTGGATGGGGGCGACGCAGTGGTCGATCGCAAATTCGGTGTTGTTGTGGGCAATCAGCAAATTGTTGCGCCCTTGGTCAACAATCCGACCTTCGCACAAAGCGATTTCGGCGATATTTTCGATCGGCAGCCTGGTAGTTTCGTCAACTATTCTCAGCACGCTGGCGAGGGGCAAACCTTTAGCTGCCGAGGTAGACCAACCCGTGAGTGTTTCGGCAACTGGATTCAGGGTGGAAATACAGCCGTCGGCGTCAGTAGTGATGACGGCATCGCCGATCGATTGTAGTGTTACCTGAGCGAGTTCTTTTTCTTCAAAAAATGCTTGTTCCATGCGCTTGCGATCGGTAATATCTCGCTGCACGGACACCCAGTTGGTAACGTTCCCGGAGGTATCGGCAATGGGTACGCTGTTGAGTTCCACCCAATAAGTTGAACCGTCTTTGCGGTAGTTAATCAATTCTAGGCGTAGGGGTTCTCGGCGAGAGAAACCCAGGCGAATTTTAGCGACTTGGGTGGGGTCGCTTTCTGGGCCGCGCAAGCAACTGGGGGTTTGTCCGATGATTTCTTGGGGTAGGTAGCCCGTCATTTGGGTAAAAGCTTCGTTGGCATAGATGATGGTGGGGTCGGAGATATCGCTGTCTCCGGCATCCATAATCACGATTGCGTCGTTAGCGTTCACTACAGCAGATTCTAAAAGGTGGAGTCTGGCCTCGGCCCTAACGCGGATAGCAATTTCGCTTTCTAGTCTGGCGTTAGTCAAGCTGAGGGATGCGATCGCTTTTTCCAATTCCCTAGTTCTTTCTGCCACTGAATCGTGCAGAACATCGATCGCCCCGGACATTTCCATGGGGTCAAGTACGCGCAGTATGTTGGTTTGAGTAACTATTCCCAGGAGTTCTCCGCATTCTCCCGTTACTACCAACCTGCGGACTAAACGCTGGTGCATTTCCTGATGAGCTACCCACAGCGAGTCTTCTTGCTTGAGGCTAAATAAGGGGGTACTCATCACTGTTTGGGCGATCGTTTGCGACAAATCTATATCTAAAGCTTGAAATTCCACAATATCCCGTTCTGTGACTATACCTACTGGAATAGGGAACGGTGAATCCCTCGATAATTCTGTTGATTCAGTAATTACTACGCAGCTAACGCGGTGCTGCGCCATCAACTCAGCTAAACTCCTAACTGACGCGGAGCGAGGTGCTTGAATGACTTGTGCGGTCATTACTTCTTTCACGCAGCGCATTTTTAAGATATTTGCCGGTTTGAGCATGGCTTGGCGGATGCTTTCCGGCGTAATTACTCCTAAGAGTTGACCTTCACTATCCAATATTGGCAGATGCTTAATTCTTCGTTGCCCCAGCAGAATTAGGGCGCTGAAAATGTCTTGACTCTCGGATTTTGTCAGAGTTGCTGTCGGCTGCCTCATCACTTGTGCGATGGTGACACCTTTTAAGTTTTTGCCCGAGGCAATCAAATCGACAAGATCCCTTTCTGTGAAGATTCCTTGCAATTGAGAATGTGGAGCACAAGGCGAGGATAATTTTAAGAGTGATTTTTCCACGACAAAGACGCAGATACCTGTGGCGTCTCTGAATGCACTTGATGTGGGCGGATTTACGATTTCTGTTAGTGGCTGATAGATATCGGTTGGTGGAATGACTGCGTTTAGAGAGCAACTTGGGCGCCGTTGGCCCATCAGGGTAATTACTTCTGCTAGTGGGGTATCGGGCGCCACTGTCAAGGGGTAGCGGTCTATTACTTGAGCTAAGGTGGGCAGATACTTGGATGAATCGTTTTTGAGCATATTTAATTGAGTTTTGCGATCGCGTGGACTCTGCGACATTCCAAAAAAGTGCTGATTTCCAAGCACTAGGTGGATTTTTACGGCGCTGGTGAGACCTAATTAAAATTTATTGTTAAAAATGCAGCAGAGCTTGGGCTGGGGATCGGGCCAGTGACTGCTTTTCTTCTACCTATAAAGTTAGAAGCTTATCTTTATTTTAAGTTAAATTTTCTATCCCGTGACACATTTATTAAAAATAATGTATTTGTTGTGAACTTTTTGCGATAAGATTATCGGCTAAAATCATCCATAGCATTGCGAATCATCTCCCTCTTCAGAAAGACGCATCTGTTGGCTGTATTAGCTAACCTAGAAAAGGTTACTACAAAAAGGCACTGTATTAAGTTCGGCAGTGTTAAGTTTTGCAAAATTAAGTTTGGCAAGCTGGTCGAGACCATGTATGCGTTGTTGAGGGCAATCGATATCACAGCCAATGTGTGAATTAGATCGCAAGTTGCGAAAACAACCATGGTACGATTGTAGATATCAAGACAAGAAGTTGAATACAGAGTCTGTGAGGAAAAGAGATTATGAAACGCAATCTATTCGCCGCTACTTTTTTAATTGCTCCCCTAGTGTTGGCAGGCCCGGCTCGCGCTGAAAATCCCGTTCACGTCGAACAGTTATTGTCAACCGGGCAATGTTTTAAGTGCGACTTGTCGGGAGCCGATTTAACGGGAGCTCATTTAATTGGTGCTGATTTGAGAGAAGCAAATTTACGAGGAGCAAACCTATCTCAGGCAAACCTCGAAGGTGCTGACTTGACGGGTGCTGACTTGACGGGTGCTAACTTAACTAAAGTTTTCCTGACTAATGCTAGTTTAAATGACGCAGACCTCGATCGGGCAAATCTGACCGCGGCTATCATTAACACCGCTGACGTATCCGGCGCATCAATGGAAGATATGACCATCATTGATGCAAAAATCTACAATACCCAAATCGGCGTCGGCGGCAGCTACGACCAGTAAACTCGTTAAAAGAATGGAAAACACCAATTTTGAGGTTAAAAACCCGGTTTCTCCCCAGAAACCGGGTTTTTAGTCTTTTTGTAGACTGCCCCGAAGCCTCACATTTTCTATCGTATTTCAAGCTAACAATCTGACCACGAATTTCTTCATGTGGTACCCGCCACGTGATTTATCCGTGGAATCAATCCAAAATCTAAAATCGAAAATCACTTATTGCCCCCCGCATTTATCTCGCGCAAGTCAATCTAAAATCTAAAATCTAAAATCGCGCAATCGATTGACGCACCCTACCACTACCACTAAAAACCCAAATCAACCGCTATTCGGTGCGCGCAAGCAAACCCAGAAAACGCCACCGCATTTAAACCCTGTCCGGGAAACGTACTGTCGCCCACACAATACAAACCAGGCATAGAAGTTCGATTAAACGGCATTCCCAGCAAACCCATTAGCTTCTGTCGCGGAATCGGGCCGTAAGTTCCGTCTTCGCGCCCCAAAAAGCGACGGTGAGAACGCGCTGTCCCCACTTCCATATAATCCAAACCGGCATCTAAACCGGGAAAAATCTTTTCTAATCTTTCAATAATTCTCCCTGCGGCCTCTTCTTTTTTATCCTCATATTCCTGCTGCGAAAGTCCTTCCCACTCTTCCATCCAGCTCGAAGTAAAAGCGTGAACGATGTGATATCCTGCGGGAGCTAAATCCGGGTCGAGCACGGTCGGAATTGACACCAAAACAGTTCCCTCCGGCGCTTCCATTTGGTTCCAATCTTCTAACAAAATGTGGTGGCAGGCACTACCCGCAGGGATTACGCTTGCTTCCACTCCCAAATGCAAACTCAAGAAACTGGGGGCTTTTTGATAGCGTTGCTGCCATTTCTTCTCGCTAGCTGGCATCTCTTCTGCGGGAAGCAATTTCTCAAAAGTATCCCAGCGCGTGGCGTTAGAAACTATGCGCTTGGCGCGGTAAACTTCGCCGGTTGCGAGCTCGACTCCGACAGCGCGACCGTTTTCTGTGATAATTTTTTTCGCTTTAGCTTTGTATTGAATTTTCCCGCCACATTTTTCTAATCCTTCGACTAATTTTTGGGCAATTTGACCGACTCCGCCTTTGGGATAATTGATGCCACCGTAATGCCTGTCGGAAAATACCATTCCGGCATTAATCATTGGCGTCAAGTCTGCGGGTACTACAGACCAGTAGTAGCATTCCATGTCGATAAATTTCAGCAAAGTAGGGTCTTTTATGTAGCGCCGCGCAATGTCGCCAGTATTTTGAGGCAGATATTTTACTAATCCCAAACAGGCTAAAGGATTCTGAAAAAAGACTCGAACGAGATATCCGGGTTCTTCTAGGGATAGCAATTCCATGCCGTTGAGGCAGTTGAAGACGCTCCAGCATTCGCCGTAAAATTTGTGGATTCCTTCGCGTTCGTGAGGGAACCTGTCTGTTAATTCTTGCAAGTATTTATCATAAGCCTGGGGAACTTCAAGTTCCAAGCCACTGGGTAAGTGATAGTGAAGCTGTACGGGGTCGGGAATGGTTTCTAAGGTGACGTTGACTGCTTTCAGGGCGCGGGTGAGGAGGTTGGTGGTGCCGCGCTGTCCGAAACCAAAAATCATGGAGGCGCCGACATCGAATCTGTAGCCTTCTCGATCGAAATATCCAGCGCTACCCCCCGGAATTGTATAGCTTTCGAGCACTAAAACTTTGGCTTTCTTAGCTGCTAGCTGGGTGGCTGTCACGAGTCCGCCAATGCCGGAACCGATGACAATTACATCAAACTCTTGCTCTGTTGGGCGGGAGTTGGGAGAAAATAACTGGGATTGGGTAGGAGCTGACATTCGGTTAAAAATCTTAATAATTCTATGATTTTACAGTCGATCGCTCCAGAAGCAAGAAGTTCGGCAACGGATTATGTAGCGGATGTAGCGGATGTCAAGAAGACCGAAGTTCGGCAATGCCCGATGCCCTGTTTGGCCGATGCCCTGTTTGGCCGATGCCCTGTTTGGCCGATGCCCCAGCTTTTAAAAAAAAATGCGGGAACAGTCTACCATTGCCGACTGCCCCCGTCTGCCGATCCTTTGAGAGGAGAACACTAAAAATCAATATAGCCTTGTTGCTAATTAATGTCAATACTATTAGAAAAATATTTCAATAAGCGGATGGAGGTCGATCGGCGAATGGGTTCTAACTCAATCTCTGGCTTGTATGCGCCCTCAAGGATGTGATAAGTTGCACAGAGCGATCGATCGCCCGTTGGGGAAGCCCGCCCCTACGGGGGCTACGCCAACGAAGCAGATCGATCGCACCGCATAAAATCCCTCAAACCTAGCAATCTCCCCAATTTCCTCATGTCCCTGCAACTGCGCGTTTACGTTCCTCCACATCCGTTAATTAAACACTGGCTGGCTGTTGCCCGCGACGCCGCCACCCCATCGGTACTTTTTCGTTCTGCGATGACAGAATTGGGAAGGTGGCTGGCTTACGAGGCGATTCGAGAATGGCTGCCGACAGTGGAAACAACGGTGCAAACGCCTTTGGCAGAATGTCCGGCGACTTTTATCAACCCAGAAGCTCCGTTAGTTGTGGTACCGATTTTGCGGGCGGGTTTGTCACTGCTCGAAGGAATTCAGACGGTTGTGCCGCTGGCTTCGGTTTACCACCTCGGCATGGCAAGAAATGAGGAGACGCTGGAACCGACTTGTTATTTGAACAAATTGCCGGCGCAGTTTAACCCGGAAACGCGGGTGATAATTAGCGAGCCGATGCTGGCGACTGGCGGGACGATTATAGCGACTATGCAGGAATTGACTGCACGGGGAATTGATCCGAGCTTGATTCGGATTATCTCTGTGGTGGCTGCTCCTCCGGCTTTGAAGAGGCTGAGTGCAGAGTACCCAAGTTTGATGATTTACACGGCAACGATCGACGAAATAGTCAACGAACAGGGCTTTATTGTACCTGGTTTGGGAGATGCGGGCGATCGAACTTACGGCACATGAACCAGCCAGTCAGTCAATTTTAGATTTTAGATTTTAGATTTTAGATTGACTCGACAGATAAGTCTGGGGGCTTGTAGGCCTTTTTGGGGGGGGGTGAGTGGTTCCAGGAACCAGTTGCTGAAATATCGGGGGAAAAAGATGAAAATCAAGCATCCAGGATACCCGCCACGTGATTCATTCCAACGCGCAAACTCAGGATCCAGAAATAAAAAACCTGTATCCGATGAAACTTGCCGAACGTATTTATCCGTGGGGTCAATCCTTCAATCCTTCAATTCTAAAATCTAAAATCTAAAATCTAAAATCGATTGACCCTGGTTTGGTAAAAGCAGGCACCGAGAGAGTTAGAATCAAAAGTACAAGTCAAAAATAAATAGCGTTTAGCACTCATTGCCCGTGAAACTTGATTCTGTTCCGCCAAGCTTGTCTGCTTCTGACTCAGTAAACCTCAATTATGATTTGCCACAACAGGTACAACTACAAATAAAAGAGGTTACTGAGATTTGTGCTGCTTTAACCCCGGAGCCCGCTGAACTCTCAGTGACTGTAAATCCCGATATTTGTCAGGAACAAAAGAAACTGAAGCCCAAGCACTGGGCAATTTTTGCTTCGACTTTTGCAACTATTTTTTTAGCTGAAATTGGAGACAAAACTCAGATCGCGATTTTGCTGATGACGGCTGAATCTCGAAATCCTTGGATCGTGTTTGCGGGTGCGGGTTCGGCTTTGATAGCAACCAGTTTGCTGGGGGTGTTGCTGGGAAGGTGGCTGGCTAGTCGGATTGCTCCGAGAACTTTGGAGAGAGCAGCCGGAGTGATTTTACTGGCGATTTCGGCGGTTCTGCTGTGGGAAGTGCTGGGTTAATTGTCTGCCTTGTCGGTAAGTCGTAGATTTTTACAATAGCTAACTAAGAACTAAAAAAACATGGACTGGCAACTTTTGGGAATCAGTTTTATTACAGTGTTTTTGTCAGAATTGGGAGACAAAAGTCAATTAGCTGCGATCGCCCTGGGCAGTAGTTGTAACTCGCCGCGGGCTGTATTTTTTGGTACGGCGTCGGCGCTGCTGTTGGCCAGTTTTATCGGCGTGGCCATTGGCTTCAGCACGGCAGAGGTGTTGCCGGAACGACTGGTAAAGGGACTCGCGGCGATCGGATTTGCGGTAATGGGTTTGCGCCTGCTGTGGCCAAAAGCAGATTTACCGGAAGCATCGGAGTAGGGCAGTCGATTTTAGATTTTAGATTTTAGATTTTAGATTTTAGATTTACTCTACAGATGAATCTGGGAGTTTAAACAAGAGTCTAAAATTTTGCTTTCTCCACGGGAGGAGTTCGCAAGTATCCGTTTTTGCGCTGGTTCAGGAAACTTGACCGTATAGTTGTATAAAATCAGTTAGCATCGGAGATTATTCATATATCTCCGATCTTCATCTGCGTGAATTAGCGTCAATACATTGTCATCTGCGGCCCAAGAAATTCTCTTGTTTTGAACCGCAGATAAGGGCAGATAAACACAGATTAACGCCGATGAATATCAAATCCGGTGTTTACGATCGCGTTAAAATTTAAAAAAAATTAGCGGGGGGCGTGAATTCACGCCCCCCGCTGCGGGTTGAGTCTTTTTTCTCCACTCAACCTCTGAGCAGGGTGTCGATTAAACTTGGTTTTGGTAGCACCAGCCCAGCAGCGTACCGGCGACAGCCAACTTCAGCGCTTCCAATGCAAAATAGCCTTGGTGCAGTAGATTCATCCCGGCGGGGACTTCTGCTGCGGAATCGAACAGATTTAGCTGCAGTCCCAAGGCGCTCATTTGGGGTGTCAGGGCGTAGGTGTCAATCAGGGCGATCGTCAGAAGTACCAATGATAATAAAATTGCTGTGCGGCTGCGCTTGCCGAAGTCACCGACTAAATTGCTCAAAACCATCAAACCCGTTGCCACCACGCCTGAACAGATTAACTCAACGCGGTTGAATCCCCAGAACATTAAATTGCCGGCTGTTGCAAACTCCGGTGATGTCGTCATGCCAGATACGTAGAGACTGGGCATAATTACTAGATCCAAAATCAGGCTAACGCTGAGCCAGAAAATTAGGGCAACCATGACAATTGCTTGCCAGCGCGGTTTGATTGATTCCACTCTTGATGTTGTAATAGCTGTCATATAATTAGACCCTCTAAAAATTTTCTTCTGCCTTTTCTAGAGTTTAACTAACTTTTTTCTCAAATCGTGTTAAGTATTTTTAAATTAATGGTAACTTTTGTGTAACAGACGCTGAAGAATTGTTAAGCTCACTTATGTTTGTCATCACCTCGGTTAATTAATACTAATTCCGAAAAAGTACGGAATAAATTAATAATTACTCACAGGACTTATGCACTGCGACCAAAGACATCTGTTTTTGAACCTGATTAAAGGTCATAACGTATTTTTTTCATAAAAAAACCGGGTTTTTGCGTCCAGAAATAACTCCTAATTTAAGTGTATATGCCTAAACTTCAATTATCCTCTTGGTTGCCCCGTCTCCCCCCTCAAGTCTGGATTCTTGCCTGGGGCAGATTCCTCTCCCAAAGCGGCACCGGTTTTACTTTATTTTACGCGCCGATATTTTTTGTCGATCGCGTCGGTTTATCTGCTACTGCTGTTGGGATTGGTTTGGGTAGCGGTTCAGTTTCGGGAATATTCGGCAGAATTTTGGGCGGTTCTTTTTGCGATTCCAAATTTTGGGGAAGGCGGCGAACTTTATTGCTGGCGACAATTATTTCGGCGGCGGCTTCTTTTGTACTGGCGGGGACTAATGATTTCGCTGGCTTAATTGCGGGCAATTTACTGATGGGTTTTGGGGTGGGTTTGTATTGGCCTCCAACCGAGACGATGGTGGCGGATTTAACCGAGGGCGAACAGCGACAGGAGGCTTTTGCTTTGACGCGGCTGGCTGATAATTTGGGTTTGCAAGTTGGGATTATTTTGGGTGGTTTGTTAATTTCTATAACGGGGAATTATCGATCGCTCTTTATTATTGATGGTATCTCGTTTTTAGTGCTGTTTGCAGTAGTTGCGATCGCGATCGCCGAAACCTACAAACCAGCTAATCCAGGGGATAGAGGCAAAAAGAATCGGGAAAATGGCTGGATGGTGGCGCTGAGCGATCGAAGTCTTCTAGTTTATGCTTTAGTAAATACCCTGTTCACATTATATATTTCCCAAATCCAAACCACAATGCCGCTGTACTTTAGCAAGTTTGTCGCGGTGGGGACATCGGGAAAAGGCTTTTCTACAGGTACAATTACGGTTTTGTTTGCTTTTAGCACGTTTTTAACTGTGGCTTTGCAACTGCCGGTTGTTAAAGCTTTGAAGCGGTTTTCCCATCCGAAAGCTTTGATGATTTCTGCGCTGCTATGGGGAATGGGATTTATCGCGATCGGCTTGACGGGAATGGCTGCCACTGGCAATCTATTATTAGCTGTTTTAGGCTTGAGCTTTTTGTCGATGGCGACTGTTGCTTATACGCCTTTTGCTTCTGCTTTGGTGGTGGATTTAGCGCCGGAGTCTTTGCGGGGCGTGTATTTGGCGGTTAGTTCTCAGTGTTGGGCGATCGGCTATTTAATCGGGCCGCCGCTGGGCGGTTTGGCTTTGGATGGAGGTAAAGGGGCGGCGGATAATTTTTGGTTGGGTTTGGCTTTGAGTGTGGGCGCGGCTATTTTTATTTTGCAAAAGCTCGATCGAATGTTGAAAAATAGCAGTCATTAGTTATTAGTAATTAGTCATTAGTCAGCAGTCATTAGTTATTAGTCATTAGTCATTTGTTGCTGCTATAGCAATCCTACATGAGTCGTAAATTTTTTACCCCACCCCAACCCTCCCCTTAGTAAGGGGAGGGAGTAAGAAATTTACAAATGATTTAGGATGGCTATACCAATGCCCAATGCCCAATGCCCAATGCCCAATGCCCAATGCCCAATAACCAATAACTAATTTATTTTCGTCGATCGCCCAATTTGCGGTAAACTTCTCTCAAATCAACTTGATGGTGAGCCAAAGCAACCAAAGCGTGATAAAATAAATCCGCAACTTCCCCAGCAATCCCCTCTTTATCGTCATCTTTGCAAGCCATCACAACTTCCGCCGACTCTTCGCCAATTTTCTTGAGAATCTTGTTGTCGCCGCCCTCGAACAATTTGCAAGTATAAGAACTTTCGTTAGGATTGTCTCGCCGATCGCAAATTACCGCAAATAATTGAGATAACATATCCCCTGGCGGCGGTTGAATTTCCCCATCAACTTGGTGAAAACAACTTCTTTCTCCCGTGTGACAAGCAATATCTCCGACTTGTTCGACAGTGACTAGCAAAGCATCGCTATCGCAGTCGTAACGCAGCCCTTTGACATTTTGAATGTGTCCCGAAGTCGCGCCTTTGGGCCACAATTGGGCGCGCGATCGACTCCAAAACCAAGTTTGCCCGGTAGAGAGCGTTTTTTGCAGGGACTCCCGATTCATCCAGGCCATCATTAACACTGTACCGTCCAAATAATCTTGGACGATCGCAGGCACTAAACCGCGATCGTCGTAACGAATCTTTTCAATTGGGATCGATCGGCTCAAACTCGATAAATCAGTAGTAGACATAATTTTATTTCAACTTGGTAATATAGATTAACGCTTTCCTGTCGGAGATTGTTTTTTTATTAACCGCAGAGAACGCAGATGACGCAGAGGAAGAGAGAAGATTGAGCAAGGGATGGCTAAATTGTCAAGAACTATTTTACAAAAAATTACATTTTAGGGCGCTCGGTGCTAGTGCGACAAAGCCTAAAAAACCCAAGCTAGTATTGCTACTGATTGGTTTGTACCCTAAAATCTACTAGAATAGTTTCCTTGAATCGACCTAACCTTTATGTTGAACTGGCTATAAAATTATTCTACCAACAACAGACGTTCACTAAGGAGAAAACATTGGTTTCCACAACCTTGAAAACTACCAAATCAGAAGAAATTTTCGCTGCAGCCCAGAAGTTGATGCCAGGTGGCGTCAGTTCCCCCGTCCGCGCCTTCAAATCCGTGGGCGGACAGCCCATCGTCTTTGACAGGGTAAAAGGAGCCTACATTTGGGATGTTGACGAAAACCAATACATTGACTATGTAGGCACTTGGGGCCCCGCCATCTGTGGCCACGCCCACCCGGAAGTCATCAAAGCCTTGCACGAATCTTTAGAAAAAGGTACGAGTTTCGGCGCACCATCGCTGTTGGAAAACGTACTCGCCGAAATGGTCATCGATGCCGTTCCCAGCATTGAAATGGTGCGATTTGTCAACTCCGGCACCGAAGCCTGTATGGCCGTTTTGCGCCTGATGCGAGCTTTCACCGGACGCGATAAACTGATTAAATTTGAAGGTTGCTATCACGGGCACGCCGATATGTTCTTGGTAAAAGCCGGTTCCGGTGTCGCAACTCTGGGCCTTCCCGACTCTCCGGGCGTCCCGAAATCCACTACTGCCAATACCCTCAACGCTCCCTACAATGATTTAGAAGCAGTCAAAGCTTTATTTGCCGAAAATCCCGGCGAGATAGCAGGCGTAATTCTCGAACCAGTGGTGGGGAATGCCGGTTTTATTACCCCGGATGCAGGTTTTCTCGAAGGTTTGCGGGAAATTACTAAAGATAACGGTGCTTTGTTGGTTTTTGATGAAGTAATGACTGGTTTCCGCATCGCCTACGGTGGAGCTCAGGAAAGATTCGGTGTCACCCCGGATTTGACTACTTTGGGTAAAGTTATCGGTGGCGGTTTGCCGGTGGGAGCTTACGGGGGAAGGCGGGATATTATGGGGATGGTGGCTCCTGCTGGCCCGATGTATCAAGCGGGTACGCTTTCGGGAAATCCTTTGGCGATGACTGCTGGGATTAAGACTTTGGAATTGCTGCAAAAACCCGGCACTTACGAACAGTTGGATAAGATTACTAAAAAACTGTCTGACGGATTGCTAAAAATTGCTAAGGAAACCGGGCACGCGGCTTGGGGCGGGCAAATTAGCGGGATGTTTGGCTTGTTTTTTGCGGCTGGCCCGGTTCACAATTATGAGGATGCGAAGAAGTCGGATTTGACAAAGTTCAGCCGCTTTCACCGGGGAATGTTGGAGCACGGAATTTATCTGGCTCCTTCGCAGTTTGAGGCGGGATTTACTTCTTTGGCTCATACTGAGGAAGATATCGATCGAACTTTGGCTGCAGCGCGTGAAGTGATGGCCAGTATTTAACGTGTGTAGTAAGGATTTTCATCCTTAAAACTCAGGAATAAATAATTAAAGTCCTTGCTGTTTGTTGGCAGTAAGGACTTTAATTTTTAACTGCTTTATCAAATAAAGTCCTGAATCATACAGACTATTCAGGACTACCTTTTAATCAGGCTTACAGGCTTTTTTAGTAAATTTTCACGGGGTAATTCATGTTTAAGGGTGTGAGGGAATTACAAATTAGTAATTATAGGAACTCTCTACTTTGCGGTAGCAATCCCTAACTTAGCTCCCTTAATTCGGCGTAATCGATCCATAACTTCCACAACATTTCCGTGATTGACGCTTTTATCTGCATTCAACACAATTAAGGAGTTCTGATTTGACCCCATTACCTGTCGCACTGTACTCTCAATCTGGTCTAAGTTGACTAACTTTTTATCAACCATTAATTTTCCATTAGCATCAATGGTGACGGTAATTTTAGCAGGCGAGTCCTGAACTTGAGAGGTTGATGCTTTCGGTAAATTTACGGGTAGACCCTCGGATTTGGATAAAGACAGAGAGGAAACAATTAAAAACGTTAATATGGCGAAGACCACATCAATCATTGGCACGATGTTAATCTGGGCAATAGTCTCAGGTTCATCGGGTAGGCGCATAATTAGATTCTCTTGGTAGTTTTTCGTAGCGGTGACGGTACATTAACTCTAGCTGGCCTCCAGCTTCCTGAATAAAAGCTATCTGCTGTAAGTAAAACCCGCGAAACATATTGGCAAATAAGAGTGTAAAGATTGCCACAACTAACCCTATTGCCGTAGAAACGAGGGCTTCGCTAATCCCAGAAGTAACGCCTGCGGCATTGGTGCCCGTGGCATTCCCCAGTTTGAGAGAACTAAAGGTGGTAATTAACCCCAAAACTGTTCCGAGCAACCCAAATAGTGGGGAAAGGCTGATAATGGTGTCAAATATTGTATTGAATCGCTTCAGGATGGGGATTTCTGCCTGAGCACCACTCTCTAAGGCCAAACGAAATTCTTCGATGTTGGGGGAGTCTAATTCTAAAGCTTCTAAAAAAATCCGGGCTAGGGGCAAATCGCTGTTTACTTGTAACTTTTTGATGGCGGAATCGGGGTTTTGACTGTAAAGCTGTAGCACTTCTCGCACGACTCGCCGCTGCCGCCGATTTACCCTAAACCAAAAGGCAAGACGCTCTATGATCAGCGCGACTGCTGCGATTGAGGAGGCCAATAGCGGCCAAGCAACAATGCCTGCGGCGCGAAAAATGTAAATGAAAGCATCCATTGATTTGTACTCTCGCTAGCTCTGTTGAATGATCGCAAGCTGCCTAATGGTGCAATTAGCCCGATCGAAGGTTGGTAGAGTTTCTGCGTCAAGTCGGCACAAGTGATTCAGGCTGCGAATTGTTTCACTCAAGGGCGATCGCACTACCTGTATGTGACTATCTTCGTCTGTACCCAAAATGCTCCTACTGCGATCCCGATCGAGATCGCGACAGATTGTTCTGCCAGTGCTTCTTTGCTAAATATTTGCGTTAGGACTTGACAATAATCTTCAATAATTTAAAAGATTCTCAACTAGGTTTCCACAAAGTTCAGGGTTTGTCAAGTCATGCGCCACACTTTTAGATAATAATTATCGAACTGATAGCAAAAAAAAATAAGTTTTACTAATTAATTGATTTTTATGAAAAGCTTGAGAATGTGGAATTTTGTTGGTAGATTAGGGGCTAGAGTATTGCATTTAAGGCGTTGTGGAACCTGGCCCTGCCAGAATCAGAACATTGACACCGCCCATAAGAGCAAAGTAGACGCCCCCAAAGAAAATGCTGATTGGTAGCCTCTAGCCCCTATCTCAAAATTAAATAATGAAAATTAATTGCAAGAGTCTTGAACAGGGTGACAGTCTTCTTATAGGATGGGTAGGTTCATCAGTGATAGCAAGCTCAACCCGCAGTTGGTAGCTTGTTTCGGGTGATGTCGGGGAGCCAGCGAGGATGTTGCCATCCATAAAGGAGAGTGAGAAGGCATGAGTTTTTCAAATATTTCGGCGACGCAAAGACAACAACAAGAAGAAGCTCTCAAAAAAGTTCTGGCGATCAGTCTGTTAGCCTCAACCTTACTGCACGGTGTCGCGCTGCCGTTGAGCCTCAAGTTGGTCAAACCTGCTGAATTTGAAGAGGATGCAATTGAAATTGTTGTGCTTGATGAGCCCACAGTAGAGGAAACCAAGCCAGAGCCGACTATTCCAGAAAAGGCATCTCCCCCGCCTGAGACGTTCAAACCAGAACCGCCACCAGAGCCAACTCCTGCAGAGGAGCCACCGGTAGCCGCAACGCCACCGCCGATTCCAGAGGAGCAGCCAGTAGCGGCAACGCCACCGCCGATTCCAGAGGAGCCACCGGTAGCGGCAACGCCACCGCCGATTCCAGAGGAGCCACCGGTAGCGGTAACGCCACCGCCGATTCCAGAGGAGCCACCGGTAGCGGTAACGCCACCGCCGATTCCAGAGGAGCCGCCAGTAGCGGTAACGCCACCGCCGATTCCAGAGGAGCCGCCAGTAGCGGCAACGCCACCACCAACTCCTATCGAGCCTTCCCCCGCACCTCAAGAGGATTTCAATTCCCCAAAAACTCCTCAAACCCCGATCGCCCAGGAACCCGAAACCCCCTCGCCCGATCCTCCAAAAAGCGAACCACCCGTTAGCGACTCCCGCCCCAAGGGTGCTGCAAGTTCCACAGACTTTACAAAAGATGCTGGAAATCCCAACTCCTCAGACAGCCCTGAAAACCAGCCGCCTGCTTCGGCGGGTAGCGGGGAACCTTCCTCAGAGCCATTAAATCCTTCTTCCGGGCCCATACAGCGATCGCCCGGGGCTGGCCCGCCAGTCACAGCTACTAGGCCAGGAGGCGGTAGTAACTCTGGAAATGCGATCGGGGATCTCACAAACCCCTCCTCCCCTGATAGCCCCGGAGGAAGTGCGTCGAACTCACCATCCGGTGCCCGCGAAAATGGCAACATACCTTCTGATGAGCCATTTGCGGCTGGTTCGGGGCGATCGCCCCGATCGCCTGCGGCTGGCTCACCAGTCACAGCTACTAGGCCAGGAGGTGGCGGAAATTCGGGAAGTGCGATCGGGGATGTAGGAAACCTCCCCTCCTCTGGTAGCCCTGCAGGAAGTGCATCGAACTCATCACCCGGTGGAGGTGGAAATGGCGGCGGGGGTTCGTCAGGGCCATTTGGCAGCGGTTCCGGGCCAATGCCAAAACCGACAAATCCAGGAAGAGGGGGGAGTCCTTCGCGCCCTGCCGGCGCGCCTCTGGCCACTTGCATTAGTGGCTGCGGTAAACCTGAATATCCGATCGCAGCCAGAGAAGAAGGGCGCCAAGGCCAAGTGGAACTCATTTGTGACATTGACCCCAACGGTAAGACATCCAACATCAAGATATTGACTCCTAGCAAATACAACGACTTGAATCGCGCAGCGATGAAACAAGTACAAGAAAGGAAATATGCCCCATCAGAGAGTGGCATTCAAGGGGAAAGAATAGTCATTATCTTCCGGCTCACTGACTAGGGATTTTATTGAGACTATAGCAATTTGGCTGGGAATTCTATAGCACCGTCCAAGGAATAGCAAAGTTAAAAGTTGAATTTTTTGTGAATTATGAATGTGGGAATGTCGTCAGCAATATTAAGTAAACTTCAGCGAGTTGGACTCACTCTATTACTTGGTACCAACTTGGGAATGGCTTTGTTGTTTGCCAACCCTCACAGCGCAATGGCAGGAGTAATTACTTTACCCGATGGCGGACGTTGCGAGGGAGAATTGAGTGAGGGAAAACTCAGCGGCCCCGGCATGTGTCAATATGCCAACGGCGATCGCTACGAAGGCTCTTTTCTCAACGGCCAACCTCACGGTCAAGGAATTTATACCTTTAAAGAAGAAGGTAAATATCAAGGAGAATTTGCCTTGGGTGAATTCAACGGTAAAGGTGTCCGCGAATTTGCTAACGGCAACCGCTACGAAGGTACTTTTAAAAACGGTGAGTTCGACGGTACAGGCACTTTTACCTCGACTAACGGCATTCGTTACGAAGGCTCTTTTACGAGTGGTTCTCCCAGCGGTCGTGGGGCTTTTACGTTCAGTAATGGCACTCGATGCGAAGGAGATATTAAAGAAGGAAAAGTTAACGGCAAAGGCGTCTGTCAATATGCTAATAAGAACCGCTACGAAGGAGAGTTGCTGAATAACTTGCCTCACGGACAGGGAATTTATACCTTTGCGGTCGGAGGCCGTTATGAGGGGCAATTTAGTGAAGGGCAATTTCACGGTAAAGGGGTTCGCGAATATCCGAATGGCAACCGCTATGAAGGAGAGTTTGTCAAGGGCAACACTCAAGGTCAGGGGTTGTTTACTTTTAAAGAAGGAGGACGTTATCAAGGGCCGTTTGACAATGGAGAATTTAGTGGTGAAGGTGTCCGCGAGTTCGCCAATGGAGATAGCTATAAAGGCACTTTTGTCAAGGGTAAGATGAGCGGGAAAGGAGTTTACGTTTTTAAGAATGGCGATCGCTGCGAAGGCGAATTTAGCGATGGTCAGTTCAACGGCAAAGGTACCTGCATTTACGCCAATGGCGATCGCTATCAAGGTGAATTCCTCAACGGCCAGAAACACGGGCAAGGTTCCTACATTTATGCAGATGGAACGAAAGTAGAAGGAAATTGGCAACAAGGTCAAATTAAAAAATAACCTTATAACCTATCTCGCCCTACTTGTTTACCCCCCCTCCTCACCAATAACATAAGGCGCTTTACAGTAGGCACAGCGGCGTTTTATAGCGCTTTTCAAGTTGGTGAGCTAGCGGAGGGTTTTTAATTTCACATCCGATTTACACAGGGTCTTTTTTAGGATTTTCTGGATAGCTCGAAGAAAAGTTATTTTTTTAACTGCATATCGACTCAGATAGACGTAGATAGATTACATTTTGGGGCAACGGATTTGGTATAAATTTTTCCCTTGTTCTCCATAAAAGGGGTTTAAATCCTCGGCGTTTTGTTCATGCAGCTTGTTTAAAAGGCTGCAATTTCTCAGTTTAAACCACCCTAGCCAATTAATTTCCAGTGTTTCTACAACTAAAAAAACAAGACCGACGGATTGTTTCGTTATTAATGAGTTTTATTTTAGTTTTGCTTCTAAATAATGGGGTTCAATCCTCGCCTCAAACAGGCACTCAAATTCTTTGGGATACCTATGGAATTCCACATATTTACGGAGAGAATACTAAAAGCCTTTTCTACGCTTTTGGGTGGGCGCAGATGCAAAGTCACGGTAATCTGATTTTGCGTCTTTACGGGCAAGCTCGCGGACAAGCTGCGGAATTTTGGGGTGAAGATTATCTGGAATCCGATCGCTGGGTGCAAACTATGGGAATTCCTAATCGTGCAAAGGCGTGGTATGAATCACAAACTCCCATTTTTCGCAACTATCTCGATGCTTTTGTTGGCGGAATGAATGCCTATGCAAAAGAACACCCAGAGGCGCTCACGGAAGAATTAAAGGTAGCATTGCCCCTCAAACCGGCAGATGTATTGGCACACGAGCAGCGTGTCATCAATTTTACTTTTGTAGTCGATCCAGAGCGCGTTGAAAATCTCACTGAAAATCACACCCCCAAAGGCTCTAATGGTTGGGCGATCGCTCCTTCCCATTCTCAAAGTGGCAATGCCATGCTATTGGCAAATCCTCACCTTCCTTGGTCGGATTTATATTTATGGTACGAAGCACAACTGGTTGCCCCAGAAATTAACGCTTACGGAGCGACTCTCGTCGGATTTCCTGTATTAACGATCGCCTTTAACGACAACTTGGGATGGACTCATACTGTCAACACTCACGATGGCTGGGATGCCTACGAATTGCCCCTCGCTAACGATGGCTATCGCTTCGATGGCGAAGTCCGAAGTTTTGACAGGGAAGAGAAGGTTTTAAAAGTCAAAGAAAAGAATGGGAATTTGCGATCGGAATCTCTAGTAGTGCGGCGTTCTGTTCACGGGCCGATTCTCACAGAAAAACAGGGCAAAGCGATCGCCCTGCGCGTTGTCGGACTCGATAAACCAGCAGCCCTTCAGCAGTGGTGGGATATGGCACGAGCCCGGAATTTCAATGAATTTGAGGCTGTTTTAAAGCGCTTAGAAATTCCCATGTTTACCGTCATGTATGCCGATCGAGAGGGGCATATCATGCACTTGTTTAACGGTCAAGTCCCCATACGCAAAAACGGAGATTTTAAATACTGGTCAGGCACGATCGCAGGCAATACGTCAGAGACTTTGTGGAGCAAAAATCATCCCTATGCGGATTTGCCGCGCGTTGTCGATCCGCCCAGCGGTTGGTTGCAAAATACCAACGATCCTCCCTGGACGACGACGTTTCCCAGTGCGATCGCACCGGATAAATATCCCGCCTACATGGCACCGCGCGGCCCGATGGACTTGCGATCGCAGCGATCGGCAAAAATGCTGTTAGAAGATGCAAAAATCTCTTTCGATGAATTGATGCAATACAAACATTCCACTCAGGTAGAACTCGCCGATCGCCTCCTCGATGATTTAATTCCCGCCGCACGGCAAGGCAGTGAAAAAGCGCGCCGCGCTGCGGAAGTTCTCGCCACTTGGGATCGCAAAGTCGATGCTGACAGTCGCGGTGCGGTGCTGTTTGCCTTTTGGAAAAAAGCGATGGATGACGATAAGTTATTCGCTAAACCTTGGAGCGAAGATGCGCCGCTAACGACGCCAGACGGGTTGGCAAATCCTGCGGAGGCGGTGCGGGTGCTGGAAGCGACAGCAGTAAAAGTTGAGGTAACTTATGGCACGTTAGATGTGGCATGGGGGGAAGTCTTCCGATTGCCTGGGGAAGCGAATCTGCCCGCAAATGGAGGTGACGGTGATTTGGGTGTATTTCGCTCAGTATGGTTCGCTCCTGGGAAAGACAATCGCTTTCAAGCGGTTGCAGGCGATTCTTTTGTCGCTGCGATTGAGTTCTCGAATCCGGTGAAAGCGATGGCGCTAAACAGTTACGGCAACGCCACTCAACCTGGTTCGCCCCACGCCGGCGATCAGTCGCAGCTCTTTGCTCGCAAGGAATTGCGCCCTGTATGGCGATCGCGATCGGAAATTGAAGCTCACCTAAGTTCGCGCCAAAAACTATAGCAGAAGGCAGAAGGAAGAAGACTTCTGTGCGCCGTTTCCCCTTGATATCAAATCCGGTAGCATCCGAATTATTCCTCTCTGTATTCTCTCCCTCTGCGTTCTCTGCGCCCTCTGCGGTTAAATCATTCCGATCCAGTTAGAGAGTCGATGGCAGAGTGTCCCCTACCATCTCTCCTACAAAACCGTGCTTGCGACTTTCACCGCACACGGCTCCTGAATGATGTAATCCTGGTTATGGATACAGTAAGATCGCATCACGAGATGATTTATACCGCTTGATAGTTTTCCTTTTACCCCTACATCCCACCATCAGATTTTTCTGTGGCATTAGGCTTTTAAAGGGTTACTTAGTCTCTATCTTTTACACCACCCGGCGCTGTCAGCATATCTCTGCTATTACAGCAGAGCTTTAGCTTCTGCAACCATCCCTCACACTCACAGCTTACGGCTAGCAACCTACTTATTTTTAAGGGCTGTGAGAGCTTTACTTCGTTCCGATTACACATTGGTTGAACATGACAGCGTAATGCTTTCCACCGGGTTTTTTGGGCAGTGCTG